>JAEUSV010000059.1 GCA_016788485.1 Flavobacteriales bacterium
CTTGTGCTTCTTGAGGATCTCCTCGATGCTCTCGGTGGTGAGGGGCTTGAGGTAGACGTTGTCGGCCGTGACCGGGTCGGTCATGATGGTGGCCGGGTTGCTGTTGATCAGCGTGACCTCGATGCCTTCGTTGCGGAGGGAGCGGCTGGCCTGGCTGCCGGAGTAATCGAACTCACACGCCTGGCCGATGACGATGGGACCGCTGCCGATGAGCAGGACGGACTTGATGGAGGTGTCTTTGGGCATTCCGGAGGGGTTCCGGCCCGCCACCTCCCCGATCGCCGGGACAGTGGCGGACTCGGGATGCGAAGGTACCGCGGGCACGCTGCGCGGCACCTGGATCGTGGATAATGCGGGGGGATCGTGGAGAACTGCGGCGGGCCACGACGGAACATGGCCTGGTCCCACACCTCCCTCCACCTAGCGGCACGATGGGAAGCCCACCACGGGACAGCACCTTACTTTGAAGGCAGGATGGCCATGAAGCTTCTCCTCCTTGGTGGACTGCTCCTTCCCATGCGGGTCCTTGCACAGGACAGCCTGGCGGAGCGGGTGGCCGAGCTGCACACGTTGCTCGACAGCGCCGCACACTTGAGCTGGGAGCAGGCCTGGCCCGATGAGGGGCCTTCCATCAACACGACGATCGAGAACAGCCTCCGGCAGCTTCTTGCCATCCCGATGGCCGACAGCACGCTCGACCGGGTGACGCGCCATGAGCACCTGAACCGCACCCGCTCGCCGGACGGCCGCCTGTGGGCCTTCCATTGGTTCGAGAACACGGGCGGCAGCTTCCACAGTTACGCCCACGTGTTCCACCTGCGCACCGCCGCGGGCCGGGGTGTCACCCTGGGCGATGATGATGGCTTCCAGGACGGCAGGGCACCATACTCCGCGATCCATCGGTTGCGCACGAAGAACGGCGAGCGGCTTTACCTCGCGCTGGGCCACGTGCGCTCGTGCGGGACCTGCTGCGCGAAGGTGGCTGTGGTCTTCCGCACCACCGGTGATTCGCTCGACCTGGCCTACCCGGCCTTCTCCGTGGAGGAAGAACCGGGCACCCCGGCCTATGGGCTCGATGCACGCTGCGGCGACCTGTTGAAGTGGACCTACAACGCCAGCGCTCAGCGCATCGATTACGTGTTCCGGCTGGACGACCTTTCACCCGTACCCGTTACGGACGAACATCCCGATGGCATCGTGCGCGGATGGCTCCGGTTCGACGGCAAGCGCTTCATCGAACACCGTGGACCGGTGGAGGCCGACAACCTCCCAAAGCCTTGAACCTCCAGGCCCGTTGGGGGAATGGCGCATTCGCGCCGAACAGGGTCAACGAGCTCCAGCGCTGAACGACACGACCTTTACGTCCCTGCGTCCTTGCGGCAAGCATGACCCGGCACTTCACCCACGGCCACACCACCCTCGCCTACCGCAGCTACGGTAGCGGGCCGGCGCAGGTGATCGCGCTCCATGGCTTCGGCCGCACCGGTGCCGACTTCGCGCTGTTCGGTCCGCTGGTGGAAGGGCGCTGCACGGTGCACGCCTTCGACCTGCACTTCCACGGGGCGAGCGCCACGCCCGCGCACCGCGCGCACGAGCCCTTCACGCCGGCCGAGCTGGCCGCGTACGTCACCGCCTTCGCGGATCACCTGGGCGCGGGGAAGGTGAGCCTGCTGGGCTACAGCCTTGGGGGCCGCATCGCCCTGAGCCTGCTCACCACCATGCCGCAGCGCATCGACCGGGTGGTGCTGGTGGCGCCCGACGGGCTGAAACCGCGGCCCTGGTACCGCGGCCTCGCCGCTTCGCGCTTCGGCCGCCACCTCTACGGCCGCTTCGTGGACGACCCGCGCCGCGCGCACGCCCTGATGCACGCCCTGCACCGCACGGGCCTGCTGCGCCCCAAGCTGCACCGCTTCCTGCTCGACCAGACCGACAGCCGCGCCAAGCGCCAGAAGGTGCATGATGTGTGGCTGAGCTACCGCCTGATCGAACCGGACCTGGGCGATGCGGCGCGGGTGCTGGAGGCGCATGCCATCGGGCTCACGCTCTTCCTGGGCCGCACGGACAGCGTGATCCCGGCGCACCTCGCGGAGGCGCTGCAGCGCCGCGCCCCGCAGCGCGTGCAGGTGGAACTGCTCGATGGTGGGCATGTGCTGCTCACCCCGGCCTTCGCTCCGGCTATCGCCGCGGCGCTGGGCTGAAAAAGAAAAGGGGCCCGAAGGCCCCTTGGTGAAAGCATGTGGTGGACGGGCTTATTTCTTGCCCATCTTCTCGTCGCTCACGGAGAGCTTCTTGCGGCCCTGCTTGCGGCGGCTGCTGAGCACCGCGCGACCCGAAGCCGAGCTCATGCGCTCACGGAAGCCGTGCTTGTTGGTACGCTTGCGTTTGCTGGGCTGGTAAGTGCGCTTCATGGCCGTCGTCGTTTGCTAAAGGGAGGGCAAAAGTAGGCCTTTTCGGCATTCGGCCAAATACCCCCACAAATCGCTGGTGGCCAGCTTATTGGTAGCGGGGGACGAAGCGCAGGCGGTCCAGCCCGTAGGCCTGCTCGGTCCCGGACAGGTCCCGGACCCGCAGCCGCCCCGCGGGGTCCACGTCCACCGGCACCCCGCTGAAGGGCACCCCGTCGAGCTCCAGGTCCATGGCGCGGTCGCGACCCCACAGCTGTGCGGCATAGGCGGCGTCCACCTCCCCGGGCGCGGTGGAGGCGCGGCCCCACCAGGCGTCGAAGCGCGCGAGCAGGTCCTCCAGCAGCGCCAGGCGATCGAGCGCGTGGCCCACCTCGTTGCGCAGGCTGGTGGCGCCGGGCGCGGCGTGCAGCTCCGAGCTGTTCACGTTGAGGCCGATGCCCACGATGCTGGCGGTGATGCGTTCCCCGGCGAGCTCGCTGTGGATGAGGATGCCCGCCACCTTGCGGTCGCCGATGAGCACGTCGTTGGGCCACTTGATGTGCACGGCGCCCACCCCGAGGCCCGAGGCCGCGCGCAGCGCGTCGACCACCGCAGCGTGCACCGCCAGCGCCGCCACCTTCGCCAGCACGAACTGCCCCGCGGCCTTCAGCCCCTTGGGCCGCAGCACCAGGCTGAAGGTGAGGTCGAGGCCCTTGTTGGACGACCAGGTGCGCTCGCGTTGCCCGCGCCCCTGGGTCTGCTCGTGCGCGAGGATGACAGTACCGTGCTGCAATTCCGGCAGGTGGAGCCGATCGGCCGCGTATTTGTTGGTGCTGTCGACCGAATCGAGCTCGATCAACGGATGACCGGAAAGGCGGGTGGCCATGGGGCGGAACGTGGGGCGACAGGCCTGCGCACCGCGGCAGTGCTGGCGGCCGATCCTGTGTACCTTTGAACGGTCCAAGTTACCGCGGATGAAGAAAACCCGGGGCAAAAGCCCTTCCGAACGTTTGGTGGATGCCGTGGTGGCAGGCATCCAGGAAGTGAAGGGCAAGGACATCGTCCACCTGGACCTCCGTGGCGTGCCGAACACTGTGAGCGACCACTTCGTTGTGTGCCATGGCGACAGCGACACGCAGGTGGAGGCCATCGCCAACTCGGTGGACAAGGTGGTGCGTGAGCGCATCGGCGAGCGTCCCTGGCACACCGAAGGGCGCGAGAACGCCGGCTGGGTGCTGCTCGACTACGTGGACGTGGTGGTGCACGTGTTCCACCGCGAGAAGCGCACCTACTACGCCCTGGAGGACCTCTGGGCCGATGCCGTGCGCAACCGCTTCGAGAACGTGGCCTGACCTGCAGACCTGAACCTACACCGTGGAGAACGAGACCAAACCCAGGAACGACCGCAGCGGCGGTGAGCGCCCTCGCCGTTCCTTCAACTTCTACTGGATCTACGGGGTCATCATCGTGGTGATCCTCAGCATCCAGCTCATGCAGCTCAACGGCGGCTCGCGCCCGATCGAGTTCAACGACTACGAGCGGATGGTGAACGCCGGCGATGTGCGCCGCATCGACATCGTGAACAACGAGACGGTGCTGGTGACCATCAAGAAGGACAGCCTGCAGAAGAAGACCCACCTGGACAAGCTGGGGGCCGACGCCGCGAAAGCGCCCGCAGGCCCGCACTACCGCTTCACCATCGGCAGCTCCGAGGCCGCGCAGAACAAGCTCGTGCAGACCGCCGAGCAGCACGGCGTGGAGCTCAACTTCGAAACGCAGGACAACTGGGGGCGCGACATCTTCCAGTGGGTGCTCTTCCTGGGCTTCATGGTGGCCATCTGGGTCTTCTTCATGCGCCGCCTCGGCGGTGGTGGCGGTCCCGGCGGTCAGATCTTCAACATCGGCAAGAGCCGCGCCCAGGTGTTCGAGGGCGGCAAGAGCACCAACATCACCTTCAACGACGTGGCCGGCCTCGATGAGGCCAAGGAGGAGCTGCAGGAGATCGTCGACTTCCTGAAGACGCCGAAGAAGTACACGGCCCTGGGCGCCAAGATCCCCAAGGGCGCGCTGCTCGTGGGCCCTCCGGGCACCGGCAAGACGCTGCTGGCCAAGGCCATCGCCGGCGAGGCCAACGTGCCCTTCTTCAGCCTCAGCGGCTCCGACTTCGTGGAGATGTTCGTGGGCGTGGGCGCCAGCCGCGTGCGCGACCTCTTCAAGCAGGCCAAGGAGAAGGCCCCCGCCATCATCTTCATCGACGAGATCGACGCCATCGGCCGTGCCCGCGGGCGCAGCGTGAGCATGGGCGCCAACGACGAGCGCGAGAACACGCTGAACCAGCTGCTCACCGAGATGGACGGCTTCGGCACCAACAGCGGCGTGATCCTCATCGGCGCCACCAACCGGGCCGACGTGCTCGACCGCGCCCTGATGCGCCCCGGCCGCTTCGACCGCCAGATCTTCGTGGACATGCCCGACCTCAACGGGCGCGTCGCCATCTTCAAGGTGCACCTGAAGCCCCTGAAGCTCGACACCGCGGTGGACGTGGAGTTCCTCGCGCGGCAGACCCCCGGCTTCAGCGGCGCCGACATCGCCAACATCTGCAACGAGGCCGCCCTGATCGCAGCGCGCAAGAAGAAGGACCACGTGGAGAAGCAGGACTTCCTCGACGCGGTGGACCGCGTGATCGGCGGACTGGAGAAGAAGAACAAGATCATCACCACCGAGGAGAAGCGCGGCGTGGCCTACCACGAGGCCGGCCATGCCACCGTGAGCTGGCTGGTGGAGCACGCCTCTCCCCTGGTGAAGGTGACCATCGTGCCGCGCGGCCGCTCGCTGGGCGCCGCCTGGTACCTGCCCGAGGAACGCCACCTAACCACCGCCGAGCAGATGCTCGATGAGATGTGCGCCGCCCTGGGTGGCCGCGCCGCGGAGGACGTGATGTTCGGCAAGGTGAGCACCGGCGCCCTCAGCGACCTGGAGAAGGTGACCAAGCAGGCCTATGCCATGGTCACCGTGTTCGGCCTCAACGAGCGCGTGGGCAACCTCAGCTTCTACGACAGCACCGGCCAGAGCGAGTACACCTTCGGGAAACCTTACAGCGAGAAGACCGCCGAGGTGATCGACGAGGAGGTGAGCCGCCTGGTGGAAGGACAGTACACCCGCGCCAAGCGCATCCTCTCCGAGCACAAGGACAAGCTCACCGCCCTGGCCACGCAGCTGCTGGAGAAGGAGGTGATCTTCAAGGAGGACCTGGAGAAGATCTTCGGCGAACGCCGCTTCGACAAGGCCGAGGTGGCCCCCGCCACCAACGGCAACGGACACGTGGCGCAGGAGGCCCCTGCGGACACCATCCCCCCGCCGACCACCGCGTGAACGAGCTCACCACCCGCGCGCTCACCGGCACCGCGTACGTAGCGCTCGCGCTGGGCGCCGCCTGGGCCGGACCGCTCACCACCACGGTGCTCTTCCTGCCGGTGTGCGCCATCGGTGCCAACGAGTTCCACAAGCTCTTCTGGAAGGACGGCGAAGGCCCCCTCCCCCTTTGGAGCATCGCACTGGCCGTGGTGGCCTACCTCGGCCTTGCCCTGCCCACCCTGCTGCCCGCATGGACCATGGCGCACGCACTGGCCCTCGCCTTCGCCCTGCTGGTGACCGGCATCTCCATGTCGCTGCGCCGCGGGCCCGTGAGCCCCGCGATGGACCTCGGCGGCCAGTTCCTGCTGGTGGCCTACGTCGCGCTGCCCTTCGCCCTGCTGCCCCACCTGCTGCGCGACGGCCCCGAAGTGCTCATGGGCACCTACTTCCTGCTGTGGACCAACGACACCGGCGCCTACCTCGTGGGCCGCGCGATGGGCCGCACCAAGCTGCTGCCCGCCGTGAGCCCCAAGAAGACCGTGGAAGGCCTCGTGGGCGGCGTGCTGCTCACCCTGGCCGTGGCCTATGGACTGGGGCAGGCGTGGACGGTCCTCTCGCCCACGGCGTGGCTGGCCTGCGGGCTGGTGGTGAGCATCGCGGGCACCGTGGGCGACCTGCTCGAGTCGGCGTTGAAGCGCGCGCGCGGCGTGAAGGACTCGGGGCACGTGCTCCCCGGCCACGGCGGCATCCTCGACCGCTTCGACGGCATGCTGCTGGCCGCGCCGGCCGTGGCCGTGCTGCTGCTCCTCCTGCGCTGAGGCCTTCGGCTATCTTTGGCCGCACCCGCTCCGCAACCCATGCGCCTACACCGCGAAGGCACGGTCTCCATCCTGCTCGTCCTGGCCGTCACCTGCTTCATCGGCTTCGCCCTCTGGCACTGGCCCGTGCCCGACCTCGTCCGCTACCCGATCGGCCTGGCGCTGCTGGTGGTGCTCGCCATCGTCGTGTGGTTCTTCCGGGTGCCGTCGCGCACCATCACCGCCGGCGACGACCTCATCGTATCCCCTTGCGATGGCAAGGTGGTGGCGATCGAGGAGGTGACGGAGACGGAGTACTTCAAGGATCGCCGGATCCAGCTATCCGTGTTCATGAGCCCGCTGAACGTGCACATCAACTTCCACCCGGTGAGCGGCACCACGAGCTACTACAAGTACCACCCCGGCAAGTACCTGGTGGCCTGGCACCCGAAGAGCAGCACCGAGAACGAGCGCAGCACCGTGGTGGTGCGCCACCCGAAGCACGGCGAGGTGCTCTTCCGCCAGATCGCCGGGGCCCTGGCCCGCCGCATCGTCACCTACGCCCGCGCCGGCCAGCCCGCCGAGCAGGGCCGTGAGTTCGGCTTCATCAAGTTCGGCTCGCGCGTGGACATCCTGCTGCCGCTGGGCACCGAGATCACCGCCCAAATCGGCGATGTGGTGCAGGGCTCCGTCACGCCGCTGGCGCGCTTCAAGTCCTGATCCGATGCGCTGGAGCCCGCTGCTGTTCCCCGCCCTGCTGGCCTTCGCCGCCTGCGGCACCTCGGGGCCGCCCCAGGCCGAGCCCCCCGTGCGCAGGCCCGGTCCCCGCACCGACGGCGTGTACGCCGCGCGCACCGAAGGCCTGGTGCAATACCTGCACTTCTATCCCACCGGCAACGTGGTCACCATGAACTGCCTGGCCTCCGTGGCCGATTCGCTCAAGGGCACCATGCGCGCCGATCTCCCCGCCGACCTGCTGCGCGGCACGCACAACGTGCCCTTCACCGTGCGCGGCGACAGCGTGATCTTCCGCACCACCCTCATGCAGGGGTACATGGAATACGCGGGGCTGCTGCATCCGGGCGACTCGATCACCATGGACAAGTACAGCACCGTGGCCGGACGCTGGTTCCATCCGGTGTACCGGTTCGAGCCGGAGGCCGGTTCAGGCCAGCAGCTGCCGTAGCTCGTCGAAGTGCGTGAAGCGGTGCGTGGCCGCCGGATCGCCCGCGCCATCGGGCACGAAGTGCGCCTGGTCCATGCCCACACCGCGCGCCCCCGCGATGTCGTTGTCGGCGTTGTCCCCCACCATCAGGCTCTCCGCCGCGGTCGCCCCGGCCTTGCGCAGGGCGAGCTCGAAGATGCGCGGGTCGGGCTTGGCGGCGCCGGCCTGCTCGCTGGTGAGGAGCACATCGATGTAGGGCGCGAGGCCGCTGCCGGTGATCTTGCGGTGCTGCACCTCCTCGAAGCCGTTGGTGATGATGTGCACGCGGTGCGTGCGGCGCACCGCCTCGAGGAGGGGCAGCACGCCCGGGAAGAGCGCCGTGCGCTGCGGGCAACGCTCGATGTAGGCCTGGCCCAGCGTGGTGGAAAGCCTGTCGTTGCGGACGCCGAACCGCAGGAGCGTATTGCGGAAGCGCAGCACGCGCAGCACCGCCTTCTCGATGCGGCCGGCCTCGTACTGCCGCCATAGCCCTGCGTTCACCTCCTCGTAGGCCTCGATGAACTCGTGCACGTGCTCGACACCGGCATCGTCCAGCCGCAGCTCCGCATGTAGCTCGGCGAGCGTGGCGCGCGAGTTGGCCTCGAAGTCCCACAGGGTGTGGTCGAGGTCGAAGAAGAGGTGCGTGTAGCGCTTCACGGTCAGGTGCCCGTGATGGTGCCGACCACCCCGGTGAGCACTGCGGAGACGCAGAACGCCTGCAGCACCACGGAGAGGAGCAGCGCGGGCACGGTGCGGCGGTCGTGGTGGAAGAAACGCGCTGCGAGGATGCTGCCCAAGGGAATGGTGAGCACCAGGGGCGTGAGGAGCGCCACGCCGAGGTAACCGCTCACGTGCTTCAGGCGCACCAGCCAGCGGTTGCGCCGGGTGAACACGGGCTTCAAGCGCGCGCCACCCTGCAGCAGCGCCTCGGTGCGCTTGCGCACCCACTTCAGGCGCGAGCGCTCCATGAGCCAGCCGCTCAGCTTGTAGAACACGAGCACGCCGATGCAGCCCCCGAGGCTCGTGAACAGGAAGGTCTTGAGGAAAGTGAAGCCGAAGCCCACCCCGAAGCCGGCGGCGACCATCATCTTCAACGCGCCGACGGCGATCACGGTGAGTATCTGGAGCAGCTCCTCCATCGCCATCAGAGCTTGGCCCCGTAGGCCAGGTCCCCGGCGTCGCCGAGCCCCGGCACGATGTACGCCTGGGCGGTCATCTCCTCGTCCACCGCGCCCACCCAGATGCGGGTGCCCGCGGGCATGTGGCTCTTGACGTGCTCGAGCCCTTCGGCGCTCGCGATCACGGACACCACGTGCACGGCCTTGGGACGGCCGAGGCGCAGCAGCGCGCGGTACACCATCACCATGCTGCGGCCCGTGGCCAGCATGGGGTCGGTGATCACCAGCACGCGGTCCTCGAGCGAAGGGCTGCTCATGTACTCCACCTCGATGTCGAAGCCGTCCTCGCCCTTGCGGTGCTTGCGGTAGGCGCTCACGAACGCACTGTCCGCGCGGTCGAAGTAGTTGAGCATGCCCTGGTGCAGCGGCAGGCCGGCCCGCAGGATGGTGGCCAGCACTGGCTGTTCCGCGGGGAGCATCATGCGCGCCACGCCGAGCGGCGAGGTCACCTCCTGCTCCTCGTGGTGGAGCGTCTTGCTCAGCTCGTAGGCCATCACCTCGCCCACGCGCTCCATGTTCCGTCGGAAGCGCATCGGGTCCTTCTGGACCGACTCATCCCGCAGTTCGGCGAGGAAACGGTTCACCACACTGCGTTCGAGGGCGAGCTGCACGACCATGGATCAGGGCTTGAGGAGGCGCACCAGCGGAGGCAACCGGTTCACCTGCGCCCGTAAATATACCGTGCGCCGCGCACCGAACCCGGCGTAGAAGCGGGCCAGGTCCTCGTCGTTGGAACCGGCGAGGTCGAGGACGAGCGCGCTGCCGGCGTGGGTCGCGATCACCCGGTCGAGCAACCGATGCATGGCCTGCACCGCGCGGCCCTCGGCGCTGGCCAGCCCCTTGAGGAAGAGGAGCCGACCGCCCCATTCCACGAAGAACGCGGCGGCCACGGTGCGACCCGACACACGCACGGCATACGGCCTTCCCTCGCCCTGCACCATCGCGCCCTCGAGCAACCGCTCCATGCACGCGATGCGCACCGGGTCGATGCCCCAGCGCTTGAACTGCTCCGACCCGCGCAGGAAGACGAGCACCTCTCCCACATCCGCGCCGGCATCGATGACCAGGTCGTGCGGCGCGGCCTTGCGCAGGTTCCGCCGCAGGTTCTGTGCGTAACCGTTGCGGATCTCCTCGAGCGTTGCGTCCAACGACAGCTCGTGGTTGCGCTGCTCGGTCAACCGCACATCGGCGGGCATGCCCTGGCGTTCACCGTCGTTGAGGTAGATGTCCGCGTAACGCACTTCATTGGGCAGCGCGGCGAGCAACGCGGATGGTGCACCGCCGAACACGCCCACGCGCTGCAGCAGGAAGGGCTGGTACAGGTACTTGATGCCGAAGCGCCTGCGCCACGTAAGGGCCAGCTGCGCTCCCGAGGCCTCGTCCACCAACGCTTCCCAGCCCGGTGAGGCGGCATCGAGCACCCAGCTGCGACCGTACCACCACGGCGTGGCGCAGGCTGCGATGCGCTGGTCCCAAGCGGCCTTGTCGATCTCGCTATGCCTCAGGTGACGGATCATGCCTTGGCGTGCTGGAGGACACGTTCGAACACCACAGGCCACGGCCCGAACTCGCGGTGCCCGCTCAGGTAGCGATCGTGCCACACGCTCACGAAGGTGCCGTTCACCGAACGTACTTCATCGCTGATCGCGTTCATGGCCTCCACCACCGCATCGGGACCGAGACCCTTGCGCTCGATGAGCGCGCTGTCCATGGCGTGGAAGGGCACGAGCATGAGCCCGGTCTCCTCCTCGCGCTCGATGTCGTACCAGGGGAAGGGCGTGCAGGTTGAGGCGCGGAAGCCGACACGGTCCGCGAAGCCGAGGGTATGCTCCTCCGTGAACTTCATGTGGGCCACATGCCGCAAGGTGCCGGGGAGCCTCCATCGCAGGAAGTGCTGGCGACTGGCATCGCGCGGCACCTGCAGGTCCATCTCGAAGGCGAAGACCTCCTGGAAGTGCGCACGCTCATCCTCGCTCGACCGGTACGAGGGGTGGATGCCGAGGCGCAACGCAGGCGCACCGTGCCGACCGTCCAGTAGCTGCCACAGATCGCGCGTCCAGCGGTGGGATCCCACGGCATGGTCGTGCGCGCCTTCACCCTTGGTGAGAAAGAAGAGGATGGGCCTGCTGACCAACGGCACGTGCCTTCGCACGAGCTCAATGGCCTTGATATAGGGGTCCGACCGCAGGCCAAGGCGGACCATCCACCGCTCCACCACGGCACCGAAGCGCAGGGCGGCCAGGTCCTTCAGCGTGGCACCGAGCGCACGGGAGAACGGCCGACCGGCATAGCGCAACACGTTGTCCATGTCCACCGTGGCCGTGTGCGTATAGCGGCGTTGCAGCGCGGGCAGCGTGGGCCAGCGCTCACGGAGCCGCCTGTCCAGATCGAGCGCCCAGCGATCGAGCCAGGGCCTGTCCGCTAGCCCGCTGCGCACGGTGAAGAGCGCCTCGGAAGGGATGCGGTCATGGGCATCACGCGCCGGGCACCTGAGCTCATCCACAAGGGCGAGAAGGTAGAAGGCCGCCGCGAACAGGTCGTGATCATCGCCCACGGGGAACAGTACCGGCATGCCCGAACACGTGCCCATGGGGGGATCCCCTGCGGACGGCTGATCCAAGGCTCCAGAACAGGGCACGTGCAACGTCCCCTCAATGGGATCGACACCGTAGTGCAGGCGGGGGCCCTGTTCCGCCAGGAAGGCCGCCCTGTCCGCGACGAAGCGGAATGGCAGGCCCAGCATGCCACCGATCACGTGCGATACGATGTAGGCGGTGCGCGGCGAAGGGTGCTCAACGTGGACGAGCAGCATGGGCGGTGAACGAACGCAACGGTTCAGCAGAACGTGCGTCCGTCCGCACAAAGTAGGGCATCGGCCAGGTACTTCACGGCCCAGTTGGGAAAGGCGAACTTCTCGTAGCGCCCCCACAGCGGGAAGGAGCCCGTGACCGCACCATGCCCCCCTTCCGGCCCTTCTGCCGACCGACGCTGCAGGTCGACCAGGAGTGCGCGCATGCGCGCGGCCGCTTCACGGTACGCCACGGCATCGCGGTGGCGGGCCAGGCGCTCCCAGGCCACGGCCAGCTGCGCCCCGCCGGTGGTGATGAAGGCCTCACTGCCGTTCCAGTGGCGGTCGTAACGACCGTTGAGCGCGCCCTTCGCCATGAAGCGTTGGCGCAGCTGCACGGCAGCGGCGTGGGCGGCATCGAGCCAGCGCCCATCGCCCAAGAGCTCGCCGCATTCGGCCAGCCCATCGATCGTGTAGGCGATGGTGTGGATGATCGGCCGGTCGTTGTGCTTCACCGTGTTGTCCGCATCGCTGAACCAGCCGTTGGCCGCCTGCCGCTCCACCACCCACGCAAGGTTCCGGAGCGCGGCGGCGCGGTACACCGGATCGCCGGTGGCCGCGTGCAGCTGCAGCAACGGAGCGTCGACGTAGGTGTCGTACACGCGGGCCTGCGCCATGAAGTTGGTGCGCCGCCAGCAGCCATCGGGCTCCTGGGTGGCGGCGATCCAGTCGCCGGCGCGGCGCGCCGCATCAAGCCAGGCCTCGTTGCCGGTGTGGCGCTGCAGGGCCAGCAGGCCGCGCACCACCTGCGCCGTGTTGAACACCACCGATGCACGGTCCTCGCCCACACGTCCGCCCTGCCAGCCCCCATCGTCGCGCTGCAACCGCAGCAGCGTGATGCCCGCGCGTATGGCCCGTTCCGACAGGTCGGGGCGTTGCAGCAGCACGGCCATGGCGAGCAGCGAGGGGATGGTGTAGCCCGTGGTCTCGGGGTAGGTGCGCCCCCAGCCATGCACGAGGTGGTAGCTGCCCAGGCCGCCGTCGCCGCTGTGGTCCTGGGCCCGTGCCATCCAATCGGCGGCGGCGGAGAGGGCCTGCAGGCGCTGCGCCTCATCGAGCGCGACGGACCGCGGGGCGTGGCGGTGGGCCAGCAGCAGGGCCCGGGCCTCGCGGTCGCGCAGCGTGTGCGTGAAGAAGCGCGTGTAGTCGGCGAGGCTGCGCAGCATGGTCAGCGATCGCGAAGCAGTTCCGTGCAGATGCGTTCGGCCGCATGGCCATCGCCGAAGAGCGGCGGGCACGGCGGCGCGCCGTTGGTGAGGAAGGCTTCGGCACCTTCCGCGATGCGCACGGGGTCCGCATCGGCCAGCACCGCCTGCCCGTGGGCCACCAGCTCCACCCACTCGGTCCCGGGGCGCAGGATCACGCAGGGCTTGCCGAAGAAGAAGGCCTCCTTCTGCACGCCGCCTGAATCGGTGACCACCAGGCGCGCGTTGCGTTCCAGCGCGATCATGTCCAGGAAGCCGGCGGGCGGGATCAGGTGGATGCGCGGACGCTCGCGCAATGCCGATGCCAGCACGGGATCGAGCAGCTGGTCCAAGCACTTGCGCGTGCGCGGATGCACCGGCAGCACCAGGGGCAGGTCGTGCGCATCGTGCAGGGCCACCAGCGCGCCCACGATGGCGTTGAGCCGCTCGGGCACATCGGTGTTGTGGTCGCGGTGCACGGTGACCAGGGCATAGCCCTCGGGCCCCAGACCGAGCGAGGGCAGCAGCACCGAACGCGCAGCGGCGAGGTCCGCGAAGTGCATGCTGTTGTCGTACATCACGTCGCCGCATTGCACCACCCGCGGGCGGTCGATGTGCGCCGGGCCCGCGTTAGAGGGGTCGAAGCCCTCACGTTGCAGGTTGTGCACCGCCGTGTCGGTGGGGCAGAAGAGCCAGGTGCTGCTGTGATCGCACGCGATGCGGTTGATCTCCTCGGGCATCGCCTTGTTGAAGGAGCGGAGGCCCGCCTCCACGTGGGCCACAGGGATGTGGAGCTTGGCCGCGGCCACGGCCCCGGCCAGCGTACTGTTGGTGTCGCCGTAGAGGAGCACCGCATCGTAGGTGTTGCGCTTCAGCTCCTGCTCGATGCCCTCGATCATCCGGGCGGTCTGGGCGCCATGGCTGCCGCTGCCCACGCCCAGGTCGATGTCGGCACGCGGGATGCCGAGCTCATCGAAGAAGACCTGCGACATGTTGGCATCGTAGTGCTGGCCGGTATGCAGCAAGGTCTCGTGGATGCGGCCAGCGAACGGCCCGGCCACGGCGCGGCTGATGGCCGCCGCCTTGATGATCTGCGGGCGCGCACCGATGACGGTGAGGAGGCGGAGGGGAGCGTTCATGCGGTCACATCATGCCGTTGTCGGCAAAGCTGTAATAACCGGCCGAAGTGACGATGAGATGGTCCTGGACGGCGACCTCGATGAGGCGCCCCCCTTCCACGAGCTTCCGGGTGAGGCGGATGTCCTCCTCGCTGGGACGGAGCTGCCCGCTGGGGTGGTTGTGGCAGAGGATGATGGCCGAGGCGCGGCGGTCGATGGCCTCCTTGAAGATGACCTTGGGGTCGGCCACGGTGCCGTGCATGCCCCCGGCGCTGATGCGGCACAGCTCGAGCAGGCGCAGCCCCCGGTCGAGCAGGATGAGCCAGAACTCCTCCACGGCAAGGTCGCCGATGCGGTGGTGGATGAGCTCGTAGGCATCGGCGCTGCTGGCGACGCGCGACCGCTCGCGTCCATGGGCCTCGCGCCGGCGAAAGCCGAGCTCCAGCGCTGCGGCGATGGTCACCGCCTTCACCGTGCCCACCCCCTTCACCTTGCGCAGATCGGCCACGGTGGCCCTTCCCATGCGCCCGAGGTCGTTGCCATGGCGGTGCAGCAGGTCCTTGGCCACATCCACCGCGGTGCCGTCCCCGGTGCCCGTGCGCAGCAGGATGGCCAGCAGCTCCGCATCGCTCAACGCCTTCACCCCCCGCGCCACCAGTTTCTCGCGCGGCTTGTCGCCCTCCGCCCACTCCTTCAACCGGAGCCGCCGTGCACCTGCCTGCTCTTCCATGCTCCCAAAAATGCAACAGGTCCCCGTGCGGGGACCTGTCCGTGGATATGTTCCGGTGGCGCCTTACTTCAGGCCGGCCACCTTGCGGGTAAGGCTGCTCTTGAGGTTGGCGGCCTTGTTCTTGTGGATGATGTTGCGCTTGGCCAGCTTGTCCAGCATGCTCGACACCTCGGGCAGGAGCTTCTCGGCCTCCTTCTTGTCCTTGATGTCACGGAGCTTGCGCACCGCGTTGCGGGTGGTCTTGTGCTGGTAACGGTTCCGCTCGTTGCGGGTCTCCGTCTGACGAACGCGCTTCAGTGCTGACTTGTGGTTGGCCATGGCCTGTTCCGAAAAGGGACGGCAAATATAGGATGTTTTCCTTCTCCCCAAGGCCCGGGCATGAAAAAGGCCGGTCGGTCGACCGGCCTTTCCCGTAAGGTCGGGGCCTTCAGTAGGCCATGGGGTCCTTGCCGAACATGTTGGTCACGGTCTTCACCACGATCTTCAGGTCGAGCCAGAAGGACCAGTTCTCCAGGTACCAGATGTCGAGCTCGATCCGGCGCTCCATGAGCTCGGGGGTGCGGGTCTCGCCGCGGAAACCGTTCACCTGGGCCCAGCCGGTGATGCCGGGGCGCACGAAATGGCGCACCATGTACTTGTCGATGATGTCGCGGAACTGGTCGTTGAGGCGCAGGGGGTGCGGACGCGGGCCCACCACGCTCATCTGGCCCAGCAGCACATTGAAGAACTGCGGCATCTCGTCCAGGTTGCTCTTGCGCAGGAAACGGCCGATGCGGGTGACCCGCGGATCGTCCTTGGTGGCCTGCTTGGTGTCGGCCTCCGTGTTCATGCGCATGCTGCGGAACTTGTAGCACACGAAGGTGCGGTTGCCTTCGCCCAGGCGGGTCTGCTTGAAGAAGACCGGACCGCGGCTCGACAGCTTGATCAGGACGGCCAGGATGGGAAACAACCAGCTGAAGACCAGGGTGATGACGAGCAACGAGAACACGATGTCGAACGCCCGCTTGATGGCCCGGTTGCTGGCGCGATCCAAGGGTTCACGGCGGATCTTGCTCACGGGCACGGCACCGTGGAACTCGAGCTCCGAGCCCTGCACCACGGGAATGAAGCTGTCCGCGCTCGGGATCACCCGGAACCGGATGGTGTTGCGCTCGCAGAACTCCATCAGGTCGGTGATCTCGGCCTTGCGGGTGCCCGGCAGCGCGCAGTACACGATGTCGATGCGGTGCTGCAGCGCATAGGCCTTCACGGCGGAAACGTCGCCCACCCGGCGCTGGCCCAGCGGACCGTCCATGGGCGCATCGCTGAACACGCCGCAGAAGCGGTAACCGCGCACGGTCTGGTCCTCGCAATACTGGAAGATCTCCTCAGCGGCCGGACCCTCGCCCACGATCACCAGATCCTTCACCGTGGTGAGGGGCTCCAGGGTGAGCACGCGGTTCAGGCCGCTCTGCACCTGCTGCCGGCTGTTGCGGAGCAAGGTGGCCAGTTCCCCGTTCATGTCACCGGCCGTGCGCTTGTCCTTCAGGATCCCCTGAAGTCCGCGGCGGTTGCCAGTGGTCGTAATGTTCTCCATCGAAGGTGGGTGTGGACGTGGAAGGTCCTGAACGAGTGCGTCAAATGTAGGTCGAAGCCCGCGAGAATGTCAAGTTGGTCGATCAGAAATCCATATTCGTCGAAACCAGAGCCCTTCCATCGTTCAGACGAAGACCCTTGATCGGGTCACTTCGTTGCCCGGCCGAAGAGCCTGGCCAGGCCTTCGCGGACGAAGAGCCAGAGGAAGATGCTGTTGGTGACGAGGTAGCGTTTCCAGAGCCGGCCCGGCTCCAGCGCCAGGCGGTAGGCCCATTCGAGGGAGAGGTCGCGCATCCACTTTGGTGCCCGGGTGTCGACCCCGGCGTAGAGGAGGAAGGCACCGCCCAGGCCCAGCATCACCCCCTGCACGCGCCCTTTCATCGCCGCCATCCAGCGTTCCTGCTTGGGGCAGCCGAGCGACACCATGACGATGTGCGCGCCCGAGGCGTTGATGCGGTCGGCGTGCTCCTGCAGCTCGGTGTCGGTCAGCGCCCGGAAGGGCGGCGAACAGGTACCTGCGATGCGAAGGGCGGGCAGTTCAAGCGCGGCACGCGCCACGATGGTGTCCAGCACCTCCTGACGCCCCCCGTACAGGTACACGGCGAGCCCCTCCCTGGCCGCCGCCTCGAACAGGGCGGGCATCAGGTCATTGCCCGCCACACGCTCCTGCTTCATGCGGTGGAAGAGCTGGAGTGCCCGCAGCACGGGCATGCCGTCGGCGGTGGCGTGGTCGGCAGCGTTCACCACGGCCGCGAAGCCCGGGTCGCGGTGCGCCTCCACCGTCATGTGCGCGTTCACGCAGCACACGTAGCTGGAACGATGCGCGCGGCCCAGGTCCAGGAAGGCCTGCACGTGGTCCGCGAAGGTGCCTGTGGAGATGTCCACCCCGATCACCCGCCTGCTTCCGGTCAACGCCATGCGATCAAGCCTTGGCCTGGGGTTTCAGGCGCACGTCCTTCAACGTGTGCCCCACGATCCGTTCGCTGCCGTTGTCGTACCAACGTACCATCTCCTTCACCCCCTGCTCCAGGCTGTAGGGCGCCTCGCCGAACGCGGCGATGGTGGCGTCCATGGGGGTGATGTAGTCGCTGGTCATGCTCCGGAAGCGCCCTGTGGTGATGGGGAATGGGATGCGCAGCGCCTTGAGCAGGTCGCCGCCCAAGGCGATGCCGCGGATGGCCCAGGTGGGGATGTAGCGCACCGGCCTGCCCACCAACGCGCGCGAGATGGCATCGACCCAGGTACGCAGGTCGAACGGGCGGTCGCCCACGTAGAACACCTTGCCATCGACCTGGGCGCGCGGTGACTCAAGCATGCGGTCGATCTGCCACACCACGTTGCCCACATAGCCGTAGGACCGCACCACCTTCTTCTTGGAGGGATGGAAATAGAGGCCCTTGCGCATCACCTTGAACATCACGTCGCGGTAGCGCAGGCTCCAGGGCCCCCAGATGGTGGTGGGGCGGATGATGGTCCAGGCGCAGGTGAGGCCGGCCTCGCGGGTGGCCATCTCGGTGAGCCGCTTCGTTTCACCATACAGGGTGAACGGCTTGAAATCGAGGTCGTGCTTGGGCTGGTAGCCGGCCTCGCACACGAACTGCGTGCTGGTGACGATGATGCGTTCGATCCCCGGCGCGGCCTTCACCACCTCGAGCAGGCGGCGCGTGCCCTCGTGGTTCTGGATGTACGCATTGATGTCGTCGGGCTCGTCGGTGTCGGCACGGGCGGCCAGGTGCACCACGTGCGTGGGACGGAACTCCTCGAAGAGCGCGCGCATCCCCTCCTGGTCCATGATGTCGCATTCGCGCCACCAGCCACGATGACCGGGGTCCAGGGGCGGGTTCCAGTCGAGGTTCAGCAGGGGGATGCCCTTGCCGATGTAGTACCCCATGAGGTTCGTGCCGATGAACCCCGAACCTCCGGTGACCAAGAGACGCATGCGTGGGTGTGTTCCGCCTGGGGCGGCCTGTGTGAACACGTTCCAACGAGGAACGTGCGCACAAAGATGCGATCGCCCGGCAGCGCTGGGCCGGGCGGTGCAGCGGGCCCGTCAACAGGCCGCGGTCGAACAGGGCATCCGGCCGTTCCGGGCATCCATCGTACCGCTCGTGGCGTTCGTCGAAAGTTCTGAACCAGCGTGCCTTTCCGGGGGTTGAACGGTCCATGAACCACTTCATGACCTCCCCCCTGCGCGCCCTGGCCATGCTCGCGTTCAGCGGGTGGGCCCTGCTCGCGCAGGCGACCACCTACTACGTGTCGCCCAACGGCAACGACGCGAACAGCGGCACGAGCGAATCGCAGGCCTGGCGCACGATCGCACGGGTGAACCAGCTGAGCTTCGGGCTGCAGCCCGGCGACGCGGTGCTCTTCCAGAAGGGCGGCACCTACCGCGGCACCCTCGTGGTCGCCTCCAGCGGCACCACCACCTCCCCCATCACCATCGGCGCCTACGGCACCGGAGCCAAGCCCGTGATCTCGGGCAGCAGCGTGGTCACCGGCTGGACCGTGCACCAGGGCAACATCTGGAAGGCGCCCCTGGCCGGACCCGTGAAGATGCTGTTCAGCAACGGCCAGCTCATGACCCTGGCGCGCTACCCCAACACGGGTTGGCTGCGCAACGACCAGGGCACCAGCACCAGCCTCAACGACGATGCCCTCACGCAACCCGCCGGCTACTGGGCCGGGGCCGAGGTGGTGATCCGCGGCTCCAACTGGAGCTACGACATCAGCCAGGTCACCGGCAGCTCCAACGGGCAGCTCCAGTTCACCGACATGTACATGCCGCTGGACACCCTGCACTGGGGCTACTTCCTGCGCAACAAGCTCAGCGAGCTCGACCAGCCCGGCGAGTGGTACCACGATGCCGCGGCCGGCATGCTCTACTTCCGCGCGCCCAGCAACGCGGACCCCAACACGCTCAGCATCGAGGCCAGCGTGCGCGACCGCGGCGCATGGGTGTACATGAACTGGCACCACGTGGTGCTCGACGGGCTGAAGTTCAAGCACCAGTACGAGCGTGCCGTGTTCGTTGATGCGGCCCACCACATCACCGTGCGCAACTGCACCTTCGAGGACCTGGGCATGGGCGTGTTCAGCTACGGCAACAACAACCTGTTCGAAGCGAACACCTTCAACCGCACGTTCCAGACGGCCATCAGCCTGCTCGACAACAACAGCACGGTGCGCACGAGCAGCTTCACCGACATCGCCATGCAACCCGGACTGGGCGAGACCAACTGGGGCTACATGGGCATCCGGGTGCAGGGCAACGACAACGCGGTGCGCGACAACCACCTGGAGACCGTGGGCTACATCGGCATCAGCGTGCACGGCAACACCATGGTGGAGCGCAACTTCGTGCGCAACGCGCTGGCCCTGCTCAACGACGGCTGCGGCATCGGCATGGAGAACGCCGACGGTGTGATCGTGCGCGACAACATCATCCTCGACATCGAGGGGAACCTCGAGAGCGCGGCGCCCAACTTCGTCGGCTACTGGCAGGCGGGCATGGGCATCTACTTCGGCAACGTGTCCGTGAAGAACACGCTGGTGCAGAACAACACCATCGCCAACTGCAAGGGCGCCGGCATCCACGTGGACCACACCATGGTGAGCACCGGCAACCAGATCAAGGACAACGTGCTCTTCAACAACGCCATCCAGCTCAGCATCTCCGACTTCTCCAACTACAACGGCCCCGGTGCCACGCCCCCCTACCACGTGCCCGCCTTCAACACCGTGTACTCCGGCAACGTGATGTACAGCCTGGAGCCCGGCCAGCTGTGCATGAAGCAGATGCACTGCTGGTCCACCAACTGGGTCGACTTCGGCAACTTCACCAACAACCGCTACTTCAACCCCTACAACGAGGTCAGCATCCAGCAGTTCAACACGCAGGGCAGCGGCATCCGCAACTTCTACCTCGAGAAGTGGCAGCAGGTGACCGGTGAGGACGCCGGGTCCACGCGCAGCCCGCTGCGCCTGGAGACCAAGGAGGTGACCAGCGTGCTCAGCAACAACCTGCTCACCAACGGCGCGTTCGACGCCGGCATCGGCGGCTGGCAGGGCTGGCCCTCGCAGGGACAGATGACGCACAGCTACGCCCAGCTGGACAACGGCTCGATGCGCGTGGACTTCACCAACAACAGCACCGCGAACAACTTCTACCTCACCAACGTCGCCCAGTACCAGGTGCAGAGCGGGCAGTGGTACCGGCTCAAGTTCAGCGTGATCTCCAACATGCTGGGCACCATGGAGGCCGGCGTGAAGACGCAGACGCAGATGACCGGGCCGCAGATGGTGGTGCGCGAGGCCATCCCCTTCACCACCGAGCGCCGCGATGTGACCATGCTCTTCCAGAGCAACATCACCGACCAGGGCTTCTGCTCCTTCATGAACAACTACCAGGAGGGCACGTACTGGATCGACAACATCGAGCTGCACCGCGTGACCGTGCAGCCGCTCGACCCGCACCAGCGCCATGTGCTGCTCTACAACGAACTGGGCACCCCGGCCAACGTTCCCCTCACCGGCTGCTGGAGCGATGTGAACGGCCAGCTGCGCTCGGGCACCATCACCATCCCCGCATTCTCCTCGGTGGTGCTGATCAAGGAGGACGACATCCTGTGCGGGCTGACCACGGGGGTGGACGAGGAACCCACCGCCAACGCCGGTCTGGCGCGCGTGTTCCCGAACCCCGTGCAGCAGGGCGGTGAGCTGAGCGTTCCCGCCATGAACGGTGGCGGCGAGGTGCAGCTGTTCGACGCGGGCGGCCGCCTGCTCCGCAGCATCACCCTCCGTGAGGGGCAGCGCTCGATCGATCTGGACGATGCCGTGACACCCGGCAGCTACCTGCTCGTCGCGCGCGGCGACAGTCCCTGGCGGGCGCGCGTGGTGGTGCAGTGACCCATCGGCCGAACGAGGAACGGACGCCCCCGCTGTGGGGCGTTCGTGCTTCAGGCGATGGCCTCCGCGGCCGAACGACCGCGGTCCACGCAGAAACCGGCGAACACGGCGAAGAGGAGCGGCGCGCCGATGTCGATGCCGTAGCAGAAGATGTCGATCTGCCAGATGAACAGCAGGTACACCATGGCCCCGAACAAGGGCGCTTCCGGCGCGCCGGTGAGGTACGCCTGCCGGTAATGCGAGTATCCCTTGTACATCAGGAGGTACATGAGCCCCAGCACGAGCACGCCCTGATCGATGAGCACCTCGAGGAAGGTGGAGTGCATGTGGATCAGGCGCGCCTCACCCTCCCAGAGCCGTTCCATGAAATCGAGCAGGCCGATGTGCGCCTGGCCCATGTAGCCGTTGCCCAGCAGCAGGCCCCGCCGGTCGTCGAAGAGCCAGTCCCAGGCCGCCTCCCAGATGTACGTGCGCCCGTTGAAGGTGGTCACATCGGCCTTGTCCACCCGCCCCAGGATCGCACTGAACACGGGCAGGGACAGCACTTCGTACACCAGCAGGGTGAACGACATGAGCAGCGGCATGGTGAAGATCGAGATCGTGTACAGGCCCTTCACGCGGCGCATGGCCTGGGTGACGAAGAGCGCCAGCAGCACGAAGAGGATCATGATCGAGAGGCGGGAGTTGGCATTCGCGATGAGGGCCATGCTCAGGAGGAAACCGCCCATGAGCAGGGAGGCACGCACCGGGCGATGCATGAAGCCGCCGAGGTGGAACAGGAGCATGAGCGCGATCACCGCGTACATGTGCGCCCCATCGTAGATGCCGCCGATGAAGGGCAGGTTGATGCGCCCCTCGAACCCGTGCCCCACCGACCGGATGCCGGCGCCGTAGGCCACCAGGTTCATGAGGATGAGGGCCCCGATGCCGGTGAGCAGCATATGCGCCCAGTTGAAGGCGGGGTTCACCCGGTTGTAGATGAGCACCACCGCCGTCGCGGGGAAGGGCACGAGCACGGCCAGTGCCTGTGCCGACACGTTCACCGGGTTGAGCCCCTTGTAGCCGTTGTGCAACGCCACGAAATAGCCGGCGGCCACTGCGGCCAGGTAGGCCATGCCCACCCAGAACCAGCGGTTCACCTGCACGGTGATGCGCCCCTTGTACAGCAGGTCGATCGCGTGGAAGAGCAGGATGGCGACAAAGGGCCAAACGCCGAACACGATGCCCGCCGAGTAGTTCTGCTTGATGGAAACGTAGCTGCCGATGCCATAGCAGGGAAAGCCCAGCAGGAAAAGGGCGTTGACCAGCTTATGCTTGGCGATCTGCACGGCGACCCGTCGGATGGACGGGCAATAATAGCCTCAATGGCCCGCGTGTCCGCGCTTCAGGCCGGAAATGAACGAACGGGCCCTGGCGGGCAGCAGGCCCTTGATCCAGCCCTTGAGCAGCACGCGCGTGGGGGTGCGCAGGAACCGGTCGAAGTAGGCCAGGTCGCGCGCCGGGTCGATGGCCACCTCCGCCGGATGCCGCAGGGGGAACACCGCTTCGTGCAGGTGTTCCTGGTTGCGCGGGTCGCTCTCGTTCACCGTGTGCGTGGAGCCATCACCGAACCCGATGTTGCGGCACAGGTTCACGTTGGGGATGATGTTGACCGCACCGGCCAGCATGCGCGCGAACTCGAACTGGTAGTCCCAGGCCGAGGGCAGGCTGCGGTCCCAGGTGCTCTCGAACAGCATGTGGGCCTCGCGCCGCTCCGCACGGCTCAGGAAGAAGTCCTTGAAGAGGTCCTTGTCACGCGCCTCGGGCCAGCGCTTCATGTCGATGTCGAACCGCGCCCACGACCGGCGCCAGCTGGCCCAGCCCCAGTACGCACCGTAGCCGTGGCCGTTGAACCAGTAGCCGTCGGGGTCCACCACCTTGCCGTCGGTCATCAGGTTGTTGCCGATGATGGCCCACACGCGTTCGTCGTGCCGGTAGCGCTCCAGCAGCTCCTGCGCGAACCAGAAGAAGCTGGTGGCGGGCACGATGTCGTCCTCCAGGATCACCCCCTCGGGCTCGTGCGCGAAGAACCAGTCGAAGTTGGCGGCCATGCCGTACTTCGAGCCCATGTTGCGCTCGTGGAAGAGGGTGCGCACCTCGCAGGGCCAGTCGACCAGCTCCACCAGGGAGCGCACACGGCGGCACTTCTCCCACTCGGCCTCGTTTCGCCCGCCATCGCAGGCGAAATAGAGCCGCGGCGGCCGCGCCGCACGCACGGCCTCGAAGACCTGGCGCGTGGTGTCGTACCGCGTGAACGCGGCGATGAGCACCGGGATGCGCAGGGGGCCGGGGGGCGTGAACGCGGACATGCCTCAGAAGACGAGCTCGTGGTTGTTGCGCATGAACACCGGTCGGTGCTCACGCAGCGAGCGAATATGCAGGGCCACCTCCGTGGGCGTGGCATGGTCCCCGACGAAGCGGTAATGGAAAAGGACGGCCCGGCCCTCGTAGCGCACGGTGATGTCCTGCACGATGTTCTCGAAGCGCTGCCGCGGCAGGATCTCGATGCACGCACCGGCATGGGCCGTGGGCAGCAGCATGTTGCTGCCATGCACGCCCACCACGCACTGGCTGCGGCCGTAGGCCGTGCACCACGCCTTCTCCACCTCCACGTTCATGCTGCGCGTGCGCAGGTCGTCCACACCGTTCATGCGGATGCGGGCATCGCCCAGGCCCACCACACTGAAGGTGGCGGAGGGATCATGCCGCCGCACCTTGCGCATCGTGGCCTTCACCAGGCGGTCCTGGTCGCCGACCACCAACGGCCCCGACAGGGCGCGCAGGCCAAGGCGGTTGCACGCGCGGTGGAGGAAGCGTGTGACGGGGTTGCGGAACCACAGCCTGTCCTCGCGCGTCACGAAGGTCACGTGAAGCGGCTCGGTGTTGAAGCGGTCGGGGTCGAAGGCCTTCACCCCCGTGAAGCGGGCGATGTCCATGCCGGCCACATCGGGATGTGAATAGGCCGGGGCCAGGTACGCCTCGTCATAGCCGGCAAGGCGCTCCTGCACGAAGCGGTCGATCGCCGGGTACCAGCCCTGCAGCCTGCCGAGCCCGAGGTCCACGATCCAGGCCTCGGCCACCCCGTCGGGGATCAGCCAGGCGTACATGCGCGGCAGGACCACCACCAGACCGAGGTCGGGATGCCTGTCGATGTAGTGCAGGGCGTTGTACAGCTTCAGCAGCACGTGCCCGTAGAGGAAGTCGAGCGTATTGAGCACCACCACCCGGCGATGCTCCCGGAACACGCGGCGCTCAATGCGCACCTCGTCCGCCTTCAGGTCCCGGATGCCGCGCTGAAAGGCGTCGCGGATCCATTCGGGCACCTGCTGCGGGTCAAGCACCTGCCCCTGTGGCGTGGCCGTGACCGGATGCGCCAGCGCGTGGCTCACGGGCAGGTCGCGCACGAAGGACGAGCCGCAGGAGCGGCAGGTGTACCGGCCGAGCACGTGGATGCCGGGGAACCAGGACCCGGTCGCGGTGACCTCGGTGGAGGCGCAATGCGGACAGGCCCCGTTGGGGCCCATGGCGGGCTTCAACGGCACGAGGTGTCGGTCGGACTTCATCGTTGTCATCGCACGCGGTCCAGCTTCCAGAAGGTGACGATCGCCGTGCACATGGCCCGCAGGTTCATGCGCGTCTCCTTGGTGAGCAGGTCCAGCAGGAAGATGCTCACCAGGAACGAGCCGATCGTCGCCCAGATGGCGCCGTGGGCCTTGAACGGGGGGATCAGGAAATAGTTCAGGCCGATGTTGACGGCCGCCCCCACCACCGCGGTGAGCAGCGAGTACTTGAACATGCCCTCGTTGGTGATCCAGCTCGACTTGGCCACGCCCATGTTGGTGAACAGGAGCCGGATGGCGAAGAGGGCCAGCAGCGCGCCCGCCTGCCTGTAAGGTTCGCCGTAGAGCAGGGTGATCATGGGCTCCGCGATGAAGTAGAGCGGCACGGAGATCACCAGGAACAGGAGGAACATGAGGCGGTACTGGTTGAGGATGCGGTCGTGGTACTTCAAGGGGTCCTCCATGCGTGCACGGGTAATGGCGGGGGCGAGCGATTTCTGCAGGATCACCGGCACGAAGCCCATGGCCTCGATCATCTTCAACGCCACGGAGTACTGGCCCACTTCGGCGTACGCCGCCGCCTCGCCGATGCGGTCCTTCAGCACGTCGAAGATCATCACCTGGTCGATGCGGGCGTGCACGAGCAGGGCCATGCCGTAGATGATCAGCGGCCACGACTGCTGCAGCAGATGGCCCATCATGGCGCGTGTGGCCTTCCAGTCCTTCTGCCGCAGGCCCGTGCGCTGGTAGGCGACGCGGTACCCGATGGCGGCGGCGCCGGTATCGACCACGTACGACCAGGCGAACCAGCTCAATGGGCTCTCGGCCACCGACCGCACGAAGCCCAGCCCCATGCCGGCCATGGCATCGCGCAGGCCGGGGTTGGCCACGATCACGCACAGCAGGAGCTTGAAGCCCGTGCTGGCGATGGTCTGCACGATGTTCACCAGGGCGATGAGGCGGCCTTCCACGCGGGCCTGGAAATGGTATTCGACCACCGACCAGGGTTTCAGTGCCTCGCCGGCGGCGATCACCATGGCGAGCATGGTGGTGAATCCGTCCATGCCGTTCACCTGGGTGCCGATGAGCACGAACAGGGCGAGGATCACCGAGCCGATGAACTTCATCATCGCGGCCGAGCCGAGCAGTTCATCGCGCTTCTCGGGGTGGCGGACCAGGTCGCGCACCACGATCTCGTCCAGCCCCATGGCGGTGAGCGTGACGAAGAGGCCCACGAAGCCGCTGACGTAGTTGAGCTGCCCGAAGAGCTGATCGCCCAGGACGCGCGCCATGTAGATGGCGGTGATGAACACCGCACCGAGCCGCACGACGCGGTCGGCGAACATCCACGAGGTGTTGTGCAGGTACTTCCTGAAACCCTCCGGGCGGGTGCTGGCCATGGGCGCCGGTCAGGTGGTGTAGTAACCGTAGCCCTCCGCGGCCTTCACATCGTTGAGCACGATGTCCACGTGCTGCAGCTTGCCCTCGCGGACGGTCTCGGCCAGCGGCCGCAGCATGCCCCTGCGCGTATAGCCCTGGCGCACCACGTACAGCGTGACATCCAGGTGCTGGATGAGCACCTTGAACTCGCTAACCAGGCCCATGGGCGAGGCATCGACGACCACGTGGTCGTACCGGCCGCGCAGGATGCGCATGAGCTCGGCCATGCGACCGCTCTCGATGAGCTCCAGCGGGTTCGGGGGGATCGGGCCCGCGGTGATCGCGTCCAGGCCGGGGATGTCGGTGCGGCGGATCAGCTGCTCCAGCGGGCACTCGCCGATGAGGTAGGTGCTGAGGCCATCGCCCTCGGGAAGCTCCAGCGTTGCGGCCAGCTTCGGGCGACGCATGTCGGCGTCGAGGATCAGGGTGCGCTTGCCGCTCATGGCCATCACCGAGGCCAGGTTCACCGCACAGAAGGTCTTGCCCTCCCCGCTGGTGCTGCTGGTGACACCGACCACCCGGCGGTCCATGTCGGGGTTGAGGTATTGCAGGTTGATGCGCGCCGTGCGGAAGCTCTCGGCCAGCAGGCTCTTGGGATCGTCCGGGCTCACGCGCTTTCGCTTGCTTCCGGGGATCATGGCCAGCACCGGCAGGCCGGTGAGGCGCTTCACCTCGTCGAGGTCGGCGATGCGGTCATTGAACAGGTCCTTCAGCAGCACGAAGATCACCGGAAGCAGCAGGCCCAGGAACAGGGCGCCACCGAGCACCACCTTCTTGTTCGGCGACACCGGCCCCAGGCCGAGCTGGCGCGCCTCATCGACCACGTACTTGTCCACCTGGTCGCTGTTCACCGCGATCTGCGCCTCATAGAGCTTCTCCATGAGGTAGTTGTTGAGCTCCTCGGTGAGCTGGTACTTCTGCGTGGCGATGTTGATCCGCGCGGTGGCGCCGGGCAGTGCGTACAGCTGGCCGCGGAGCTGTCCGATGCGACCCTGCACCTCGGCGAGCATGTTCTGCGTCTGGGACACCAACGCCTGGGCGCTCTGCACGATCTGCTCACGCTGGGTCTGCACCTTGCGGCGCAGGGCGATCGTGGGGGCCGAGGCGATGCGCTCCTGCAGCTCCTTGGACCGCAGCTCGGTCACGTTCTGGTTGTACTGCTCGAGCACGGCGTTCAGGCTGGGCGCGTCGATGCCTGATGCGGCCACCGTGTTCGGCGTTCCGCCCGACTCCGTGCTCATCACGGAGATCAGGTTCTGCAGGCTCATCAGCTGGCCCTTGATGCGGGTCTCCTCCGCCTGCATGCGGTACATCTCGTTGCTGATGCTCTGCGAGGCGTCACCCGTGCTGCCCACCATGCCGCCGGCCTGCGCGGCCGTGAGGTTCTGCTGTGCGGCCGAGAGCTTCTGGCTGCTTTCCCCGACCTGCGCCTCGATGAACTCGATGGTCGCCAGGCCCTTCTTGTTCTGCTTGTCCTGCTCCACCTCGATGTAGGTGCGCATGAGCATGTTGATGAAGTCCTTCTCCTTCTGCACCACCTCGCCCGAGGTGGTGAGCAGCACGATGTTGCTCTCGTCGCTTTGCGGCAACGCGCTGGTCTTGTTGCGGTAGGCCGTGGTGAGCCCGTCCAGCGTATTGAGGATGAAGAAATACCGCGTGTCCTTGCGGTACGTGCGGTCCTTGGGGAAATCGATGCTGAACTTGAGGAAGTCGCTGCGGAAGGGCTCGCCCATCTTCACCACGGAATCGACCTCGAGCTTGGGCACGAAGCCGTCCGAGGCCTTCTGCGCCTTGAAATCGTACAGGGGGACGTTCTTGGCTTTGCAGATCACGCGGTAGGTGCGCGACACCGTGTCGGGCACCACCTCCACCTTCAGGCCATGCACCTGCAGGGTGGAATCAGGCTTCACGATGAAGGGCTTGTACACGTAGCTCTCGGAGAGCAGGAAGTTGCGCTCCTCGAGGTAGGACACCTCGAAGCCCAGTCGCCGGATCGTGCGCTCCACATTGGTGTAGCTCATCAGCTGGCTGATCTGGTCGTCCAGTTCGCCGCTCTGCCGCAGGTAACTGGTGCCCTTCAGGAACTCCTGGTCGCTGCTGCCGAAGCTCTTGCGCTTCTTCTCGCTCATGAGCAGCACACCCTCCACCGCATAGGACTTGGGGGTGGTCTTGATGTAGGCCACGGCGCCGCCCACGGCGAGCAACACGGTGATCACGAACAGCCACCAATGGGCCATCAGCTTGCGCAGGATGGCCCGGAGGTCGATGGTATCCTGAGGCCCGGGGGTGCTCATCAGTTGTTGTTCTGGTTCTGGATCACGGTGTACACCACGGCCGCCACGCTGATCGCCGTCAGGAACACCGACAGCATCTCCAGGTTGAGGCGGCCGGGCCTGGCCTTGAGCACGGGCACGTAGACCACGTCGTTGGGCAGCAGGTAGTAGTACTCGGAGCTCAGCACGTCCATGCGGCCCAGGTCCACGTTCACGGCCTGGGTGCCCTGGTCGCTCTGGCGCATGAGCGAAACGTAGCGCTTGTCGGCGAACTCACTTGGGCCGCCGGCCAGGGCCAGCGCCTCGAGCAGGGTGATCTGGTTGTTGTAGACCAGGTACGACCCGGGGCGCTCCACCCCGCCGAGCACGCTCACGCGGAAGCTCACGAGCTTCAGGATCACCGTGGCGTTGGTGAAGTAGTCGTTGATCTTGCGCTGCAGCAGCTCCTGCGCCTCGCCCACCGTGAGGCCCTGCACCTTCACGCGGCCCACCGAGGGCAGTTGCACGTTTCCGGCCTTGTCCACGCTGAAGCCGTCCACGTACATCTGGGCGTCGTTCACCATGCTGGTGCCCTGGGTGCTCTGCACGTTGAACAACCGCGCATTGGCATCATCGAGGCCCAGCACACGCACGCTCAGGATGTCGTTGACCTGGATGCGGTACTCGAATTTGCGGTTCGGGTACAGCTTCGCCGTATTGCTCAGCGCGTTGTCCTGCAGGTAGTTGATGTTGCGCCGGCTGATGCAGGCAGGGAGCAGGGTGGCCACCACGGCCAGCCCCAGCAGGGTCCGGATCATCCTCATTCCTCGTTCCGTTTCGGTCCCGTACCGGCAGGGGACGTACCACGCCCCGCCCGGCCATCCGGGAACCACTGATGTGCTTGATGCTGAAGGTCAAAGATACGCGCCGCCCCCTGCCAAGGTTTCAACCCTTCCGACCGGTCGTGACCACCGGTGAACGCACCGCCCGGTCTGATGCATGCCGCGGGATGCAGGCCCGTTCGTGTTGCCGCGGTCGAACGGTGAGCTTCCTCGGCGCCACCGGCTTGCCAGAGGACAAAGAAAAACCCGGGCAGTGCCCTGGTTCTCAGTAGCCCGCAGGAGGCGCTAGCGGGGATCATCCGGTGGAGGATCCCAAGCGTGGCGCCATTCCCCGGAGGGCAGAAAGAGAAAACCCGCGCTGTGCGCGGGTTTTCGAATGTAGCCCGTAGGGGAATCGAACCCCTGTTTCATCCGTGAAAGGGACGCGTCCTAACCCCTAGACGAACGGGCCATCCTGTCAACCGAACGCCGAAGACCGGCGAACGGGGTCGCAAAAGTAAACAGATCGCCGATACTGCCAAATCATTACGACAGGTCGTCCACGTCGGCCTGGAAGCGGAAGCCCAGCCGCTTGCCGGTGCTGAGCTGCATCCCGGCGTTCAGCTCGTTCATCTCCATCACGGTCACCTGGTTCACCTGGTCGTAGGGAGGCGTGAGCAGGTCGAAGTCGAGCACGTACATCACCACGGAATAGACCACCTGCTTCAGGACCTCCTTGCTCATCACGTTGGAAGCGAGGTCGTTGTAGAGGAAGCCCAGCTGGCGCTTGCCCTGAAGGAAGAAGTGCCCCTCCTTGTTGAGGAAGAGCCGGCTCACGAGGTAGCCCAGGTCGCGCTCGCGGTTGTACTTGAACGAGTCGCTGAGGAAGTTGTAGATGTTGATGACCCCGAAATAGCCTCGCAGCTCATCCTCCTCCAGGTAGCTGGTGCTCCACAGGCTGTTCGACTGGTCGAGCCGGAACACGTTGGTGTGCATGTGGAAGATGATGGTGTCGCCGGCCACCTTGAGCTCGCAGGCCATCTCGCCCTTGTCGCGGTATTGCACGCTCACGCGCTTGTCCACCTTGATCATGGCGTGCTCCAGGTCGTCGGCCACCTCCTGCACCACCTCCTTGAGCTCACCGAAGAAGGCGATGGTGCGGTGGTAGACGTCCTGCTTCATCACGCTCTTGAGCTGAAGCGTGCGCAGGATGAGGTCGCGCGGGTCCTGGCCGGCGCTGGCGGGGGGCTGCTTCTTGCTCATGGATCAATAGGCGCGTGCGAAGATCACGCGTTGCTTGCTGGGCCTGCCGGTGACCATGCAGGCGCCGGGCGTGGTGTCGCCCTGGAGCGGGATGCAGCGGATCGTGGCCTTGGTCTCCTCCTTCACCCGGGCCTCGGTCTCGGCGGTGCCGTCCCAATGCGCCAGGATGAAGCCGCCCTCCTCGATCGCCACCTTGAACTCGTCGTAGGTGTCGACCGCACGGGTGTAGCGCTCACGCATGGCGAGGGCCTTCTGGTACAGATTGTCCTGGATGGCCTGGAGCAGGTGCTCCACCTTCTCGGCGATGTCGGTGGCCTGCATCACCTGCTTCTCGAGGGTATCGCGACGGGCCACCTCCACGGTGCCGTTCTCCATGTCGCGCGGGCCCACGGCGATGCGCACAGGGTAGCCCTTGAACTCGTACTCGGCGAACTTCCAGCCTGGTTTCTTCTTGTCGTCGTCGTCGAACTTCACGGTGATGCCCTTGGCGCGCAGGCCATCGAGCATGGGCTGCACATAGGCGCGCAGGGCGTTGAGCTGCTCCTCGTTCTTGGCGATGGGCACGATGGCCACCTGCACGGGGGCGAGCTTCGGGGGCAGCACCAGGCCGTTGTCGTCGCTGTGCGTCATGATCAGCGCGCCCATCAGGCGGGTGCTCACGCCCCAGCTGGTGGCCCACACGTGCTCCTGGCGGTTCTCCTTGTTGGTGAAGACCACATCGAAGGCCTTCGCGAAGTTCTGGCCCAGGAAGTGCGACGTTCCGGCCTGCAGGGCCTTGCCGTCCTGCATCATGGCCTCGATGCAATAGGTGTCCTCGGCGCCCGCGAAACGCTCGCTGGCGGTCTTCACGCCCTTGATCACAGGCATGGCCAGCCACTCCTCGGCGAAGGTGGCGTACACGTCGAGCATGCGCAGGGTCTCCTCCACGGCCTCCTCCTTGGTGGCGTGCGCGGTGTGGCCCTCCTGCCACAGGAACTCGGCCGTGCGCAGGAACAGGCGCGTGCGCATCTCCCAGCGCACCACGTTGGCCCACTGGTTGATCAGCAGCGGCAGGTCGCGGTAGCTCTTGATCCAACCGCGGTAGGTGTTCCAGATGATGGTCTCACTGGTGGGGCGCACGATGAGCTCCTCCTCCAGCTTCGCCTCAGGGTCCACCACCACACCATGCTCGGGATCGCTCTTCAGGCGGTAGTGCGTCACCACGGCGCACTCCTTGGCGAAGCCTTCCACGTGGCTGGCCTCCTTGGCCAGGTAGCTCTTGGGGATGAACAGGGGGAAGTAGGCGTTGACGTGGCCGGTGTCCTTGAACATGCCGTCCAAGGCCCGCTGCATCTTCTCCCAGATGGCATAGCCGTGCGGCTTGATCACCATGCAGCCGCGCACATCGCTGTGCTCGGCCATATCGGCCTTCAGCACAAGGTCGTTGTACCATTGCGCGTAGTCCTCGGCCCGTTTCGTCAACTGATCGCTCATCGCCCGGCTTTCGTGGTATTATTTTTGTTCTGCACGAAGGGCGCAAAGTAAGGAACGAACCAGCCGGCCTGCGCGTTACTTCAACAGCCCATCGCACCATGAGAACGACCGCCCCCCTCCTCGGTCTTGTCCTGCTCGCTTCGGCCTGCGGGTCCATGCAGCCCACCACCCAGGTGCGCGATGACGTGTACGACATCCCCGACCGCCATGCGGTGGCCTCTGTGGCACCGATGGAAACCCAGCAACAGGGGCAGTTCGTGCCCGACGAGGACTACTATTCCGTCGATACGGCCAGCAACTACAACCTGGACGCGTACCAGAACGAGCGCAGCTACAATGACATCACCTACAACGACCCCGCCTGGTACAACCAGGGACGCTTCGGGTTCGGTGTTGGGATCAGCAGCTGGGGCCCCTCCTATGGCATGGGGATGAGCTACGGCTACCCGGGCTTCTACAACGACCCCTTCTACAACCCTTACTGGGGCAACAGCTGGATGAGCGGCTACGGCATGTGGGGCTACCCCTACAGCGGGTGGAACATGGGGATGGGCATGGGTTGGGGCTATCCGGGTTACGGGTACAACCCCTACTGGGGCTATCCCGGTTACGGATGCGCCCCCTGTTACGGATGCGGCGGCGGTAACTATTAC
>JAEUSV010000093.1 GCA_016788485.1 Flavobacteriales bacterium
CAGGAACACCGACACGAAGACCACGGTCCACTTCACGAACTCACGCGGTGGGGCCGGTCGCAGCGCGAGGAAGGCGGTCATGCGGCCGCGCTTCCACCACCAGGTGAGGGCCAGCACCAGGGCAAGGCCGATGAGCCCGGAGAAGAGCGAGACCATGCCGATGGTGTTGCCGTCGGTGCCCAGCTCGGTCCATCGTGCCACGAAGCGGTCGTCCTGGAGCAACCCCTGGCCCAGGCCGATCGCTGCGAGCTCGGGGGTGGTGGCGAGGATGCGCTCGATGAAGAAGCCCACCTGCGCGGTGTAGAACACCGAGAAGCAGAGCGTGAAGAGGGCCACGCCCATGGCCATCTCCAGCCCGGGCGGGCGGTAGGGGCGTGGTACCTCAGGCGAGGGCTTCTCCGGAGCGGACAGGTCGTCCATCGATGAGCACGGTGTCGATGTGGTCGGTGCCGAACGCGTAGGGCAGGTAGGCGAGCGAGGGCACGGGCCGGGTGATGATGAGGCTGGCGCGCTTGCCCACGGTGAGGCCGCCCAGTTCCTGTTCAACACCCATGGCGGCCGCAGCGTTCAGTGTGGCGGCGTTCACGGCCTCCTCAGGCAGCATGCGCAGCTGGATGCAGGCCAGGGAGAGCACCAGGTTCATGTTGCCGCTGGGCGTGCTGCCGGGGTTGTGGTCGGTGGCCAGCGCCACGGGCAGTCCGCGGTCGATCAGTGCGCGTGCGGGAGCGTACGGGATGCGCAGGAAGAAGGAGCATGAGGGCAGCAGGGTGGGGATCGTGCCCGTGCCCTGCAGGACATCGAGGTCCGCCTCCTCCATCACCTCCAGGTGGTCCACGCTCAGCGCCCCCTGCCGCACGGCGGCCTGGATGCCGCCGATGCTGGTGAACTGGTTCACGTGCACCTTGCCGGGCAGCCCATGCTGCGCGCCGGTCTCCAGGATGCGCTCCAGCTCGGCCACGGTGAAGTAGTTGGTCTCGCAGAACACGTCCACGAAATCGGCGAGGCCCTCGGAGGCCACCTGCGGGATCAGTTCGCTGGTGATCATGCGCACGTAACCATCGCGGTCGTTGGCGAACTCCGTAGGCAGGGCATGGGCGGCCAGCAGGGTGGCCCTGATCCGCAGGGGAAGGGCCTCCTTCAGCCGTTTCACCACGCGCAGCATCTTCAGCTCGCTCTCGACGGTGAGGCCATAGCCGCTCTTGATCTCCACGGCCACCGTGCCCTGGCGCATCATGCCGTTCAGCCGTTCGCTCGCCGCGCGGAAGAGGGCGTCCTCGTCCATGGCCCGCAGCTTCCGCGCACTGTTGAGGATGCCGCCACCGCGGGCTGCGATCTCCTGATAGGTGAGCCCCTTGATCTTGTCCACGAACTCCTCCTCGCGGGGGGCGGCGAACACGGTGTGGGTGTGCGGATCGCACCAGCCGGGCAGCACGTAGCGGTCGGTGGCGTCGATCACCTCCAGGTCGTTCCAGTCGGTGATGCCGGGCCAGGTGTCCATGCCACCGAGCGCGGTGATCACGCCGTTCTCCGCGAGCAGCCAGCCATCGGCGATGGATGGCAGTTCCGCCATCCGGCCGCCTGCGACCAATGAGACACCGGGGGCATGTGCGCCCAGCAGGGCCTTGGCGTTCTTGATCAGCAACCGCATGGGGCGGTGAAGATCGACATTGGCCGCGAAGTGCCTTCAGTGGGCCGCCATCTCCACCGGATGGGCCGGATGAACGGCGCCCCGACGCGCGGCTTCGCGCAGCAGGTCGGCCAGGCGTGCTCCGTTCACGCGCCAGTTGAGGCGTTCGCTGTATTCGGCATGCGCGCTCAGCGCCAGCTCACGGTAGGCGCGCTCATCGCCGAACAGCGAGAGGATGCGGTCGGCCATGGCGGAAGCGGGCTCGTCAAGGCCGAAGAGCAGGCCGTTGCGGTCGTGGTGCACGGCGGTGGGCACGCCGCCCACGGCATGGGTGATGCTCGGCACGCCGAACGCGCTGGCCTCGGCGAACACGATGCCGAAGCACTCCGCCAGCGTGGGAAGAAGCAGGAAATGCGCCTTGCGCATGGCGTTGGTGAGCAGCGCGCGCCCTTCCGGGGTCGACTTCGCCACGAAGGGCGTCACTTCCACATAGGCGGGAAGGTCGCGCACCGGAGGCACGCAGCCGATGATGCGCAGCCGCACGGGCACGCCACGGTCATGCAGGAGCCGCGCCACCTCAAGGGCCTTGGGACCGCCCTTGCGCTCCCAGGCCACGCCCAGGAAGAGCAGTTCGAGGCGGTCGTTCCCGCGCGTGGCGATATCGGCGGCCACGGCGGCATGTTCCGTCGCGCGTTCCATGTTGGCACCGAAGGGCACCACGCGCACCCGGTCGGGGTCGGCGCCATATTCCTCCACGGCCGAGCGGGCCGCCCATTCCGACGAGTAGATGGCCAGCGAGCAGCGTTGCAGGGCCTCGCGCTCCAGCGCATGGCCCTGCTCCAGGTAGCCCTTCGGGAAGGGACGCCCGTCGGAGTATGTGTCGATGAGCCCGGAGAAGGTCGCGTCTGTATAGAACACCATGGGCACATCGCAGCGCACCTTGGCCAGGGGGATGCTGCTGGGGGCGAAGAGCACGTCGGTCGGACGGGCTTTCAGGTGCTGTTCGATGGAACGGGCGAAATGGTGCGCCATCGCCGGGGTCCGCGTGGGGTCCGTGAGGGGGTTCATGCCCCCGCGCACCAGACCGCTCAGGCGGGAGAGGATCCGGCTGGCCAGCACACGGTTGCGCTGCAACCGGCCCAGCACGTCCATCCGCACGCCCTGCTGCTCCAAGGCCTTGCGCACGAACATGATCGACCCCGACCATTCGGTCACGTCATGCGGATCATGCTGCGTGGCATACGTCACGCGCAAGGTACCGGGGGAGGAGCGCTCGTCGTTCAAGGTCGTAGCACCGGAGTGGGCAGCCTGCAAAGATCGGTGATACGTGGGAGACGGCATCGGGTTTCGTGGCGGGGTGTTCGGGATCGTCCGCGGCCTTAACTTTCATGGCCATGAGCGTTTTGGAGTTCCGCCCCCGGTTCCGGTTCGAGAGCCCCTTGAAGCCGGAGGAGGTGGCCCGGCGCATCCAGCAGCGGGTGAAGGAGCAGAATCCGCACGAGCTTTGGGTGAAGAACGCGCACTACCACCTCACCCTCAGCTTTCCCTCGAAGAGCACCGAGGCCTGGACCCCGCAGATGGACATCAACTTCGAGGACCAGCCGAACGGACTCACGATCGTACGCTGCCTCATCGGCCCTTCGCCGGGCATCTGGATGCTCTTCGCCGCCGGCTACCTGGTGCTCACCCTGCTGGGCCTCACGGGCATCACGCTGGGTCTTTCGCAATGGACCGTGGGCGATGCGGCATGGGGCTTCTGGGCGCTCCCCGTGGCGGCGATCGGCGTGGTGGTGATGATCGTGCTGGCACGCACCGGCCACCAGCGCGCCCACGATGAGATGAGGGTCCTGAAGCGGTTCGTGGACGACGCCCTGGGCTGCGACTGTTTCAAGCTGGCCGAGGCGCAGGCCGCCTGAACATCGGCGCGAGCCCCGGTGTTCGCACCTTTGCACCCCCTTCCATGCGCATCGGCATCGTCTGTTACCCCACTTTCGGCGGATCCGGCGTGGTGGCCACCGAACTGGGCATCGCCCTGGCCCAGAAAGGCCACACCGTCCACTTCATCACCTACGACCGCCCGGTGCGCCTGCGCGACGTGGAGGGCCGCGTGTTCTACCACGAGGTGCGCGTGAGCGATTACCCGCTCTTCGACTACCCGCCGTACGAACTGGTGCTCACCAGCAAGCTGGTGGACGTGGCCGAGCACGAGGGCCTCGACCTCATCCACGTGCATTACGCCATCCCGCACGCCAGCGCGGCCTGGATGGCGCAGCGCATCCTGCATTCCAGGGGCCTCGACATCCCCTTCATCACCACGCTGCACGGCACCGACATCACGCTCGTGGGCCGCGACCCCAGCTTCGAACCGGTCATCACCTTCAGCATCGAGCGCAGCAACGGCGTCACCGCGGTGTCCGAGAGCCTCAAGCAGGACACCTACGCGCACTTCCCGGTGAAGCGCGACATCCGCGTGATCCCCAACTTCGTGTGCGTGGACCAGTATCCCAGCGCGCCCGACCCAGCGCTGCGCCAGCGCTACGCACCGAACGGGGAGAAGCTGCTCGTGCACATCTCCAACTTCCGGCCGGTGAAGCGGGTGGAGGACGTGGTGCATGTGTTCCGCAAGGTGCGCGAGCACATGCCGGCACGCCTGCTCATGATCGGCGACGGACCCGAGCGGCAGCGCGTGGAGAACCTCTGCCGGCAGATGAAGACCTGCAACGACATCCTGTTCCTGGGCAAGATCACCCGGCCAGAGGACGTGCTCGGCAGCTGCGACCTCTTCGTGCTCACCTCCGAGAGCGAGAGCTTCGGACTGGCCGCGCTGGAGGCCATGGCCTGCAGCGTGCCCGTGGTGAGCACCGACACCGGCGGCACGCCCGAGGTGAACATCCACGGCGTGAGCGGCCTGCTGAGCCCCGTGGGCGACACCGATGCCATGGCGGCCAACGCGCTCGAGATCCTCAAGGACGGGACCAGCATCGCCCGCTACCGCAAGGGCGCGTGGGAGCAGGCCCAACGGTTCGACGTGCACAACGTGCTGCCCCGCTACGAGGCGTTGTACGCGGAGGTGCTTGAAGCGATCAAGGCCTGATGGAGTTCCTGAGCGAACGGGTGAGCGTGCAGCGCAAGGACGGCGTGACCTCCGTGGTCATCAGCCCCCGCCTGTCGCGTGGGCAGGAGGCGCTGATGCTGGCCTGGGTGGCGGCCTGGACGCTCAGCGGCCTTTACGTGATCTACGCGTACTTCCAGCTTCCGCCCGGACAGGAACGGTCGTTCACGCTGGCCTTCCTGGCCTTCTGGACCTACTTCGAGATCCGCACCGTGCGCGTGCTGTTGTGGCGCATGAGAGGTTTCGAGAAGTGGCGGGTGAAGGACGGCGTGCTCACGGTGAAGGACGAGATCCTCGGCTACGGCCGCGCGCACGACCATTTCGTGGACAATATCCAGCGCCTGGGCCTGCTCGCCATCGACCGGAACACCTGGAAGTGGCAGCTCAACGAGTCGTTCTGGGTGATGGGCGGCGAGCGCATCGGCTTCGAGCACCTGGGGAAGAAGGTGGCCATCGGCAAGGGCCTCACCGATGAGGAGGCCGCGCGCGTGGTGAAGGTGCTGCAGGAGGCCTTGAAGCAGGCGCGGAAGCAGGCTGCGGCTCAATAAGCCTCGATACGGAACGCATTGCCCCGGATCCGTCGCGTGGGATGCCCTTCGATCACGGCCTCGAGCACCATGGCCCGAGCGGCCGGGGATGCCAGCGCCTCATCGATCGTGTTCACCGCACCGGCCGGCACCTCGGCGGCGATCAGCGCGTGCAACAGGGGCGTACGGGCTTGAATGGCGATGGCCCGTCCCAGTGCTTCGGCCAGCTCCACCCGGTTCCGCACGCGGTCCACGTTGCGGGCGAAACGCGCATCGGCGGGCAGCTCGTTCAACGCGAGCACCGTGCACAAGGCCCCGAACTGCGCATCGCTGCCCACCGCCAGGATGATGCGGCCGCCATCGGCGCAGGTGAAGAGCTCGCCGTAGGGCGCGATGTTGGGGTGCACGGTGCCGATCGGCTTCGCAACGTGCCCGGCCATGAGCCAGTTGCTGGCCTGGTTGATGAGCCCGGTGAGGGCGGCCTCCTCCAGCGATACCTCCACGTAGGCGCCCCTGCCCGTGGATGCGCGTTGCAGCAAGGCGAGCAGCACGCCCTCCTTCAGCTGATGGGCGGCCAACACATCGATCAGCGCGATGGGCAGCTTGGCCAGGTGGTCGGCGTCGGTGCCGGTCATGCCGATGTAGCCGGTCTCGGCCTGCAGCACCACGTCGAAGGCGGGTCGGTGCGGCTGCTCGGCGAAACCCTTGATGTGCCCGTGTATCAGGCGCGGGTTCAAGGCGCGCAGCCGTTCGCGTTGCAGGCCGAGCTTCTCCGCATCGACCGCGAGGTGATTGGTGATCAGCACATCGGACTTCGCCAGCAGTGCATCGAACGCGGCCTGGTCGATGGGGTTGGAGAGGTCGACGAGGCGGTGGTCCTTGCCCCAGTTCACACTGCTGAAGTAGGCGCTCACGGGGGAGGCGGGGTCCTCGGTGGGCAGCTTCCACTTGCGCGTCACATCGCCGCCCGCGCGCTTGTTCTCCAGCTTGATCACCGTGGCGCCGAGCTCGGCGAAGAACATGCCCACGGCGGGCCCGGCCAGCACCCCGGCGGTCTCGATCACGAGCAGGTCTTTCAGCACGGGGCGAAGGTAGGAGGGGGCTCAATGGAGCACCACCAGCCGGCTGCATCGGGCGCCGTCCTTGCCCAGTACCTGAACGATGTAGGTGCCGTTGGGCAGGTTGTGAACGTCCAGTTCGAGCCGCGATGTGGTCGTGAAGGCCATGCTGTGTACGACCTGGCCCATCGTTGTGAGGATCTGCAGCTGCCCCCCACCGAAGGATCCAAGGTCGAGGACGGTGCGCTCAGCGGTCGGGTTAGGGGCCAAGGAAAGCACCTGCTTCGGGGGGTGGGCGTGGGAGGGTGCGGACAGGGCCACATCCTGAGTACAGGAAAGCCCACTGTGGTCATACCAATATCTAAGTGAAGTGGAGTTCTCGAAGAGACGCGCTAAACTGGCTAGATGGTCGCCTAACGTGTCACGGGCGAAGATCAGAGCTAGATCGAGGCAGACTGTATCCCCAGGTGCGAAATCGAGGAAGGGGCCGTACGAGATCACGAAGGATGAGTACCACGGCGAGTAACCACAATCATGAGCTGTCAGTGAATCCGCTCCCAATGGATCTCCCGGGAAGAAGTACCGTGTCACAGGTCCTGGCGGCTGGCCGTTACATGTCGCATGGATGAAGGCGCCACTATTGCGGATGCCTCGAAAACTCCTGTAATAGGCCGCAGCATGCGTTGGTTGTGCGATGTTCATTTGCCAGGGTAGGAACGCATGCATCTCAGCGTTGAGCGCGATCATGCCTAACGCCGGTGGGTGCGCCTCGAAGCCGCCAAGATCAACTGAATCTGAGTGGTACACATAGGCTAGGTTTTGTAAAGTGTCACACCCCATGTAACAATCGCCATTGCCAAGTGGCCAGTGGGCAACATATCCGATGAGCAGGGTATCATAGGTTCGGGTGGAGCGATTGATGAACGTCAGATTCATGAACAGGGTGTTCCTGAGCGTGTCCGAATTATTCCTGTATCCGAAAACGCGCTGAATGTGTTCCACGCCCACGGCCGGAACTTGCGGGTTAGGGTATCGGTCATTGAGCAGAACAAGGTCCATCACATCTCCTTTCAGACGAGGAAAATCCCCTAACTCAGGCACATAGTCGCCGTCCCCATCGATATCCTCGAATGAGCTCAGTATTTGGGATTCGCCCTTCAGTGGGTCCCCATTTGCAGGCCAGGAAGCCAATTCTTCCGGTACGTCGTAACTAGACAGTTGCCAGCTCGAGTTGTGTGCCCATATCCCTCCTTGGTCAATGGTACGGGTACGATTGTGAACAGCTTGATGGCTTAGGCTCGTATCATTGGACCACGGACCGGCTGCAAATCCAAAACTTGGATCTGAATAGGTTGAAAATATGGAGCCATTTGATGTTCCTACAACTGCAAGGTCCATATTATCAATGATCACTTGGCCAGCACGGTCTGGAACGAAGATCCCTCCAGGATAAACACCGCCAAAGAAGGTGCGCGATGAACTGATGATCGGTGCGGTCATCCCGGAAACTACAAGGTCATGGACCATGTACCCCGGAACCACCTCCCCAATGTCGACTTCGATATCTCCATTTCGCCGCAAGATCGTTCCTGAACCGAACGTAAGGCTTCCAACGTCGGTCAATAACCTTAGTTCGTTCGTTCCAGTTCGCTGGGTCAATGGGGCTGACAGGCAAAAGCTGAGTTCATCATCAGATACACCGTAACCGTAGTTCGCGCTATTGTAAACTGTAGCGTCGGCACCATCGATATCCACATCAAAATATGCAAAAGACGATCCGTTGAACATTGTGCATTGGCGAAGAGGACTACCCGAAGTCGTTGCGTTGAACTGCCCTGCAATTAAAAGGCCATCGGGCGTCGTGACCATGTCCATGACGGTGCCGTTCAGACCGCCAAGGACCGGGACCCAGTTCTCACCAGACCACGCGGCGATATGGAGCAACGTATCCGCACCATCTCCACTTGTTGTGAACATTCCACCGGCGTATAGTTGTCCATTGTAAGAGGCAAGCGCATTCACCTGACCATTCAAGCCGGGGCCTACTTGTTGCCAGTCCTGGCCATTCCATTTGACGACATGCAATACCGTGTCCCCACCGTACATATTGCATTGGCCACCAGCGAAAACCGTATCGCCATGTAACGCCAGGGTCAGAATGGACTTGTCGAATGAAGCCCCGAGTTGTGTCCATGTGGCTCCATTCCATGCGGTAACGACATTCGGATTCCGGCCGGCTGCGAGCAGGGCGTTGTTCCATGCGATAAGGTCGTTGATCCGTGATTGATAGGACTGGAAAGGCAGACCAGGAAGAGAGTAAGGCGGAGTTCCGGGCTGGAATGCTACCAGTTTGTTGAAGGGGACGCCTGTTGATGGCGAGAACATACCTCCGAACACCGCCGCTCCCTGGTAACTTGTGGAGCAGAATACGTAGTTGTACGGGTCGGAGCTTCCGTCTTCGAAAGCCACGATTCGTTGACCTTGTACTTGAAAGAAGTACATGCCCGCAATAACCGCCGATGCAAATAGCCTCATGCTTCGTGAAAGATACTGCTTGGTTAGTCACGCTCGAGGGTGCATTGATACTGTCCGGTGCGGGAGGTTCAACCCTTTTTGGGTGAAACTCACGGTTAGTCGTTTCGGGCCTGCGCTTCCATTGTCCTTTACCTAGGAATCTGAGCGGACGAGGCCAGGTCGCGCAGTGGAATGAGGCTGCCTATCTACCGTTCGACGACTGGCGGTTCATCACCATGTGGGCATTACGCGGTCGGGAGCCGGCGGTCGGACCAGCCCAGGCCGTGAAGTGGATCAAGCCCGGGACCGCTTCGCGGCAGGGCTTCATCATCAAGTGCCCAGGACTGGATTGACCGCGAAGCGCGGCGGACCAGGTTTGGCCGTGAAGTGGATCAAGCCCGGGCCCGCTTCGCGGCCCTGGGGCTTTTTCATTCGCTTCCTCGCTCGAGCGTGGCTCGGCTCGGGCGCGAACGAAAAAGCCCCGCCGCTTCGCGGCAGGGCTTCATCATCAAGTGCCCAGGACTGGACTCGAACCAGCACAGCCTTTCGGCCACTACCCCCTCAAAGTAGCGTGTCTACCAATTTCACCACCTGGGCAGGTGTGCGCCTTTCGGCGGACGGGGCCGCGAAGATAACAACGGGATGCGAACGTGCGATACCCCGGTTCAGTGTTCGCGCACATGGACCACCCGCAGGTGGTCGCCGTTGCGCACGAGGTAATGGTCGGCGCTGGTGCCGTCCGCGAAGGCGGCCTCCAGATCGCGGAACTCCTCGTCCCACAGCTCCAGCAACTGCTCGTCGCTAAGCTGCTCGGTCACCGCGTAGGGTACGAGGGGGATGGGGGGCTTGGTGTCCTTCGGCATGAACGGGTAGGCGAACCTACCCCTCACCACCCATCATGCAACGCCCCCCTGCCGGGAATTGCGCACAGGCACCGGTTCGATCGGAGGGCCAAGCCTTGCCAGGCACGGGCTCCAGCGCGGTTGAAAAAGGACAGCCCCGGTCCGGGGACGGCGGTCCCGAGCGTGGCGGCATAGGCGTCGGCCGCTCAGGACAGGCTTCTCGCCCCAGGCTCAAAAGGAAAGGCCCCGGCTTTCGCCGGGGCCTTGTGATCCCGCTGGGGCTCGAACCCAGGACCCCAACATTAAAAGTGTTGTGCTCTACCGACTGAGCTACAGGATCAGCCTTGCTTTTGGTGAAAAGCGGCTGCAAATGTAAAGATCCATTGGATCGCTCCAAGCGGAGGTTTTCAACCGGCCTTCTTCTCGATGATCGGATGGCGCTCGAATGGCTTGCTGCGGTCGAAGAGGTAGCGGTAGGTGGCGAGGGTGCGGTAGTTGGTGGCGCCCAGGTTCTCGCACACCCGCAGCATCCGCGGGTTGAAGTCGCCGATCCAGGTGAGGATGGTGTCCTGGTAGAGCTTCTTCTTCACGATGTGCTCCTCGGCGTACACGATCAGGGCCCCCTCCACACCCTTGCCCTGGTGCTCCTTGGCCACCCCGAACACGATGCCGGTCATGGTGCGCACCGTGCCCCGCCACTTGTGCCACAGGAACTTGAGCTTGCCCAGCCAGTTGAGGTCGCCGTCCACGTAGCGGAAGATCTCGTTCAGCTCGGGCAGGCTGATGTACATGGCGATGGGCACCTCGTTGTGGCGGATGAAGATCAGCAGGCGCGGGTCCATCACCGGCTTCATGGCCTTCACCAGCTTCAAGGCGGTGGCGGCGTCCATGGGCTTGAAGTTGTCGTGGTCGACCCAGGCGCTGTTGAGCACCGTGCGGAAGTCCTCGGCGATCTGCTCCACGCGCATGCCGCGCGCATCGTGCATGCGGATCGCCGGGTCATCCACCAGCTGCTTGTACTTGCGGTGGAAGAGGGGCTGCACCGGCTCGAGCGCCGACCGCTTGAAGAAGAGCTGCCGGAAATAGACCTGGAAGCCGTACCGCTCCAGCAGGTCCTTGTAGTACGGCGGGTTGTAGTTGGTGCCGTAGATGGGCGCGTCGGTGAAGTTCTCGATCAGCAGGCCCCAGAACATGTTGCGGTCGCCCAGGTTGATGGGGCCGTCCATGGCCTCCATGCCCTCCGCCTTCAGCCGGTCGCGCGCGGTATCCAACAGCAGGTCGGCCACGCGCTGGTCGTTGATGCTCTCGAAGAAGCCCATGCCGCCGGTGGGCTGCTTCTCGGTGCGCGCGGTCTTGGGGTTGATGAAGGCGGCGATCCGTCCCACGGGCTTCTCCCCGTCGTAGGCCACCCAACGCCATGCCTTGCCCCCCGTGGCCGCCCCGGGGCTCAACAGCTTGTTCCGCGCCGGGTCGAAGACCTTCTCCACGTCCTGTTTCAGGTGCGGGATCCAGTTGGGGTCGTTGGCGTAGATCGCCCACGGCAGCCGCATCCAGTCGCGGAGGCTGCGGGCTTCGGTCACTTCCACGATGCGCAGGGCCATGGTGCGAAGATGCGCAACCCGGTGCGGTCGCCGTTCCTTTGCGCCATGCCCGTGTTCCTCACCGGCTTCATGTGCAGCGGCAAGACCCGCGTGGGCCGCGAGCTGGCCGCGCTGCTGGGCTGGCCGCATGCCGACACCGACCGCCTGGTGGAGGCCCGTGTGGGGCCCTTGGTCCCCTTCTTCCGCGATAGGGGCGAGGCGGCTTTCCGTGAGGAGGAGCGTGCGGTGCTGCATACGCTGTTGGACGTGGGCGACGCGGTGGTGTCCGTGGGCGGCGGCACCCCGCAGGCCTTCGACAACCTGGCGGTGATGCGCGCCGCCGGTCCCGTGGTCTTCCTCGATGTGCCGCTGCAGGCGCTCATGCCGCGGATCGAACGGGCCGGCCTGGACCGCCCGCTGTTGCTGGGGCTGAAAGGGGATGCCTTGCGTGAACGGGTGGAGCGGCTGCTCGCCGAGCGGATGCCGGTGTACGCCAAGGCCGATGTGACGGTGCGTGCCGATGCCGAGCCTTTCGAGGTGGCGCGGCGCATCGTCGATGCCCTCGGTCCTCAGGTCAGGTAGACGGCGTCCTTGCGCCCGAGCTCCACGCTGATGTGCTCCTGGACCGTGGTGCTGAGCGTGAGCCCCACGATGTCCGCGCGGATGGGGTAGGTGCGGTGCCTGCGGTCCACCAGCACCACCGTGGTGAGCTTGCGCAGGGGCACGCGCACCAGGTGCGCCGCCGCGTGCATCAGCGTGCGGCCGCTCATGAGCACATCGTCCACCAGCACCACCACGCGGTCCTTCAGGTCGGCCGTGTCGATGGTCAGCTTCACCGGGGCGCCCAACGGGTCGTCCTTGTCGAGCTTCAGCTCCACGAGCTCCACCTTCAGGTCGCTGATCTGCTGCAGTCGCTCCCCCAGGCGCTGGGCCAGCTTCAGGCCGCGGGGGGCGACGCCCACCATCACGATACCTTTCTCGCCGAAGTTCTCCTCGTGCAGCTGGTGCGCGATGCGCTCCAGCTTGCGCTGCACTTTCTCGTGGTCGAGCACCTGGGTACGGTCCGCTGCCATGCGGCCAAGATAGCGCCGCGCGAACCTCTGCGGCGCCAGCGCTGTTCCCCCGCATCTTCGCGCCCATGCTCGCCCTGCTCAGCCCCGCCAAGGACCTCGACATGACCCCGGTGAAGTCGCCGGTGGCCGCCACGCAGCCTGCCTTCCTCGACCGCAGCGAACAGCTGATGACCAAGCTGCGCACGCTCTCCGCGAAGCAGCTGGCCACGCTCATGGACATCAACCCGAAGCTGGCGGCGCTCAACCACTCCCGCAACCAGGCCTGGGCGCGCCCCTTCACCGCCGCCAACGCCAAGCCTGCCGTGTTCGCCTTCAACGGCGAGGTGTACCGGGGGCTCGATGCGGCCACGCTCGATGCCGGCGACCTGCGTTTCGCCCAGCACCACGTGCGCATCCTCAGCGGTCTGTACGGTGCGCTGCGCCCGCTCGACCTCATGCAGGCCTACCGCCTGGAGATGGGCACCGCCTTCGGGGTGGGGCGCGGCGTGAAGGACCTGTACGCCTACTGGGGCGACACCCTCCGCGACGCGGTACAGGCGGCCATCAAGGAGAGCGGGAGCGACGTGGTGCTGAACCTGGCCAGCACCGAGTACGTGAAGGCGGTGCGCGCCGATAAGCTGAAGGCGCGGGTGGTGACGCCCGTGTTCAAGGACCGGGTGGGCGGCGGCTACAAGATGTTGATGGTGTACGCCAAACATCAGCGCGGGGCCATGTGCCGCTGGATGGTGAAGCACCGCGTGCTGGAGCCCGAGCGGCTGAAGGCGTACGACGGCGATGGCTACCGTTTCGCGCCGGACATGAGCACCGCCGACGAATGGACCTTCGTGCGCGACACGCGATGAGCGCGCTGGTGCCGCGATCGCACACGACGTAACTTCAGCGGGCGATGGTGCTCCTGGGGTGGTCGTTGCTGGTGCTGGCGGTGCTTTACGGCGGGCTGTGCCTCTTCTATTGGTGGTTCCAGGAGCGCTTCATCTTCGTGCGCTTCCGGCTGCGGCGCGCCCACCGGTTCACCTTCGACCTGCCCTTCACGGAGCGATGGACCCGTGCGCCCGATGGGGCCGAGCTGCACGCCCTCCACTTCAAGGCGGACTCCCCGCGCGGGGTGGTGCTCTACTTCCATGGCAATACGGGAAGCCTGCGCCGATGGGGGCCTGTGGCCGGCCGCTTCCTCAAGCTCGACCACGACGTGCTGATGCCCGACTACCGCGGCTACGGCAAGAGCCGCGGGAAGCTGAGCGAGGCCGCGCTCCACGCCGATGCGGAGCGGTGGTACCAGGAGCTGCTCAAGGAGTGGCCGGAGGACCGCATCGTGATCTATGGGCGCTCGCTCGGCACCGGCTTCGCCACGCCATTGGCCGCCGCGCACCACCCCCGTGCGCTGGTGCTGGAATCGCCTTTCGCCAATTTCCGCGAGGTGGCCCGGCACTACCTCTCCATCCTCCCGTACCGCTGGATCCTCCGGTATCCGCTGCGGAACGACCGGGCCATGCGGCGCATGCGCTGCCCCGTGCACATGTTCCATGGCCGGCGCGACCCGGTGGTGCCCGTTGCCTCGGCCTTGCGCCTGTACGCCCTGGTGCCCACCGGGCTGCACCGCGAGATGATCACCTTCGCCAAGGGATACCACAGCGACCTGGGCCGTTTCGGCCGCTACCGGCGCGCCTTGCGCCGCATCCTCCTGGGCGAGGAGGAGGGCCGTCGTTAACGAACGTGAAGGACCGGCGGGGGCGGGAACGCTGGCCTATCTTCGCCGCCCTAACAGACCCCCATGAACGTTCGAATCGCTTTCGCGCTCCTCGCCCTCGTGGTGCTCAGCGCATGCAACCAGGTCACCGGCCAGAAGGACCGTGGCAAGCTTGTGCTCAAGACCACCGAGGATTCCGTCGCCTACGGCATCGGCACCGATGTGGGCCTTCGCCTGCGGGGCCAGCTCGTCGAGGCCATGCTGAAGGACAGCCTGAACAGCGACATGCTCACCCGCGGCATCCGCGACGGCCTCGACAGCATCGTACCCGACGAGAAGGTGATCAAGGCGCTGCAGCAGTACCAGATCGCCATGCAGAAGCGCTACGTGGAGATGCAGCGCCTGGAGGCCGAGAAGGCCATCAAGGAAGGCGAGGACTGGCTGGCCGAGAACGGCAAGCGCCCGGGTGTGACCACCACGGCGAGCGGCCTGCAGTATGAAGTGGTCACCCAGGGCAATGGTCCCCGTGCGGCCGTGAAGGATACCGTGGTGGTGAACTACCGTGGCACCTTCATGAACGGCACCGAGTTCGACGGCAACATCCCCAACGGACCTCCTGTCCGTTTCAGCCTCACCCAGGTGATCCCGGGCTGGACGGAGGTGCTGCAGCTGATGCCCGCCGGCAGCAAGTGGAAGGTGTACGTGCCGAGCCACCTGGGCTATGGCGCGGAGGGGAACGGCCCGCGCATCCCGCCCCACAGCGTGCTCATCTTCGATATGGAAGTGCTGGAGGTGAAGAAGACCAAGTGACGCGGTCCGCGATCACGTTGCGAAGGGCCCTGCGGGGCCCTTCGTCGTTCAGGTGGTGGGCGCTTCGGGCAGGGGCATCCAATGCGTCACCGCCTCGAAGAACTGGTTGCTGGTGCCCTCCCCGAGCCAGAAGTGCGCGCTGGTGGGTTTTCCGGTCCGGCTCGGGTTCTTCACGAAGAAGTCCTCGGCGAACCGCAGGATCACCGCGGGGCGGGACTCCATCGCGCCGGTCTTGCCGGGCAGGTACACCTCATTACCGGGGATCCAGCACAGCACACGTTGGCCGTCCTGCGGCAGTCGTTGCCCGATGGGGATCCAGCCCGCTTCCATGCGGGGCCAAGATAGGCGCGCCCGGTCTCAGCAGGCGGGCAGCACGGGGTAGGCCTCGCCCAGCACGAGCTCCAGCAGCTGGTCGGCGGCGCGGTCGCCCGCTTCGCGAAGGGCCGGCGGCGCTTCGTGGAAGAGCTTGGTCGCCTCCTTGCGCACCAGGAAGCGCAGCAGGTCCTCCTGCACCGGCAGCGTGTTGCTGGTGATGACGCCCAGCCGGCTCTGGTTCCACTGCCACAGCAGGGCGAGCGCGAGCTGCACGGAAGAGCGGTCGTGCGACCGTCCGCCCTGCACCACCACGGGCCTGCCGAGGCGGCGGTGCGCCAGGGCGCGCAGGGTGGTGCGCAGCATGCCCACCAGGCTCTCCACGGTGATGGCCCCTTCGGGCCGCGCCACGAGCGCTTCCGGACCAAAGTGGTCGGTGCGGTGGTGGTCGATCTGGTGCACGCCGGGCATGCACTTGGCGAACTCGGCCATGGCCGCGATCACCAGGCCGGGATGGCCCACCACGGTGCCGTCATGCCCGTCCACCGCCTCTCGCTCCTTGTCCGCGAGCATCTCCAGGAAGCCGTCCAGCTGGCGTTCGCCCGCGTCGGGCGGCAGCACGAAGGCCGGTGCGCCGAGCGCGTGGACGCCCCATTGGTGGGCCACCCGGATGGCGGTGAGGCTGAGGGCGCGCAGGAACGGCGCGTTGAGGCCGATGCCTTCGCGGTCGGGCAGGGGCGGTGCATCGGGCCCATGGAAACGGGCGATGTGGTCGGCCGCGTAGCCCTGGGGGTCGAGCGCCAGGCCCGCGCCATGGTGACGCAGTGCATCAAGCAGGGCATCGAGCCCGAGCGCCGCATGCACGTTGTCGAGCATCACGGTCGCGCGGATGACGCCACGGTTGAGGCCAAGCTCGGTCTCGAGCAGGGTGAAGAGGCGTACGTACCACGCCGCTTCCTCCGGTGAGGTCACGCCGCGCAGATGGAGCAGCACGACGTCCTGGCGCCCGATCAGTGCCGCGGCGTTGTGCACGGTGTACACGCACAGGTCGTACAGTGTGGCCGAGGTGGTGGCCGCGATCCCGGCGACGAGGGCCTCGTTGCCCGTGTTCACCTGCAGCGGCCGCGGGACGAATGCGAGGCGCGTGCGCACGTCCGTTCCGATGCGTTCACGCCCTTTCGGTCCCGTGATGGCGGAGAGGCGGCGGTGCGCGGCGAGAAGCAGGCCGCGATGCGCCCGTACCACCTGGTCCGGGGAGGTGCAGTGCAGGTTCCATAGGTCGGCGATGTAAGTGTTCGCACCGCTGTTCAACCCGGTGAGGAGGTCCTGCCGAAAGACCCCGCCGATAAGCTCCACGCGGCGGTCCATCAACGAGGCGGGCATTGGGTCGGTGCGACGCTCGCCCCGCCATGGCGCGGTAGCTGCCTGCATGGTCGCCGTGGCGAACGCCGCTTGTCGCTGGGCGCGTTGCCGGAGCAGCCTTTCACGCCAGGGGGCCAGTTCCTGTTCCAGGCGGCCGATCAGACCTCGCACCCGGTCGTTGAGGAGCACCTTGCCCGCGGTCGCGGTGGTCGGGGCCTGTGGAGGTGCGTGCATGGAGCGGGGCGGTGGCAAGTGGGCAAACTATCGAAGACCATGCCGGGCTGTCAAGCCGGCGCGGCGCTGGGCGGTCCCGCATACGTACCTTCGGGCCCCTTCGTTCCGACCCATGATCCGGACCAACGCGAGCCTCCTTACCCTTACGACCGCCATGACCACGATGACGGCCACCGCGCAGCTGCGCCCCATCGCCTTCACCGAGTTCGACCTGCCCAACGGCCTGCACGTCATCCTGCACGAGGACCACAGCACCCCCATCGTGGCGGTGAGCGTGATGTACCACGTGGGCAGCAAGGACGAGGACCCGAAGCGGCGCGGGTTCGCGCACTTCTTCGAGCACCTGTTGTTCGAGGGGTCGGAGAACATCGGCCGTGGCGAGTTCGCGCGTTACGTGGAGAAGGCGGGCGGGGTGCTCAACGCCAACACCAACGGCGACCGCACCTACTACTACGAGGTGCTCCCGAGCAACCAGCTGGAGCTGGGCCTGTGGCTGGAGAGCGAGCGCATGCTGCATGCCCGCGTGGACAACAAGGGCATCGAGACGCAGCGTGAGGTGGTGAAGGAGGAGCGGCGCCAGCGTTACGAGAACCAGCCCTATGGTGGCATCCTGCTCGAAGTGCTCGATCGCGCCTACACGAAGCATCCGTACAAGTGGCCCACCATCGGCTTCATGGAGGACCTGAACGCCGCCAGTGAGGCCGATTACCAGCGCTTCTACAAGACCTTCTACGTGCCGAACAACGCCGTTCTCGTGGTGGCCGGCGACATCCATGCGGGCAAGGCGAAGGAGCTCGTTTCGGCGTACTTCGGCGGCATTCCCAAGGGCGGTGAGGTGCCGCGCACCAAGGTGGTGGAACCGCCCATGAAGGCCGAGGTGCGCGATGTGGTGTATGACCGCATCCAGCTTCCCGCGGTGGTGATGGCCTACCGGATCCCCGCGTACGGCACCAAGGATTTCTATGCGGTCGACATGCTGAACAGGCTGCTGAGCAACGGCAACAGCTCGCGGTTGAACACCGAGGTGAAGGACAAGCAGCAGAAGGCGCTCTTCGTGGGCTCCTTCAGCCTGCCGTTCGAGCATCCGGGCCTGGCGATCGCCTTCGGCATCGCCAACATGGGCGTGGCGCCCGACAGCCTCGAGCAGGCCATGGACGCCGTGATCCGCCGCACGCGCGAGGAGGTGATCAGCGAGGCCGAGCTGGCCAAGTTGAAGGCCCAGGTGGAGACCGAGTTCGTCACCGGCAACAGCAGGCTGGAGGGGATCGCGGAGAGCCTCGCCTCGGCGCGGACCTTCCTCGGCGCCACCGAGCGCATGAACGACGAGCTCGACCAGTACCTGTCGGTGACGGCGCAGGACCTGCAGCGCGTGGCCAAGGAGTACTTCGTTCCCACCAACCGGGTGGTGCTCCACTACCTGCCCATGAGCCAGAAGAAGAACTGATGCGCACCACGAACATGACCAGCCCCGCAACCCGCGCCCTGGCGATCGCCGGTGCGCTCCTTATCCCGGCCCTGATGAACGCCCAAGTGGACCGATCGAAAGCACCCGCCCCCGGCCCGGCCCCCGCGGTGAACGTGGGAGGCCACGACACCTTCCTGCTGCCGAACGGCATGCGCGTGATCGTCGTGGAGAACCACAAGCTGCCCCTGGTGGGCGTGCAGGTGCGTTTCGACATCGACCCCGTGCTCCAGGGCGACAAGGCCGGTTACCAGGACCTGATGGGCGAGCTGCTCGCCTCGGGCACGGTGCGCCGCACCAAGCAGCGCATCGATGAGCAGGTCGATGCCCTCGGCGCCACGCTCAGCACCTCGAACGACGGCCTCTACGCCTCGTCGTTGAAGAAGAACTTCCCCAAGCTCATGGAGCTCGTTCAGGAGGTGGTGAAGTTCGCGAGCTTCCCGGACGACGAGTTCCAGAAGGCCCGCACCCGCATGCAGAGCGCGGTGCGCACGCGTGTCGACGATCCCGACCAGATCGCCGATGCCGTGGCGCGTGCCCTCATCTACGGCAAGTCCCACCCCTACGGCGAGGTGGTCACGGAGGAGAGCCTGGCCAAGGTGGAGCGCGGGCATGTGATCGCCTACTACCAGCGGTTCTTCCGCCCCGAGAAGGGCTACATCGTGTTCGTGGGCGACATCGGCCGGGAGGAGGCACGGGTGATGTGCGAGCAGTACTTCGGGGCCTGGAAGGGCGCGGAGATCGCGAGCACCACCGAGAACGGCGTGGAAGTGGTGCAGGGCCTCGGTCCCATCGTGGTGGGCGGCTCCGTGCCGCGCCCCGATCCCGAGCGGCTGGTGTGCTTCGTCGACCGCCCGGGCAGCGCGCAGAGCGTGATCAAGTTCTGCTCGGCCGTCCCCCTGAGGCCGAACGCGCCCGACGCCATGCCGGCCCAGGTGATGAACACCATCCTGGGCGGGGGCGTGTTCAACGCCCGCCTGATGCAGAACCTGCGCGAGGACAAGGCCTACACCTATGGAGCCTACAGCAGCCTGAGCCCCGACCGACGCATCGGTTCGTGGACCGGGGGCTGCAGCGTGCGCAACGCGGTGACGGACAGCGCGGTGGCGCAGATCATCCTGGAGATGAAGCGCATGCAGGAAGAGCCGGTGACCGATGCGGAGCTCGCCCTCGCCAAGAGCTACATGGCCGGCAGCTTCGCCCGTTCGCTCGAGGACCCCGGCACGCTGGCGCGGTTCGCCCTCAACACCTACCTCAACGAGCTGAAGCCGGACCACTACGCCACCTACCTCCAGCGCCTGGACACGATCGGTACCGATGCTGTGCAACAGGCGGCCATGCGTTACCTGCGGCCCGACAACTGCTTCGTGCTCGTGGTGGGCGACAAGGCCGAAGTGGCCAACAAGCTGGCCGGTTACAGCCTGATGAACGCCGTGGTCTTCTACGATGTGGACGGCGACCTGTACAAGGAGGAGTTCGAGCCGGCACCTCCCGGGCTCACCGCGAAGGACGTGGTGGAGGCCCATGTGCGCGCCATCGGCGGCCGCAGCGCCATCGCCGCGGTGAAGGACATGGAACGCAGCTACGCGGCCACCGTGCAGGGCATGGAAGTGGTGCTCACCGAGCACCACAAGGCTCCGGACAGCTACGCGCTCGACATGCGCATGGGGCCGATGACGCTGCAGAAACTGGTGTACGCCGGTGGACGTGGCTACCGCCAGGACATGGAGGGGCGCGTGGAGCTGAACGACATCGAGCTGGCCGATGCGCGCGAGAGCAGCCACCCCTTTCCGGAGGCCCACTACGCGGAGCTCGACTACGAGATGCTGCTGGGCGGCATCGTCACCATCGACGGCAAGCGCACCTACCGCGTGCAGTTCAACAAGGAGAACGGTGTGTTCACCGAGTACTACGATGTGGAGACAGGCCTCAAGGTGCGTCGCTCCGAGCCCGAGGAAACAGCGCAAGGCCGGATCGAGGTGGTGACCGACTACTCGGATTACCGGGAGGTCGGCGGGGTGAAGGTGCCATACGCCATCCGGCAGAACGCCGGCATGGACATGCGCTTCACGGCCACGGACATCAAGGTGAACCAGGGGGTGGATGCCAGCCTGTTCCGGCTGGACTGACACCGGCCATCGACCTGAACGGAAGGGCGCCCCGCAGGGCGCCCTTCAAGTTCCGCCGAGCGGGACCACTTCGCGTTCGCGCAGCATCTCGCGCGGCACGGCGGCGCGCACGGCCCACTGCAGCGCATCGAGCAGGCGCCGGCGCACGAACGGCCTTCGCACCGCAAGGCTCACCTGCCGTACAGGCTCAGGGTCGGTGAACCGGCGTGCGAAAGGATCTCCATCGCCCACGCTGAGCGCCGGCACCAGCGTCACGCCGTCGCCCTGGCGCACCAGTTGTTTCAGCGTCTCGATGCTGCCGCTCTCGTAAAGCACGTTGCCATGCCCCGCCGAGCGCGGGCGGTCGCACAGGCTCAGCATC
>JAEUSV010000102.1 GCA_016788485.1 Flavobacteriales bacterium
CAACGGCGAGATCACCCCGGTGGACGAGCAGATGCTCAGCTTCCGCCGCGGCAGCTACTTCACCGCCGGTCTGAGCTACCGCTTCTGAAAGGCCTCCCCTCTCCGCACGGACCCGGCCCAGCGATGGAGCCGGGTCCGCCGCTTAACGAAAGCTTAATGGAGCCGCACGATCACATGAGATCGGGCCAACACTGGCTTAACGATGGGGCGGTTGCTTCGCGGCCAGAAACAACCCATTGAGATGAAGTTCCTCAAGACCCAAGCGCTGTCGTTCCTCCTGCTCGGCGCGATCGTGGCCGTGATGCCGGCCTGCAAGAAGAAGGAAGGCTGCACCGACCCCGCCGCCAGCAACTACGACCCCGATGCGGAGGACAACTGCTGCTGCGAATACGCCACGCCCAGCGACAAGGTCGTGATCGACCAGCCCATCGCCAGCAACACCACCTGGACCGCCGACAGGAAGTACCTGATCAAGGGCTTCGTGGAAGTGGAGGCCGGCGCCACGCTCACCATCGAGGCCGGAACGAAGATCTTCGGCGACAAGGCCAGCAAAGGCACGCTGATCATCAACCGCGGCGCGCAACTGGTGGCCATCGGCACCGCCGCCTCACCGATCGTGTTCACCAGCAACGAGGCGCCCGGCGACCGCGCGCCCGGCGACTGGGGCGGTGTGATCGTGTGCGGCAAGGCCCCCGTGAACCTGCCCGGCGGCATCGGCGTGGTGGAAGGCGGCGTTGACGCTGTGTTCGGCGGCACCGATGCAGCGGACAACAGCGGTACGATGCAGTACGTGCGCATCGAGTACCCCGGCATCGCCTTCACCCCCAACAACGAGATCAACGGCCTCACGCTCGCCGGTGTCGGCAGCGGCACCACCATCGACCACGTGCAGGTGAGCTACAGCGGCGACGACAGCTTCGAGTGGTTCGGCGGCACCGTGAACTGCAAGCACCTGGTGGCCTTCGCAGGCCTTGATGACGACTTCGACATGGACAACGGCTACAGCGGCAAGCTGCAGTTCTGCGTGGCCCTGCGCGACCCCGCCCAGGCGGACGTGAGCGGCAGCAACGGCCTGGAGCACGACAACGACGCCAGCGGCAGCGCCGCCACGCCGTACACCACGCCGGTGCTCTCCAACATCAGCATCTACGGTCCCCAGGCGACCCCCTCCACCACCATCAACAGCAACTTCAAGCGCAGCAACCACCTGCGCCGCAACACGCACAGCCGCGTGTTCAACAGCGTCTTCGCCGGCTTCCCGGTGGGCCTGCTGGTGGACGGCAGCGCCTGCGAGGCCAACGCCGACGCCGGTGAGCTGAAGGTGAAGGACTGTGTGTACAGCGCCATGGGCACCCTCACCGCGGTGGCCAGCGGCAGCACCTGGGACATCACGGCGTGGTTCAATGCCAACGGCAACACCAGCTACACCGACAACGCGCAGCTCGGTGTGAACGATGCCTTCAACCTCAGCGCACCCGACTTCACCCTCGCCGGTGGCAGCCCGCTCGCCAGCGGCGCCTCCTTCAGCGACAGCGACCTGAACGACCCCTTCCTCTCCAACGTGAGCTACAAGGGCGCCTTCGGTTCGGACAACTGGACCGCCGCCTGGGCGAACTGGACGCCGCAGAACACCACCTACTAAGGCGCACAGCGCGTTCCTCCTGCAGAAGGCCCCGACGGGGCCTTCTGTCGTTTCACGCGCTCCAGAGGCCCCGCATCACCGCCAGCACCACCGCGTAGCGCGCGGCCTTGCCCAGCAGCATCAGCAGGGCGGTGCCCCACAGGTGGGAGCGCATGAGCCCGAGGGCGATGGCGATGGGATCGCCAACCACCGGCAACCAGCACAGCAAGGCCGCCCAGGCGCCGTAGGGTCGTGCGCGTTCCTGCCATGCCAGCGCCCGCGCCGGGTCCGCACCGGTCCAGCGCGCCAGCGTGCGCAGGTCGCCCAGCCGGCCCAGCCCATAGCTGCTCATGCCGCCCAGCCAGTTGCCCAGGCTGGCTGCGGCCCACAGGCTGAACGTGGACCAGGGACCGAGCGCCATGGCCGCCAGCACGGCCTCCGAACTGAAAGGGAGGATGGTGGCCGCCACGAAGGCCGCCAGGAAGAGCCCCGGCAGGCCGAGCTCCTGCCACCAGGGTCCGAGGTCCATGCCCGCAAGGTATCCCTGCGAACGATGGCACAAGCTTTGACGTTCCACCACCGCATCCACACCGACGGCCATGGAACACCGCCGCCTCCTTACCGCCCTCGTCCTTGCCATCACCACCTCCTCGGCCACCCTGGCCCAACAGGACGACACTGCTCCCCGGCGCCCCTTCCAAGGACGGCAGAGCACCTTGAGCGGCGGCCTGGAGTTGGCCGTTCCCGTTGGGGACTTCAACAACGTGTGGGGCCGGAACTTCTGGGGCTTCAGCGCCAACTTCACCTACCCGGCCCGCCTGTTGCCCTTCGACTACGGCTTCGACTTCGGCTACGGTCGCATGGGCACCAACGAGGCCACCATCACCGTGCAGCAGCCCGCGCCCAACGCAGCGGTGGAGGGCGACCTCACCGTGAGGAGCAAGGTGTACAGCTTCCTGGGCATGGTGCGTCTGCGGCCCATCAACGGACGCGTAAGCCCCTACATCGAAGGCCTTTTCGGCGCGCGGCAGTTCACCACCCGCAGCGACCTCACCATCGCCGATGGCAGTGCGCCCGACAGCTGGGACCGCAACGCCAACGCCTGGACCGGCGCGTACGGCTGGGCCGCCGGCACCCTGGTGGGCTTCGGGCCGCAGTTCTACGTGGAAGGCCGCGTGGAACGCCTTTGGGGCGGGCGGGTGGAGTACGCCGACCCCGAGAGCATCGAGATCACCCCGGCGGGCGATGTCAGTTACGACAAGCTCGAATCGGCCACCGATGTGGTGAACGTGCAGCTGGGCGTGGGCATCCGGTTCTGACCGGCCAAGCCTGTTGGTAACTGTTGTGGAAAACCCGTTGACAGGCGCCGACGCCCCCCTGCATCCCCTGTAAACTTGCACAACCGCAGGGGGTTATGCTGGAAGGTCAAAAGCGCATCCAGAGCGCGCTCATCTCAGTATTCAACAAGGACGGGCTGGAGCCCCTTATCCGGGAGCTCAACCGCTTGAACGTCAAGATATTCAGCACAGGAGGAACCCAGTCCTTCATCGAGGGGTTGGGCCTGCCCGTGACACCGGTGGAGGAGCTCACCGCCTACCCCAGCATCCTGGGCGGGCGGGTGAAGACGCTGCACCCCAAGATCTTCGGTGGCATCCTGGGCCGCCGGGGGCTGGAGAGCGATGTGGCCCAGCTGGAGGAGTACGCCATCCCCCCGATCGACCTGGTGGTGGTGGACCTCTACCCCTTCGAGGCCACGGTGGCCGCCGGTGGCAGCGAGGCCGACATCATCGAGAAGATCGACATCGGCGGCATCAGCCTGATCCGCGCCGGTGCCAAGAACCACCGCGATGTGGTGATCGTGGCCGCGCAGGCCCAGTACGGCGACCTGCTGCGCATCCTCCGCGACCAGGACGGCACCACCGTCCTCACCGAGCGCAAGCGACTGGCCGGCCTCGCCTTCGGGGTGAGCAGCCACTACGACAGCGCCATCCACAACTGGTTCACCGGCGGTGAGGGCGAGCTGCGCGTGAGCGCCGGTCCGCGCCACGGTCTGCGGTACGGCGAGAACCCCCATCAGCCGGCCAGTTTCCACGGCGACCTGCACGGCCTGTTCGAACAGGTGCAGGGCAAGGAGCTCAGCTACAACAACCTGCTCGACCTCGATGCGGCGCTGGAACTGATCGATGACCTCTCCACCATCAAGGGCGTGCCTTTCGCGATCCTGAAGCACAACAACGCCTGCGGCGCCGCCATCCGGCCCACGCTGAAGGAGGCCTGGGACGCGGCGCTGGCCGGCGACCCGGTGAGCGCCTTCGGCGGTGTGCTCATCACCACCGCGCCCATCGACAAGGCCACGGCCGAGGCCATCGACACCATCTTCTTCGAGATCATCTGCGCGCCCGACTACGCCCCCGAAGCCTTGGAGGTACTGCGCCGGAAGAAGAACCGCATCATCCTGAAGCGGAAGCCCGCCCAACGCCCGGCCATGAAGGTGCGCACCGCGCTGAACGGCGTGCTGGTTCAGGCTCCGGACAGCGTGATCGACGGACCGGCGAACATGCGCACGGCCACGAGGAAGGCGCCCACGGCCACCGAGCAGCAGGACCTCGTGTTCGCCAACATCCTGGTGAAGCACACCAAGAGCAACGCCATCGTGCTGGCGAAGGACCTGCAGCTGCTGGCCAGCGGCACCGGGCAGACCAGCCGGGTGGACGCGCTGGAGCAGGCCATCGCCAAGGCGCGCAAGTTCAACTTCGACCTCCAGGGCGCCGTGATGGCCAGTGACGCCTTCTTCCCCTTCCCCGACTGCGTCGCCATCGCCCACTCCGCCGGCATCACGGCCATCGTGCAGCCCGGTGGCAGCATCAAGGACCAGGAGAGCATCGACGCCTGTGACGCGCAGGGCCAGGCCATGGTCATCACCGGCAACCGACACTTCAAACACTGACACACCTCCACGCCCATGGGCTGGTTCAACAGTTTCTTCACCCAGGAGATCGCGATCGACCTCGGCACGGCGAACACGCTGATCATCCATAACGACAAGGTCGTCGTCGACGAGCCCAGCATCGTGGCGGTGGACCGGTCGAGCGGCCGTGTGATCGCCATCGGGCGCCAGGCGCAGCAGATGCACGGCAAGACGCACGAGAACATCAAGACCGTGCGCCCGCTCCGCGACGGTGTGATCGCCGACTTCCAGGCCGCGGAGGAGATGATCAAGGGCATGATCCGCATGATCAACCCGGGGCGCCGCCTCTTCACGCCCAACCTGCGCATGGTGATCTGCATCCCCAGCGGCATCACCGAGGTGGAGAAGCGCGCGGTGCGCGACAGCGCCGAGCACGCCGGCGCCAAGGAGGTATACCTGATCCACGAACCCATGGCCGCCGCCATCGGCATCGGCATCGACGTGGAGGAGCCCATGGGCAACATGATCATCGACATCGGCGGCGGCACCAGCGAGATCGCCGTGATCGCCCTGGGCGGCATCGTGTGCGACAAGAACATCCGCGTGGCCGGCGACGAGTTCACGCAGGACATCGAGGAATACATGCGCCGCCAGCACAACATCCTGGTGGGCGAGCGCACCGCCGAGCAGATCAAGATCGAGGTGGGCGCGGCCATGACCGAGCTCGACGATCCCCCCGCCGACTACGCGGTGCGCGGCCGCGACCTCATGACCGGCATCCCCAAGGAGATCACGGTGACCTATAGCGAGATCGCGCAGGCGCTCGACAAGAGCATCAGCAAGATCGAGGAGGCCATCCTGGCCGCGCTGGAGAGCACGCCACCCGAGCTCAGCGCCGACATCTACAAGACCGGCATCTACATGGCCGGCGGCGGCGCGCTGCTGCGCGGTCTGGACAAGCGCATCAGCATCAAGACCAAGCTCCCCGTGCACGTGGCGGAGGACCCCCTGCGCGCCGTGGCCCGTGGCACCGGCATCGCCCTGAAGAACATCGACCGCTTCCAGTTCCTGATGCGCGAGTGACGTCGGAGGCCCCGTGCCTCCGGTGTGAACCGGAGAACCAACCATGCGCGACCTCCTCCGCTTCCTCTTCCGGATCCGCATCACCCTGCTCTTCCTGCTGCTCATGGGGATGGGGCTGGGCATGGTGGTGAACGGCAACGAGCATCACAAGGCGCAGGCCATCAGCAGCAGCAACTCCGTGATCGGCCGCATCTACGGCTGGCGCAGCAGCGTGGTGGAGTACGCCGGCCTGCGTGAAGAGAACCTCCGCCTCGCCCTGGAGATCGCCGCCCTGCGCGACCGCGACGCGCGGAGCCGCATCGCCGTGAAGGACAGCACCGGGGTCGTGCGCGACACGGTCACCCGCCAGCAGTACCGTTACATCACGGCGCGCGTGATCAACAGCACCGTGCAGAAGAAGCGGAACTACCTCACGCTCGACAAGGGCGAGCTGGCAGGCCTGCACAAGGACATGGGCGTGGTCGGTGCCAACGGCATCGTGGGCGTGGTGCGCGAGGTGTCTCCCCACTTCGCCCTTGTGATCAGCGTGCTCAGCAACGAGCTCGAGACCAGCGTGCAGCTCAAGCGTTCGGGCCATTTCGGCCTGCTCAAGTGGGACGACGAGGACCTCACCCCGCTCACCATCCGCATGACCGACGTGGCCAAGCACGTGCCCGTGGAGGTCGGCGACACCGTGGTGACACGCGGCGGCGACGGCATCTTCCCCGGCGGCATCCTCGTCGGCACCGTCATCGCCAAGGAGAACGACCCTGCCAGCAACTACCACACGATCACCATCAACCTCAGCGAGGACCTCTCGCGCAGCGGGTATGTGCACGTGGTGGACGACCTGCTGAAGCTCGAACAGGACTCCCTGCAGTCCAAGGCATCCCCGGACGAATGATCGGCACCATCACCGCCAACCTGCTGCGCTTCGTGCTGCTGGTGCTCCTGCAGGCGCTGGTGCTCGACCAGCTCGACCTGGCCAACGGCTGGCTGGTGCCCTACCTCTACGTGCTCTTCATCCTGATGCTCCCCTTCGAGCTGCCCGACTGGGCGCAGCTGCTCGTGGGCGCGCTCACCGGACTGGTGATGGACCTGTTCACCAGCACGCCCGGCATGCACTTCACCGCGTGCGTGCTCATGGCCTACCTGCGTATCTGGATGCTGCGCGTGCTGCGCCCTCGCGACGGCTATGAGTTCGGACGGAGGCCCACCATCGCCGACATGGGGCTCGCCTGGTGGAGCACCTTCGCCGGCGTGCTCGTCCTCGCCCACCACCTCTGGCTGTTCCAGGTGGAGGTGGCCCGCTGGTCGGGCCTTGGCGGCACCCTGCTTCGCGCGCTCCTCAGCGCCACGTTCACCTTCGCCCTCTGCCTCCTGGCCCAGGCCCTCTTTTCACGCGCCACCCGCCCGCGATGAACTTCGACGACCGCCGCTTCGTCCTCGTCGCCGCCGTCATCTTCGTCTGCGTCACCTTCATCCTGCGCCTTTTCTGGCTGCAGGTGGTCGACGATTCGTGGAAGGCACGCGCCGCCGACATCAGCGAGCGCAAGATCACCGTGTTCCCCTCGCGCGGGCTCATCTACGACCGCCGCGGTGAACTGCTGGTGGCCAACACCCCGGTGTACGACATCATGGTGGTGCCCCGCGAGGTGCAGCCCTTCGACACCGCGGCCTTCAGCGCACTGGTGGGCGTGCCTGTGGAAGCCGTGCGCGAGCGCCTCACCGCTGCCACCCGCTACAGCCGCTTCAAGCCGAGCGAGTTCGAGAAGCAGATCACCGCCGACCAGTACGCCGCCATCGCCCCGCACCTGCACAAGTACCCTGGTTTCTTCGGCCAGAGCCGCACGCTCCGCACCTATCCGCTCCGCATCGCCCCGCACCTGCTGGGCTACCTCGGCGAGGTGGACGCGCGCAAGGTGGCACAGGACCCCTACTACAAGGCCGGCGACGTGATCGGCGTGGGCGGCCTCGAGCAGTTCTACGAGCGTGAACTGCGCGGGCGACGCGGCGTGAAGTACGTGGTGGTCGACGTGCACAACAACATCCAGGGCGCCTTCCACGACGGGCAGTACGACACGCTCGCCTACGAGGGAAAGAACCTCTACACCAGCATCGACGGGCGCATGCAGGCCTATGGCGAGCGCCTGATGCAGCACAAGAAAGGCAGCATCGTGGCCCTTGATCCGCGTACCGGCGAGATCCTCTGCCTGGTGAGCTCCCCCAGCTACGACCCCGAACTGCTCGTGGGCCGCGTGCGCAACACCAACTACGTGCAGCTGCAGCGCGACTCGCTCAAGCCCCTCTTCGACCGCGCCCTCCAGGCCCAGTACCCGCCGGGCTCCATCTTCAAGATCGTGCAGTCGCTCATCGCCCTCCAGCAGGGCGTGATCCAGCCCAACACCGGCTTCCCCTGCAACCAGTCCCTCGTGGGCTGCCACCCCGGCCACCATGCCGGCGACATCATGCAGGCCATCCAGTATTCCTGCAACCCCTACTTCTACCAGGTGTTCAAGCGGCTCGTGGAGCAGGACAAGGACCCGAACCGCTTCAAGGACGCGGCGCTCGGCCTCGACGTGTGGCATGACTACATGATGAGCTTCGGCCTGGGCCAGCGGCCCGCGGTCGACCTGCCCAACCCCAAGGGCGGCAGCGTTCCCAGCGTGAAGCTGTACGACCGCATCTACGGCAAGGAGGGCTGGGCCTTCAGCACCATCTACTCCGTGAGCATCGGGCAGGGCGAGGTGATGGTGGTGCCCATGCAGATGGCCATGCTCTCGGCCATCTTCGCCAACAAGGGCTGGTACATCGACCCGCACGTGGTGCGCGCGGTGGGCCGGCCGGACAGCGTGCTCACGAACTGGCAGCGCCACACGACCAAGGTCGACCCCCATTGGTACGACCTGATCCAGGAGGGCATGCGCCGCGTGGTGGAGGAACCCGGTGGGACGGCGCGCCAGGCGCGGATCCCCGGCATCACCGTGTGCGGCAAGACCGGCACCGCGGAGAACCCGCACGGCCAGGACCACGCCGTGTTCGTGGCCTTCGCGCCGAAGGACGACCCCAAGATCGCCATCGCGGTGTACGTGGAGAACTCGGGCTTCGGCGGCACCTGGGCCGCGCCCATCGCCAGCCTGCTCATGGAGCAGTACCTCACCGACAGCATCAGCCGGCCCGACCTGGAGCAGAAGATGCTCGAGGCCGACCTGATCGCCAAGGAGAAGACCTACCGCAAGCCCATCAAGAAACCCCGGCGCCGCCGATGAACAAGCGCGAGAACGTCGCCGCGAACATCGACCGCCCGCTGGTGGTCATCTACTTCGTGCTGCTGCTCATGGGCTGGGCGAACATCTACAGCGCCGCCTTCAGCCCGGAGCACCCCAACCTCTTCGACACCGCCAAGGAGTATGGCGACCAGAGCGTGTGGATCCTCATCTGCCTGGTGCTGGGGGCCGGCATCCTCATGGTGCGCGGCGATTTCATCCGCGACATGGCCCTGCCCGCCTATGGCGTGGTGCTGCTGCTGTTGATGCTCGTGCCCGTGCTGGGCAAGGAGGTGGGCGGCAACGTGAACTGGCTGCAGCTCGGGCCCATCCGCATCCAGCCCAGCGAGTTCGCCAAGCTCACCACGGCCCTGGTGCTCACCCGCTACCTCAGCGGGCTCAAGTCGCTCGCCGACGTACGCTCGCGCGCCATCGCCACCGGCATCATCCTGCTCCCCGTGGGCCTGATCCTGGTGGGCAAGGACGTTGGCACCGCGCTCACCTTCGGCGCCTTCATCCTGGTGCTCTACCGCGAAGGCCTGTCGGGCAACATCCTGCTGCTGGCCATCGCCTCCGCCATCCTCGCGGTGCTCGCGCTCATCTTCCGCGACACCACCTTCGGGCTGCCCTTCGTGGACGAGCCCGTGAAGGGCCAGTACTTCCTGATCGGCCTGCTGGTGACCGTGTGCGCCCTGGCCTTCCTCTTCGTGCAGCGCTTCATCCTCAAGCGCTACCGCCGCCGCATCAACGGGCTCATCCTCTTCACCCTCATCGGTTCCACGGTCTTCATCAGCGGCTTCGACTATGTGTTCCAGCGCATGCCCGAACGCCACCAGACCCGCATCAGCGTCACGCTCGGCCTGCTGGACGACCCGCAGGGCCTGGGCTACAACGCCGCGCAGAGCAAGACCGCCATCGGCAGCGGCGGGCTATCGGGCAAGGGTTATCTGCAGGGCACCTTCACCAAGTACAAGTACGTGCCCGAGCAGAGCACCGACTTCATCTTCTGCACCGTCGGCGAGGAATGGGGCTTCCTCGGCACCTCGTTGGTGGTGCTGCTCTTCGGCGCCCTCATTATCCGCTGCATCCAGGTGGGCGAACGCCAGCGCTCGCGCTTCACGCGCATCTACGCCTATTGCGTGGCCTCCATCTTCTTCCTGCACCTCATGATCAACGTGGGCATGGCCATCGGCCTCGCCCCCGTGATCGGCATCCCCCTTCCCCTGTTCAGCTACGGCGGCAGCTCACTGATCAGCTTCACCATCCTGCTCGGCATCCTCGTGCGCCTCGATGCCGAACGCCTGAGCCAGCTGCGCTGAGGCACGGATCGCGACCGCTTGGCGTTATCGCAACGTGCATCGCCACGTGTGCCTCCTTGTCGTCGGGGTGTTCGCCGCTCGGGCCACCGCCCAGCTCGCCCTGGGACCACAGCTCGGCTGCGCGCCCTCCTTCTCGCCCTTCGCGCTGCAGCCCGCGTTCGGCGCGCGCATACAGCATCGATCGGATGAACGTTGGTCCGCAATGCTCGACCTGGGGGTAAGGCCGGTGGCGCCCATCACCTATGAAGGCCTGTTCGACCCGCGTCGCATGCTGGCCGGTGCTGCGCCCCAGGACACCACGGTCCGCACTTTCCGCTCCACCCACCGCACCCTGCCACTGTCGCTAACGCTCGGCGCCACCTGGCGCATGGGCCGTGGCCGTCGCTCGGTGACCGCACATCGCTACGTGGTGCTGGCCGTTGGCGTGCACCATGTGCTGCACCGCCGCACTTGGTCGTCGGATGGCGTGTACTCCGGCACGCATGAGGAAGGCGATGACCGTTGGAGCACGACCGGTGTGGTGTTCGCACCGGGGATCGGGCATCGCACGCGCGTGCATGGCCGCAAGCGCTACCACGTGGAGCTGCGACCGGGCCTTGAGCGTTCCACCGGGGACGGCCGGAACGCGGAAGTGACGGGCTGGCTCGGCCTGTTGCTGGGCGTCACCTGGGGCCTGTAATGCGAAGGGCGGCCCGCAGGCCGCCCTTCCGTTCCGTCGCTGACGGGAGATCTCAGTAGAACTTGCTGCGCTCGTCCTTCACCTCGGCCGCGGTGCGCAGTGCGTTGAAGAGCTGGTTCTCGGCGCGTTGGCGCATGCGGTCCACCAGCTGCTTGCGTTCGCCCTCGGCATCGGTGATGGCCGGCGCGGGGGTGACGCTGGTGAGGTTCACCACGTACACGCCCTGGTCGCCCTTGAGCGCAGCGCTGGTGGTGGCGGGCTTCATGCCGAACACATGGCCGATCACCTCGGGCTCCGTGTAACCGCCCGGGATGCTGAAGCTGTTGAAGGGCAGGTCACTGGCCTGTTGCACGCTGCTCTTGGTCTCGGTGGCGAGGGCGGCGAGGTCGGTCTTGCCGTTCATCAGGGTCATGAAGGCCTCGGCCTTCTTCTCCTTCGTGGCCTCGGCCGTGAACTGGGTGCGCACATCCTCCAGGGCGGGCACGCCATCCTGCTTGATGCTGCGCAGCATGCACACCACGTACGCCTCGCCGCTCTCGATGGGCGCGCTGGGCTTGCCGTCGAGCTCGGCGCGGCTGGCCCAGCTCACCACGGAGGCGGGGTCCTGCAGGCCCGGCACGTACTTCTGGTCGGCGCGCAGGTCCTGCACCGGGGTGAGGGCCAGGCCCTGCTCCTCGGCGGCCTTGCGGAAGGAGGCCGTATCGGTGTGATTGAGGCTGAGCTCGTTGGCCTTCTTGTAGACCTCCTTGAAGGTGGCGGGCAGCGGACGGCTGCGGCGGTCGACGGTGAGCACGCGGCGCTCCTTGCGGCTGCGCTGGCCCAGCACCTCCACGATGTGGAATCCGTAGCTGGTCTTGCAGATGGTGATGGCGCCCACCTTCTCATCGAAGCTGGCCTTGGTGAACTCGGGCACCATGCGCGTGCGGTCGAACCACTCGTACACACCGCCGTTGCTTACGCTGCCGGGGTCCTCGCTGTACTTCTTCACCAGCTCCTCGAACTTGCCCTTGTCGCGCTTCACCGCCGCGAGGATGCTGTCGGCCTTGGCCTTCTGCGTGGCCTCGTCCTTGCCCTGGGTGCTGAGCAGGATGTGGCGCACACGCGCCTCCTCCACATCGGCGAGCTCCTTCACCTTCACCAGCTTCCACACATCACCGCTACGGAAGGGTCCGACCACCGCGCCGGTGTCGGCGTGGGTGATCAGCGAGTCGTTCAGCTTGTCGGCGGTGCCTTCGGTGTAGGCCGAGGCCACGGCGTTCTTGGTGTCGGCGTTGGCCATCACGAAGGTGCTGTCCTCCTTGCCCTTGGCGGACCGGAAGGCGGGGAGCAGATCGGCCATCTCCTGCTGGGCCGCAGCGATGTCGGCCTCGGTGGCCACCACGGGGAACCGCACGTAGTCGAAGCTGCGCGAGGCGCGCTGCTCCCACTTCTTCTCGTTCTTGTGCGCCTCGTAGTAGCGGCGGATGTCCTCCTCGGTGGGCTTGTACAGGCTGTCGGGCTCGCTGTCGTAGCGCTTGGCCACGAAGCTGAAGCTGGCCTTCGCGTTCTTCTGCGTGTACTCGTCGGTGACCTGCGTGCTGTTCACGAAGCAGCTCTTCTTCACCAGGGTGTTGTACTTGGTGATGAGGCGCTCGGTGACGAAGGTGCGCTTCTGCATCTCGAAGAACATGGGGGCCTGTTCCTGGATGGCCTTGAAGTAGTTGCGCAGCTTGGACTGATCGGGCTGCCCATCGGGGCCCTGGAAGCTCGGGTTGCTCTTGAAGTCGGGCAGGATGTTGTTGCCGAAGCGGATGTCGTCGAACTCCTCGCGGCTGATGATGTCGCCGAAGCCCGCCTTCTGGGCCTGGGCCAGCAGGGTGCGCTCGCGGAGCAGCTCGTTCCACACGCTATTGCGGATCTGGTCCTGCAGGTTCGCGTCCACCGTGGTGCCGTTGCTGCGGTACACCTCGGCCTGTTCATCCACGCGGCGTTCGAAGAACTGCACGTCGATCTCCTCGCCCGCGATCTCGCCCACGGAACGGTCGCCGCTTCCGAAGGAGCGGTTGCCGTTGTCGAAGAAGTCGCTGACCACGAAGAGCACGAGCGCACCGCCCACCAGCACCACGAGCAAGCCGCCCATGCGGTTGCGGATCTTTCCAATGACTGCCATTGCGAGGAAAATTCGTAAGGGCCGCAAATATAGGCGGTTGCCCCATCCGGCAAGGCTTTCGCCGACCTATTTGGCGAAGCCCTGCTCCGGGTCCACCACGGCCAGGTTCACCAGGTCGATCCGGCCATGGTTCACCTGGGCGATGGTGATCTTGAACGGCCCGATCTCGAGCACCTGCCCCTGCTGGGGCAATCCGGCGGTGTGGTGAAGGATGTAGCCGGCCAGGGTATCGACCTCCTCGGCGTCCTCGAAGGCCAGCCCGTAGGCCTCGGCCAGGTGGGCCACCTCCAGGCGGGCGCTGAACACGAACTCGTTGGGGCCCAGGCGTTCCTCCACCAGCTCCCCCTCATCGTGCTCGTCCTCGATGTCGCCCACGATGGTCTCCACCACGTCCTCGATGGTGAGCATGCCGGCGGTCCCCCCGAACTCGTCCACCACCACGGCCACGTGGGTGCGCTGTTTGGTGAAGAACTGCAGGGCCTCGTCCGCCGGCATGGTGCCGGGGATGAAGTTGACCACCCGCATCACCGCCCGGATGCTCCGCGGCCGCCGGAACATCTCGTAGCTGTGCACGTAGCCGATGATGTTGTCGATGCTGTCCTTGTATACCAGCAGCTTGCTGAGGCCGGTCTCCGAGAAGCGCTTGTGCAGGACCGATACCCCTTCCTCCACATCGATGGCCTCGATCTCGGCCCGGGGCACCATCAGGTCGCGCACCTTCGTCTCACTGAGCGCCAGGGTGTTACGAAAGTACTCCACCTCGGCATCGAGGTCCTTGTCGGCCGGGGTGTTGTCGCTCACCTCGCGCAGGAACTCGTCGAGGTCGATGCGCCCGAAGGCCACCTGGCCGGGCTTCTGGCGCACCCCGAAGAGCCGCAGCAGCAGTTCGCTCACACCGGTGAAGAGCATCATGGGCGCCCACAGCACGGTGTAGATGATGCGCAGGGGAAGGGCGAACACGGTGAGCACCCCGTTGGGATCCAGCCGGAACAGCGCCTTCGGAAGGAACTCGCTGAGCACGAGGATGATGATGGTGCTGATGACGGTCGAGCTCACGAGCACGAACAGTTCGCCCGGGTACACGCCGCGGAGCACGGGGTCGAGCACGCGGGCCATGACGATACCGTACACAATGAGGGCCACGGTGTTGCCCAGCAGCAGGGTGCCGATCACCCGGGCCGGGCGCTTGAGCAGGCCCCCGACCATGCGGGCCCAGATGGCGCCCTGCTTGCGCTGCAGCTCGATGTAGAGCTTGTTGCTGCTCACGAAGGCGATCTCCAGCCCCGAGCAGAGCGCCGATAGCGCCATCGCGGCCAGGATCAGCAACAGGTCGGAAGAGGAGATGGCCATGCCGTGGGACGAAAATAGCCGGACCGCCGGCAGCGGATCAGAGCCGGCCGTCGCGCTCCCACTGCTCCATCTTGCCCCGCATGAAGCGCCGGTAGCCGAACATGCCCGCCGCGACCAGGGGGAACCACAGCCACTTGCGGCCTTCACCCCAGCCTTCGGTGGCCAGCACGAAACCCGCCCACAGGGCCGTGGCGATGGCCAGCGCCAGCCAGAAATGCTCCATGAACCTGGAAAGCCGTTTCATGCGGTGGTTCAGGGTGCCAAGGTATCGCGATCCAGCTGGAGCGACCCGGTGATGCGCCTGATCGTGTACCGGCTGAAGTCCTCCGTGGCATCCAGGCCCTGCCCGAACAGGATGTCCTGCGCACGGGTGATGCGCACCGGTCGGTCCGTGTGTACGCGGTGGCTGTCCTGGCTCCAAACCAGGCGCTCGGTCTCCAGGCGCTCACCCCGCGCATTGGTGAAGACCACCGCGCCCTCCACCTCCATGCGCTTCTGCTCCGTGAGGATGCGACCACGACGCGCCTTCAGCTCACTGCCCTCACGGCCCTGGCGATCGAAGAAGGTGAGCACCAGTCCGCTGTCGATCTCGGTGCGGCGCGCATCCTTCCCGGCGAATTCGTTCACCAGGCCCGCGCGCAGCCGGTTCTTCACGAAACCGGAATCGCTGTACAGGTACTCGGCGTTCCGCGTCACCCGGTCGGGGCCTGAAGGGGTGAGGTCGACGGCGGCCACCTTGTCCAGGTCGTTGGTGCAGGCCCACAGGGCGCACACCAGCAGCAGGCCCATCGGCCGGCCGCTCCTTACTCGATCCGGTAGGGAGCGAACCATCGCTCGCGCTTGTTCGGGGTGAGGGTGAAGCCGAACTGGATGTTGGCGAACCGCTCCTGCACACCGGCCGCCTCATTGCCCCGCTGGCCGCACACCACGCCCAAGTTCAGGCGGGCCAGGTAGGCGCCTTCGGAGATGGGCAGGGAGAAGCCACCGCTGATGGCCGTCTCATCCAGCTGCAGGTCGCCCACCTTCAGGTAATCGGTGGTGTATCGTACGCCCAGGCGGTACACGACCCGCTTCAGGAACTCACGGTCGCGCTCCCGGGCGGGCCGGAAGGAGGCACCTGCCTGCACCGACATGCTGGGCCGCAACTGCGAAGGCAGGGAGTAGCCGTCCACATCGAGCCGCAGCTGGCTCCAATCGCGCTGCCGCACATCGGCCAGCAGGTTCCAGCGCTCGTTGGACACCTGGAGGCCGATGCCGTAGGAAGGCGGGATGTAGAGGATGCCCTCGCGGCCCTGCTCGTAGCGGTTGGTATCGCGGATGGCCTCGAGCCCGTTGCTCAGCACGAAGGAAAGTTCCTCGAGGTCGCGGCGGGCATCAAGGTCGGAGGTGAGCTCGCCGCATAGGCCGATCGTGTACCGCCAGGGGGCCTCGGGCATCCGCACCGGTCGTTGGTCGGCGGGCTCCTCACCGGGATGCGCCTTCCGCCAGGCCTCGAGCTCGGCCTTGCGCTGCTCCTCCCGGACCCTCCGCTTGCGCAGCATGGTGCTCATGGGCACCAGCTGGCCGCCGAAGTGCAGCCCCAGGTTCACCGAGGTGCCGCGGATCACGAGCCCCTGGTAGGTGAGCAGGTTGGTGTAACCGGCCGATGCGGGGTACAGGGCCTTTCGTGTTTGCTCGACCGTGCCGAAGAGCCCGTTGATGTTGGCCCCGAAGGTGAGCTGCCCGCGGGCATGACCGGTCGAATCGGGCTTCGCGCGCCACAGGGTGTGCGCCAGCCCCGCGAAGGCCCGGTTCAGGCCGCCCGTGCCCACATACGTATGGCGGAAGTCGACGCCGTTGCTGAGCTCTCCCTCGGTGGTGACGTTGTAGCCCACCGTGGTCACCGGCAACAGGCCGAGGGCAAGGGCCCAGCGCCCGTTGTTCCAGGGAATACCCAGGGTGAAGCCGAGCAGCCGGGTGTTGGCGCGGTCCTGCGTGGCCGCATCGGTGCGCAACTGGGTCAGGTGCCCCACGAAGCCCATCTCGAAGGAGGCCTTCTGGAGGCTGCAGTACGAGGCCGGGTTGAAGGTGGAGATGCCGGCCGGGTCCGTGGTGGCGACCGATACGCCACCCATGAGGAGCTGGGGCACCTGGGTGTTGCCCACGACCTCGCCAAGGCCATAGGCGCTGAAGGGGGAATCACCGCCCGACTGGGCCGTTGCGGGGGTCGCCAGCAGGAGGGCCGGAAGGAGCGATGCCCAGATGGCGATGGTGTTGCAGGATCGCATGCAGTCCGCGCAGGGTCAGCAGAGGGTCGGCAAAGATGCCACTTTTCAGGGCCCTCGAGAACCGGAGGGCATCGCCGCCGGTGAGCACAACGGCCGCGCCGGGCATTTCGTGCCCAAGGTCGTGGAGCAGGGTCACCAGTTCGGCTCGCACACCGTGGTGAACGCCAGCCAGCAGGCTGCCGGTGGTGTCGGTGCCGAGCAACGCGGGGACCGCTTCGGGCCGCACCAACGGCAGGCGCGCGCTGTAGGCGTTCATGGCGCGGGCGCGCATGGTCATGCCCGGCGCGATGAGCCCGCCCCGGTACGTACCGGAAGCATCCACCGCATCGTAGGTGATGCAGGTTCCCAGGTCCACGGCGATCACCGCCCGCTGCGGGAACAGCGACCACGCCCCCATCGCGTTCGCCAGCCGGTCCACGCCCAAGGTGAGCGGACTGCCGTAAGCGTTACGCACCGGGGCCGGGGACGTTCCGGAGAGCACCGTGAGCGGGGCCCATTCCCCCAGCGCCGCCTCGAACGCCGGATCCGGAGCCGCGACCGAGCCGAGGGCGATGCTTTGTACGGACCGTTCCCCCGCCCAGGCACGCAGGCCGGCCAGGTCCCCGTTGGCCAACGTGGTCCAACGAAGCGTCCCTCCACCATGGAAAAGGGCGGCCTTCATCCGGGTGTTGCCGGCATCAAGCACCAGATCGTGGAGCGGGGATGTCATGGTTTGGACGAAGATCCTATCTTTGCCGCCCCCGAACGCGGGGGCCATCCGCAAAGATGGTCGTTCCTTCCCTGGTGCCTTAGCTCAGCTGGTAGAGCAACGGACTGAAAATCCGTGTGTCCCCAGTTCGATTCTGGGAGGCACCACCCGACGAGAAGCCCTGTCCGCCCGGACGGGGCTTCCGCGTTCAATCCCCTTCGCGGAGCAGGCGCCGCACCTCCTCGAGGTGCTCCTTCTTGCGGGGCTCGCGCAGGTCCTTGTTGGTGCGCGTGTGGTAATGATGGTGGCTCAGGAACTTGTCCTGAAGTTCGTTCCATTCGCGGCGCGTACGCAGCACCCCGTAGGCCTTCAGCTCCAGGAACAGGCCTTCACCGACCTGGAAGAAGTCGTCGCGACCGAGGTAGTCCAGGTCGGCATCGCAGAGGATCCGGCTCAGCTTGTCGTGCGGGGTCTGCGGGATCCGCGTGGCCATGATCATGTTGCAGATGCGGTCGATCTGCGAGGCGCTGAAGCCCCACCGTGGCAGATGCTCGCGCACGATCCGGCAGCTCGCCTCCTCGTGCTCCAGGTCCTGCAGCAGGAATCCGGCATCATGGAAGAGCGCTGCGGTCCGCAACAGCACCATATCCTCCTCGCCCACCCCCTCGCGCTCGCCGATGTCGATGGCCGAGGCGTACACGTCGAGCGTATGCTCCAGGCTGTGGTAGGTGCGCCCGGAGGGCAGCTCCGCCTTGAGCTTCGCCAAGATGAACTCCTTCGCTGCTCGATGATCCATGTACCGGTGCCGGGGCAAGTTAACGATGCCTTTCGGACCACGTCGTCCGATGCAAGGTACCCACCTGTGGGTAATTTGGCATCCGTTCCATGCCACGCTCCGCCCATCGCCGGACCCTTGTGCTTTTCGGCGTCCTCGCCGCCTATGTGCTGCTGCAGTTCCTGTGGTGGGCCTACCTGCTGGTGGAGAAGGAGAACGAACTGCGCATGCTCGTGGGCCAGCTCGAGGCGTTGGGTGTCTCCACCACGCACATGCCCGTGGACCCCGGCCGCACCATGTTGATGGTGGCGGGTGAAGGATTCGTGTTCGTGGCACTGCTGCTGTTCGGGCTGTGGCTCACCTACCGCTCCGTGCGGCACGAGCTCGTGCTGGCCCGGGCCCAGCGCAACTTCCTGCTCGCCACATCGCACGAGCTGCGCACCCCCATCGCGGCGGCGAAGCTCCACCTGCAGACGTTGCGCAGGCCCCAGCTCGATGCGGGCCAGCGCGAGGCCATCACCCAGGCCGCCCTCGCCGATGTGGACCGGCTGGCCTCGCTGAGCGAGAAGATCCTGCTGGCCACCCGGCTTGATGAGGCGGGCGTTCCGTTGCTGCGCGAGCACGTCGATGTGGGTGCCCTGCTGGACGCACTGGTGAACACGGCACGCACCACCTACGGCGCTGCGCATGAGCTGCGGTTGGAACGGCCGGCGACATTGGAATGGCACGGTGATGCGGACGCGCTGCGCAGCATCGTGGGCAACCTGGTCGAGAACGCCTGCAAGTACGCCCCGGCTTCCACCCGGGTGGACGTTGCCTGCGCCGTGCGCGATGGCCGCCTCGAGCTCACCGTGGCCGACGAAGGGCCGGGCGTGGCGCCCGAGGACCGCGGACGCATCTTCGAACGGTTCCACCGTGGTGGTCGTGAGGAGACCAGGCAGGTGAAGGGCACTGGCCTGGGCCTGTTCATCGTGGACAAGCTCGCACGCGCCATGGGCGGCCGCGCGGAGCACCGGCCCCGCGCTCCGCACGGGTCTATCTTCGCGGTCCTAATACCGCTATCCTGATGCCCACTTCGAAGGTCGTGCTCATGATCCTGGACGGCTGGGGCATGGGGGCCGGTGACCGTTCCGATGCCATCGCACAGGCGCGCACACCCTTCATCACCGGCCTGCGCGCCCAGGTCCCGCACGCCCAGCTGCTCACGGACGGCACGCATGTCGGGCTCCCCGATGGCCAGATGGGCAACAGTGAGGTGGGTCACCTGAACATCGGTGCAGGTCGTGTGGTGTACCAGGACCTGGTGCGCATCGACAAGGCCGTGGCCAGTGGGACCTTGGAGCAGGAGCCGGCGTTGCGCGCGGCCTTCGCCGCCGCCAGCCGCGATGGTGTGCGCCTGCACCTCATGGGCCTTGTTTCCGACGGCGGCGTGCACTCCTCCCAGGCGCACCTCGAGGCCCTCTGCCACATGGCCCACCGCGCGGGGGTGGAGGACATCCATATCCATGCCTTCCTCGATGGCCGCGACACCGACCCGCAGCGCGGAGCGGCCTACCTCGAGGCCCTGGAGCGCAACGTGATCGGCACGCCCGCGCGCATCGCCACGGTGATCGGACGGTACTATGCCATGGACCGCGACAAGCGGTGGGAACGCGTGCGCAAGGCCTACGACCTGCTGGTGCATGGGCGAGGTGCGGAGGCGACGGACGCGGTGGCCGCCGTCCGCGCCAGCTATGCCGCAGGGATCACCGATGAGTTCGTGGAGCCGCACGTGATCGTGGGGGGCGACGGGCCCATGGCTGGCACGGTCCGGCCCGGCGACGTGGTGATCTGCTTCAACTTCCGCACGGACCGTTGCCGCGAGATCACGCAGGCCCTTACGCAGCAGGCCTTCCCCGAGCACGGCATGGAGCCCCTGAAGTTGCACTACGTCACCATGACGGAGTATGACCCCACCTACCGCGATGTGCAGGTGGTGTTCCGGCGGGACGACCTGCGCAACACGCTCGGTGAGGTGGTGAGCGACGCTGGGCTTCGGCAGATCCGCATCGCTGAAACGGAGAAGTACCCGCACGTCACCTTCTTCTTCAGCGGCAACCGCGAGCAGCCCTTCCCCGGCGAGGAGCGGTTGATGGTGCCCTCGCCCAAGGTGGCCACCTACGACCTTCAGCCCGAGATGAGCGCACCGGAAGTGACCGCGCGCATCGTGGAGGCCTTGAAGGAGGAGCGCGCCGCCTTCGTCTGCCTCAATTTCGCCAACCCCGACATGGTGGGCCATACCGGGGTGTTCGACGCCATCGTGAAGGCGGTGGAAACGATCGACGGCTGTGCACGGCAGGTGGTGGAGGCGGGCCGTGCCCACGGCTACAGCTTCCTGATCACCGCCGACCATGGCAACGCGGACAAGGCGCGCAACCCGGATGGCTCGCCCAACACGGCCCACACCACCAACCCGGTGCCGGTGTTCCTGCTCGATGACCGCGGCTTCCGCCTGCGCGACGGCATCCTCGCCGATGTGGCGCCGACGGTGCTCGAACTGATGGGCCTGGACAGGCCCGTCGAGATGACGGGCCGCTCCCTGCTGGTACGCTGAGCTCAGCGCCCGTTCTTCAGGATCGTGACGTGGCCCGTGTAGGTCTTCGGGTCGCCCTCCACCAGCACCTCGTAGAAGTAGGTGCCGTCGCTCAGGTTGTCACCATCCCACTGGTTGCGATAGTTGGTCGCCTCGTACACGATGCGGCCCCAGCGGTTGAAGATCTTCACCGTGTTGCGCGTGCCCGTGATGCCTTCGATCACGAAGTAGTCGTTCTTGCCGTCGCCGTTGGGCGAGAACACATTGGGGATGATGATCTCGCAGCCCGACTCCACGGAGACCACATCGCTCACCGCCTTGTTGCATTCATCGGTCACGGTGATGGTGTGGTCGGCGGTGATGAGGCCGGGCACCCAGGTGGTGGGCTGGGTGGATCCCGTGCTCCACATATAGCTCAGCGCACCGTAGCCACCTGAGGCCAGCGCCGTCACCAGCACCGAATCCTGCGTGCAATCCAGCACCAGGTCCTCGGTCTGGAGGACGATGGGCACATGGTCCACGATCAGCACGCTGTCCACACTGATGCTGGTGTCGCCGCAGGCGTTCACGTACATCGCGGTGAGCACGATGCTTTCGGGGCCTTCCGCGAGGTTGTCCTCCACGGGGTTCACCGGGAAGCTCACCGAGGTCTGGCCCGAAGGCAGGTTGATCGTGGTCGGCAGGGCGGGCGCGTAATCCGTGCCGTTGGTGGCCGTGCCGCCCACGGTGATGGTGATGTCGATGTTGTCCGCGCTGCCGGGACGGCTGATGGTGAAGGTGGCGTTGGTGCAGCCCTCGGTCATGGTCCCATCGCTCGATTCCGTCTCGATGTCGATGGAGACCGCATTGGGCGAGGAGAAGCTGCCGGCCTCGAGGAACACACCGCTGTCCAGGATCGCATCCCCCGCATCCGCGATGGCGATCTTCAGGTGGTACGACTGCCCGCATTGCACCAGCGAGAACGCCGTGAGCACCGCGGTCCGCCCGTCGAACTGGATGTACTGCTGGTCGGTATCGTAGGGCGGCGTGAAGCCGTCCCCATTGTCCACGTAGTACTGCGGGAACGACCCGGTGTTCACGTTATCGATCGATACGGGCGTGCTCGTGTTGGGAATGAGCGCGATGTTGGTCGCGTTGTTCGTGAAGGGCCCATTGATGCCCGGGCCGCTGAGGAAGAAGCCGAACACGTCGTTGTAACCGGCGTTCACGTACTCGAGGTACTCCTCGCTCGCGAACACGTAGTTGAAGCTGAGCGAATCGCCGGCCGGGATGAAGTCGAACTCGAGCACGGCGGCATCGTTGGTCCCCGAACTGCTCACCGCGTCCAGGTCCACATCCCCGGCGGTGTTCAATCCGCCCAAGGGCAGCGTGGAACCTGAATTGTTGTTCGGTCCCACGGCGATGTTCACGTCACCGGAGCACAGGAGGATGCCCTGTTGCATGCCCACCTGCGCATTGGTCGCATCGAACGTGCCGGCCTGGATGTAGACCTGGTTGCCGGGCAGTCCGTTGAACGTGACGTTGCTCACCGTGACACCACCGCCGAGCAGCACGTTCTGCACCAGGTCGGTCACCGTGAAGGTGTTGTTCACCACCAGCTGGGCCTGCACGCCCGTGAGCATCGTGCATGCCAGCACGAACGCCGCTCCCCTTCCCTTCATGCGCATCATGTTGTTCGATCAGTCCTGGCTGCCCCGCAACAGGGTCACATGACCCATCCCTTCAACGGCCGGGAACAGATGGCCCTCGGCCTTGTACTTGTACACGTAAACGCCGGTCATGGCCGCACCGGTGCCGTTCACGCTGCCGTCCCACGAGCGTTCGAAGTCGGTGGTGGCGAAGATGAGCTCGCCCCAGCGGTCGTAGACCTCCAGCTCGAACCGTTCGATGTAATGACCGATGCCCTTCCAGGTCTCGTTGACCCCATCACCATCGGGCGTGAAGGCGTTCGGGAAATACAGGTGGGCCGGTGGCCGCAGGAGCACGCTATCAATGCCGACACAGCCGTGGATGGTGCGCACCTCCAGGGTCACCCAGTGCTCATCGAGATCGAGATAGCTGTGCGTGATGTCGGGGTTGCGGTAGCGCGTGCCATCGCCCATGTCCCACAGGTGGAAGTTGCAGATGGGGAAGGTCGCCGCCTGGAGGAACCAGTCGTCCTGCCCGCGGTTGGTCACCTCGATGTCCACGGAGACGGGCTCGGGGGTCACGGTGACGGCATCGGAGAGCACGGCACCGCATTCATCGATCACGTACACGGGGTAAGTGGTGGGCGCCAGGGGGGTCACCGGCATCTCGGGGTCGGTGAACTGCTGGTCGGGCCAGAACACGGTGTAGAAGCCGCTGCCGCCCGTCACGTCGGCGAAGAGCACCACCTGCTCGCCGTAGCAGATGGTGGTGTCGTTGGTGAGGCTCAGGCGGAAAGGCTCATAGATGGGCAGCAGGGTGAACACCGTGGTGTCGCCCTCATAGCCGCACTGGTCGTTGACGGTGATGGTGTAGGCGGCATCCGCAGGAACGGTGACGGTGACCGCATCGTTCTGCGAGAGCACCTGGCCCTGGCCATTGGTCCATTGATAGGTGTACACCCCATTGCCACCGACCACGTTGTCGACCTGCAGGGTCACGGTATCACCAGGACACACCACGGTCACCCCGCTGGTGGTGATGTGGATCGGGGGCAGGGGCACGGTGCCCACCTGCACGGAATCGCTCACGCTCGTGCCGCAGCCCTCGGTGACGGTGGCCACGTAGTACACCGGGGGATCGGCCGCCGGCACGTTGATCGTCGGCGTCTGGCCCATCGGGTTGCCGTTCAGGCTCCAGCTGTACTGGTACACCCCGTTACCGCCGGTGGCGTTCAATACACCGATGGGACCCAGGCCCAGGCAATCGATGAGGGTATCGGGTGTCAGGGTGATCTGCAGGGGCGCGTACACCGGCATGGTCACCACGATGCTGTCGCTCACCGGCACCACGCTGCAGGTGTCGCTCACCGTCAGGTAGTACGTGGTGGTGACCCCCGGAGAGACCGTGATGCTGGGCGTGCTGGCACCGGTGCTCCAATCGTAGGTGTAGTTGCCGGTGCCCCCGGCCACCAACGGGTTCAACAGGTAGCTCAGGCCGCACGCGCCATTGATGTCCGTGGTGTTCACCGTCAGGGGCGGCGGTGTGTCGATGTAGTAGGTGTACGTGTTGGTGATCTGCGTGCCGGAGCACACGATGTTCTGGGTGATGGTGATCGTGAGCGTTTCGATGCCATCGGCGTCGAGCGGCAGGGTCAGGTACACCGGGATCATCGTGTCCCCCGGCTGGTACAGCAGCTGGGTGGGCAGTGCGGGGAAATAGTCCACGCCGGCCGTGGCCGTGCCTCCGATCACAACGTTCACCGTGTCGTACACGCCCGTATCGCCCATGCGGGTGAAGTCCAGCTCCACCATGCCGCAGCCCTCGAGCATGATGGTATCGTTCACCACGTTCACACCGCTGGCGAGGTCGGGGATCACCTGGCCGGTGCTGGTGAAACTGCCCGCCTTCAGGAAGACGCCGCTGTCCACCGCCGTATCGTTCGCATCGCCCACCGCCAGCTTGATGTGGTAGGTGAGGCCGCAGGTGACCTGCGCACGCGCCGTGATCGTCACCGTACGCCCATCGTACTGGATGTACATGGGGTTGGTGTTGAACGGCGCCGTGTTCCCGTCCCCGTTGTCGACGTAAAAGGTGCTGTTGGTGACGTTGTTCACCGTGCTGATCGCCACGGGGGAGGTGGTGTTCGGGATCAGCGCGATGTTGATGGCCCCGTTCGTGTAGGGCCCTGCGATGCCGGGGCCACTGAGGAAGAAGCCGAACACATCGTTGTAGCTCTGCACGAACTCCAGGAACTCGTCCGAGGCGAAGGTGAAGTCGAACTTGAGCGAGTCGCCGGTGGGCACGAAGTCGAACTCCACCACGGCGGCGTCGTTGATGTCGGTGACCGGTGCATTGCCGGTGGCCTGCGCCAAGGCCAGCAGGTCCGGGTCGCCCTGGCCATTGAAGCCACCGCCCACCGTGATCCCCGACAGGTCATTGGGTCCGATGGCCTCGACCACATCGCCGGTGGCCAGGATCATGCCGCTGCCCATGCCCAGGTTCGTGGCCGTGCCGTCGAACTCCCCCACCTGCGCGGTGACGGTGTTCCCCGGGGCCCCGTTGAACGTGATGTTGCTGACGGACACCCCTTGGCCCAGCAACAGGTTCTGCACCAGCCAGGCCGGCGTCTGCGTGTTGGTCACCACCAACTGGCCATGGACCAATGCCGGCAACAAGGCAATGAGCATCAGCAGCTTGCGCATCGGGAAAGGCATGGTTTCGGTCCTGAAAATTAAGCAATTACAGACTTCACTCCAATGACAGTCCGGCCGGCCCAAAGGTTGCCTCGCCCCTGCCCACCGCCCGTTATCTTCGCCCTCCCCCTACCCGATACCCCCGCATGTCAGCCATCGACACCTACGTGGAGTCCAACAAGGACCGTTTCCTCAGCGAACTGCTCGACCTGCTCCGCATCCCCAGCGTGAGCGCCGACCCCAAGTACAAGGCCGATGTGGCCCGGTGCGCCGAGGCGGTGAAGCAGCGCCTGGTGGAGGCCGGCGCCGACAAGGTGGAGGTGTGCCCCACCGCCGGCCACCCCATCGTGTACGGGGAGAAGATCGTGGACCCCGCCAAGCCGACCGTGCTGGTGTACGGCCACTACGACGTGCAGCCACCCGACCCCCTGGACCTCTGGCACAGCGGGCCCTTCGACCCGGTGATCAAGGACGGCATGATCTACGCACGTGGCAGCGCCGACGACAAGGGCCAGTTCTACATGCACGTGAAGGCCTTCGAGGCCATGATGAAGAACGGCGGCCTGCCCTGCAACGTGAAGTTCATGATCGAGGGCGAGGAGGAGGTCGGCTCCGACAACCTGGGCGTGTTCGTGAAGAACAACAAGGCCCGGCTGAAGGCCGATGTGGTGCTGATCAGCGACACGGCCATGATCGCCAATGATGTGCCCAGCATCAACACCGGGCTGCGCGGCCTCAGCTACCTGGAGGTGGAGGTGACCGGCCCCAACCGCGACCTCCACAGCGGGGTCTACGGCGGCGCCGTGGCCAACCCCATCAACGTGCTCTGCGACATGATCAGCAGCCTGCACGACAAGGACCGCCGCATCACCATCCCCGGTTTCTACGACGCCGTGAAGGAGCTGAGCGCCGCCGAGCGCACGGCGCTCGCCGAGGCCCCCTTCGACCTGGAGGCCTACAAGAAGGACCTGGGCGTGAACGATGTGCTCGGCGAGAAGGGCTATACCAGCGAGGAGCGCAGCAGCATCCGCCCCACGCTTGATGTGAACGGCATCTGGGGCGGCTACATCGGCGAGGGCGCCAAGACCGTGCTGCCCTCCAAGGCCTTCGCCAAGATCAGCATGCGCCTGGTGCCCGACCAGAAGAGCGAGGCCATCACCAAGCTCTTCAAGGACCACTTCGAACGCATCGCGCCCCCCAGCGTGAAGGTGGAGGTGCGCCCGCACCACGGTGGCGAGGCGGCGGTCACCCCGATCGACTCCCCCGCCTACCTCGCGGCCGCCAAGGCCATGGAGGAGACCTTCGGCAGGAAGCCCATCCCCACCCGCGGTGGCGGCAGCATCCCCATCGTGGCCCTGTTCGAGACGGAGCTCGGGCTGAAGACGGTGCTCTTCGGTTTCGGCCTCGACTCGGACAACATCCACAGCCCCAACGAGAAGTACGGGGTGTTCAACTACCTCATCGGCATCCGCACCATCCCGCGCTTCTTCCAGCACTACGCGGCGATGATGGGCGGCAAGGCCTGAACACGGCACGGGATCCGCAGGGGCCATGGGCATGCGCACGCACATCGCCCTTACCGCCGCACTGTCGTTGACCCTGCTCACGGGCTGCCTTTCGTACCGCGACGTGGAGCTGCGGGGGGTGGAGGATGTGCAGGTGCTGAGTCTGGACAAGGGCGGCATCGCGCTGCGCGTGCTGGCCACGGTGCACAACCCCAACGGCTACCGCATCCAGGTGAAGGAGCCCGACGTGGACCTCTTCATGGACGGCACTTACGTGGGCAAGGCCACGCTCGACAGCACCATCACCCTCGACAAGCGCAGCACCCGCACCTATAGCGTGCCGCTGCACGCCGACCTGTCCGCCGGCGGCGCCACCGGGGCCTTGGTGTTGCTGGGCGCGGCCTTGAAGGGCGAAGTGCTGCTGGGGGCCAAGGGCACCGTCACCGGCAAGGCCTTCCTGGTCAGCAAACGCTTCCCCTTCGAGCTGGAACAGCGCGTGGACCTCAACGAGTGAGCTCGTTCGTGCGCAGCAGCTGCGCGGGCTCCCAGGCGTCGATCACCGCATAGCCCAAGGCGCCGGGCGCCAGCCGCAGTACCGGTCCCATCACGTAGCCCTTCAGCCGCTCCTCGGATGTGAGCTGCCCCGCCATGGTCGCCAGGTCCCGGTTGGGGAGCAGCTCGCCCGTGGCGCGCCAGTGCGCGAGGAACTCCTGCCGCGAGGGGTCGCCGCGCATCACATAGGTGACCGGCTCCCCGTGGAACAGGAAGTTCACCCACAACAGGGTGCTGAAGAGAAAGGGGCCCACGGCGAGCAGGTTGAACATGAACCACTCGAAGCGCTCCATGCCCAACGCCAGCCCCGAGCGCATGTACGGCAGCAGGTTGCCGGCGAAGGAGAACAGCGCCAGCCAGCGGAACATCGCCGAGAAGGTGATCAGCGTGACGAGCTGGCCGGTCCAGAAGGTGGCGATGAAGGTGAGCAGCCCGAAGGCCATGAGGGTGCCTGGCCACGACTGCTCACGCGCCTTGCGCACGGTCCGTTGTTGAAGCACGTCCCAACCGCTTCCCCCAAGGCGCTCCATGTGTCCGTTACTTTGATCGCGATGCCCACGCCACAGCGATTGCTGGCCGCCAGTACCCTCTGGATGGTCCTGTGTTCCGGCGGATGCCGCACCGGTGGCGAACGCGGCGACGGCCCCACGCAAGATACCATGCACGCCCACACCAACCGGCTGGCGGATGAATCCAGCCCCTACCTGCTGCAGCACGCGCACAACCCCGTCGACTGGTACCCGTGGGGCGAGGAGGCCTTCGCCAAGGCCCGGGCCGAGAACAAGCTCGTGCTGGTGAGCGTGGGCTACAGCAGCTGCCACTGGTGCCATGTGATGGAGCGCGAGTGCTTCGAGAACGACAGCATCGCCGCGCTCATGAACGAGCACTACGTGTGCATCAAGGTCGACCGCGAGGAACGGCCCGATGTGGACCAGGTGTACATGACCGCCGTGCAGCTCATGACCCAGCGCGGGGGCTGGCCGCTCAATTGCTTCACGCTGCCCGACGGGCGCCCCGTGTACGGCGGCACCTACTTCCCGCCGCAGCAATGGACCCAGGTGCTGCAGGACCTGCACACCACCTGGACCAAGGACCCCGGAAAGGTGCGCACCTACGCCGAGCGCCTCCACCAGGGCGTGCTCGGGGCCGAGCTCGTGCACGTGAACGAGGAGCCGCCCGCCTTCACAAGGCGCGACCTCGACGAGCTCGTCGCCGCGTGGGACAGCACCTTCGACAACGACCACGGCGGGCCCGACCGAGCGCCCAAGTTCCCCATGCCCAACAACTACCAGTTCCTGCTGAAGCAGGCCTGGATCACCGATGATGCCGCGCTGCGCAGGCACGTGGAGCTCACGCTGGACAAGATGGCCCTCGGCGGCATCCGCGACCAGGTGGGCGGCGGCTTCGCGCGCTACAGCGTGGACGTGCTGTGGAAGGTGCCGCACTTCGAGAAGATGCTCTACGACAACGCCCAGCTGATATCGCTCTACAGCCAGGCGTACCAGGCGTTCCACCACGAGGAGTACCGGCGCGTGGTGGAGAGCACCATCGCCTTCCTGGAACGCGAGATGCGCTCGGAGGAGGGCGCGTTCTACAGCGCGCTCGACGCCGACAGCGAAGGCGAGGAAGGCCTGTTCTACGTGTGGACCAAGGCCGAGCTCGAACAGGTGCTGGGGCCCGATGCCGCGCTGGCCATCGACTACTACAACGTCGGTGGAAAGGGGCTCTGGGAGCACGACCGGAACATCCTGCTCCGCACGAAGGACGACGTGCGGTTCGCGCGCGAGCGCGGCCTCAACGACGTGGAGCTGCGGAGGTCCATCGACAGCATCAACGCGAAGCTGCTCGCCGCCCGCGCCAAGCGTGTCCGCCCCGGCCTCGACGACAAGTCGCTCACCAGCTGGAACGCCCTGATGGTGCAGGGCTATTGCGATGCGCATGAGGTGTTCGGCCGGGCGGAGTGGCTCGCACAGGCGCGCCGCACCATGGAGCTGATCCTCACGAAGTGCCGCCGCCCCGATGGCGGATTATGGCACAGCTACAAGGCGGGCAAGGCCTCGATCAACGGCTACCTCGAGGACTACAGCTTCACCATCGAGGCCCTGCTCGCGCTGTACGGGGTCACCTTCGAGGAACGCTGGCTTCAGGAGGCCCGCAAGCTGGCCGACCACGCCATCGCGCATTTCCATACCGAGGGCGAGGCGCTGTTCCACTTCACCAGCGACCAGGACCCGCCATTGATCGCGCGGAAGGCCGAGGTCACCGACAACGTGATCCCCGCCAGCAACAGCAGCATGGCCAAGGGGCTCTTCCAGCTGGGCCACCTCTTCGATGACGCCCGCTACATCAAGCTGGCCACCGGCATGCTCAACAACGTGAAGCCGCAGATGCGGAGCTATCCGGCAGGCTACAGCAACTGGGCGCAGCTCATGCTCATGCACGTGCATCCGTTGTACGAGATCGCCATCACCGGGCCGGAGGCGCTCGCGCGGCGTGCCGGTTTCGCCGGGCACTACATCCCCAACCGCATGTTCCTGGGCACACCCGGCACGAGCGCGCTGCCTCTGCTCGAGGGCAAGAGCACCGGCGCAACCACCATCTACGTGTGCGTGGAGAAAAGCTGCCGCATGCCGGTGGGCACCGTGAACGAAGCCATCGGCCAGCTGCGATGAGGAAGACCTTGATGCTGGCCGCGCTCCTCGCCGGCCTCGTTACACAGGCCCAGCAGCTGCTCGTACCCGCTGAGGCCGAACTGCCCGAGGACCTCGTGTTCAACCCGGTCTTCATGGCGCGCCACGGCATACGCTCCATCAGCGGCAAGCAGATGGTGAAGCGTGAGGGGCGACCCATGGTGGAGAAGAGCGAGAAGCACCTGTACCGCTTCGACGAGCAGGGCCGCCTGGTCTACAGCAACACCAGCTTCGGCCGGCCCGGCTCGGGCCTCGACACCGCGTCGGTGGGCTACTTCCACGATGCGCAGGGGCGCCTGGTGCAGCGCCTGCGCAACGACCTTTCGGGCCACTTCGCCTACGAGAGCACCTACGACACCGACGGCCGGATCGTGCGCCGCGCCTATGTGCGCATCGAGAACACCGGTCCCGACCGCTATCACCTGGTGCCCGGCAACCGCACCGTGATCAGCGACGAGCAGCTCGGCTGGCAGGAGTTGAACGACACCGCCATGCGCTGCACCTGGCGGAACGAGCTCGGGCTACCGTACCGCGAACAGGTCTACAGCCGCGACAGGCTGGGCTACCTGCGCACCATCGAGGACCGCTACCTCGTCACCGGGCGGCGCGGACGGATCACCTTCAACTACGACGAAAAGGGCCGCCTTGCCGAACGCATCGACCAGCCCGACCTGCGCAGCCCATCCACCGACCGGCGCACCTGGCGTTACGACGCGGTGGGCAACATCACTTATGCGGAACGGTGGCACGATGATCGCTTGCGCAGCCATGACGAGTACCTGTACGAAGAGGACACCCTGTGGCTGAAGGCACTGCTCACCAAGGACGAGGAGACCGGCCTGATCCACGTGGTGCGATACACCACCGAACGCTGATGCGCCTGCCCGCCACCCTCCTGCTCTACGCTGCCCTGTCGCTCGCCGGCATGGCCCAGACGGCCGTGCTCCAATGGGCCTATGGTCCCTTCGCCACACCCGGCGATGCCGCCTTCATCGTGGAAGGCGATCCCAGGTCCGGCGGAGCGCGCATCCACCAGGCCTGCGGCCCCTTCGCCACCAAGGGTCCCTGCCTCTACGTGATCCAGGGCGACCAGGTGTTCCACAGTGCGGACCCGTACGGCGCGCGTGGCTCGGCCGCGTTCGTGGCCGAAGGCGACCGACTGCTCCGCTGCTCCGGTCCGTTCTGTACCAAGGGCAGCTGCGCGTTGATCGTGGAGGGCAACAAGGTGTTCCGTGCGGACGGCAGCTTCTGCAACCGGCAGGAGGGCGCGTTCGTGCTCGAGGGCAACACCGTTCACCTGGGCGAGGGCACCTTCTGCCAGAAGGGCGATGCGATCCTCGTAGTGCGGGGGGACGTGCCGATGATCGCGCTGCTCACCGTGCTGGCGAACCTCTAGGAGGCCGCCCGTTTGGGCTGCGTGACGTTCGCCGGCTTGCCGTAATCGGGCACCAGGTAGGCCAGGTCGCTGAAGGCGCCGCGCGCGAACAGCTCGAACGATAGCGAGACCATTCCGCGGTGCGCGGGCCGCACACCGGACACATGCAGCACGCCGGGAATGCCGGCAAGCAGACCGGCGGCCTTGTCCGCACCATCGCCGAACACCACGGTCGTACGGTCCTTCGGCAGCGAGGCCGCCCAGGCCTCGTCCAGCACAAGCGGGTGCGGCGCGGTCTCGCGGTCACCACCCGGCGCGCTCACCTGCGTGAACACTTCCATGCGGCGCGCATCGATCATGGGCATCAGGCGTGCGCCCGCGGGGAGCACAACGCCCTGCGCGCGGAGCTCGTGCACGAGCACATCGAGCGAGCCCATGCCCATCAACGGTATGCCCAGCGCGTAGCAGAGCCCCTTCGCGGCGCTGAGGCCGATGCGCAGGCCCGTGTAGGACCCGGGTCCAACACCCACCGCCACGCCGGCCAAGGCGGTGATGTCCACCCCGGCCTCGCGCAGCACCTCGTCGATGAAGACATTAAGCCGTTCGGCGTGCGTAAGCCGCTCGCTCTCCTCCTCGCGGTGGGCGAGCACCGCACCGCCTTCAGCAAGGGCCACGGAGCAGCGCCGCGTGGCCGTTTCGATCGCGAGCAGCGGGGCGACCATCACAGCGTAAGGGGCATGCCCTGCAGGATCTCCAGCGACTTGGTCGCCAGCACGTAGTTGTAGCGCGCGGTGATCATGTCGGCCATGGACCGGTTGAGGTTCGTCTTCGCGGTGCTGAGCTCGAGGGCGGTGACGGCGCCCTGCTCGAAGCGCTCCTTCGCGTAGGACATCGACTCCTGCGCCGCGTCCACCGCGTTCGAGGCGGCCATGTACTGACGGTAAGCGGCGCGCTGGTCGGCGATGGCCTGCTGCACGGTGAGGCGCAGCTGCTGCTCGATGTCCGTCTGCTGGAGACGGGCACGCTCATAGCGGATCCGCGCCTGCTGCACGCCGGTGCGGTTGCGCATGTTGTTGAACAAGGGCACGTTGAGCGTCCAGGCGGTGCTGTAGTTCACGTTGTCCTTGAGCTGGTCGCCGAAGCCCTTCACCTCCGTGGCATAGGAAACGTTGGGCACGAAGACATCCTCCCCACCGCTGGTATAGCCCACGAGCGAGGGGGTGCCATAGATGGGTTCGCCCACCGGCACCTCGTTCAGCCCGGAAAAGCCGGAGGCAACGTTCGCCGAGAACTGGAGGGAGGGGATACCCGCTGCCCTGGAGATCTCCACCCCTTTCTCGGCGCTCTGCACATCGAGCTCGGTGCGCTTGTACGAGGGGTGGCTCTCGCGGACGCGTTGCATCACCTGTTCCACCGTGATGGAGGGCTCCTGGGGCTCGAAGGCGCTGAGCGCGGGGGCCGTGATGCTGAACGCCTCCATCTCCGCCAGGTCGAGCTGCAGCAGCTGCGCCAGTTGCAGGCGGGCCTGCTGGTACTGGTTCTCGGCGGTGACCAGGTCGAACTCCTCGCGTGCCTGTTGCGCACGAAGGTCGAGCAGCTCCACCGGCGCCGTGCGTCCGGCCTGCACGAGGGCCTCGGTCAGCACCACCTGCTCACGCGTGCGCTCGACGGTGTTGGTCGCCGCCTTGATCCGCTCCTCGGCGCTGAGCATCTGCATGAAGAAGGAGACCACCCGCGAGCGCACGTCGATGCGCGCGGCCGCCAGGGCCTCTTCGGCGCTGGCCATGTTCAGCTTGGTCTGCTTCCACTGGTTCTGCCGGGCCATGCCGCCGTAGAGGGTCCAGGAGCTGCCCAGCCAGAAGTTGTTGGTGCGCACCCGGTCCGTGGCGAACTCGTTGGTGTAGCGGTCGATGGTCTGGCCCCAGTTGTACCCGTGCGTGGCGGCGGCATTGAGGTCGGGGAAAAGGCCCCACTTCGCCGCACGCTCGTCCTGGAAGGACGCATCACGGTCGTACTGGGCCCGCTGGATGGCCAGGTTGCGCTCCTCGGCGCGCTGAACGCACTGCTCGAGGGTCCAGGCCTGCTGGGCGAAGAGCGGGGCGGCCGCCGTGAACATCACGAAAAGAAGGGGACTGCGCATGGTACGATGCACCGGCTCTGGGACCGGACGACCAAAAGTACCGGACCCGTCCCCATGGCCGGGAGGCCTTGGATGAACGGTGCATGGCGGTGCCGGACGGTTCAGTTGGCCAGCACCTTCACCTCCACGCGGCGGTTGGCCTCGCTCTGCTCCTTGTTCTTCGGCTCGGGGTAGATCATCTGGGAGTTCCCCAGGCCGGCATAGGTGATGCGTTCGGGCTCGATGTCGTTCACCAGCAGGAAGTCGTACACGGTCTTGGCCCGCGCGGTGCTGAGCTCGATGAACTCCTTCGTGTTCTTGAACGTGGGGCCGTTCACGTGGCCCTGGATCTCCACCTTCACCCGCGGGTTCGCCTGCATGAACCGCAGCAGCACGAGCATGGAGGACTCCGACGAGCGCATCACCTTGGCCTCGTTGCCGACGAAGTTGATGTCGTCCAGCACCACATGCTCACCGGCCTTGATCGGGGTGAGCTTCATCTCCACGTTCACCACAGGGTCCACACTGCCCTTCACCTTCATCGAGCTGAACATGTAGCCCTCGCGCACGCAACCGATCTTCAGGTTGCGGTAGGTGTCCATGGAATAGGTGTAGGAGCTCTTGCCCTTGGCCTCCACCACCTTGTCGAACACCATGCCCTGGATGGTGAGGTCGGCGACCACGGGCTTGCCGCTGGCGGCATCGACCACGTTGATCACGAGCTGCTGCTTGGGCGCCTCGTCCTTCTCGGGGGTCGGCGGCGGCGGTGGCGGGTCGTAATGGAAGCGGATGGTGTATCCGTCCAGCGGGCGGTCCTGGTAATCGATCACGAGGTACAGCAGCTGGCCTTCCTCCACCTCGATCGCGCGGCTGAAGGACGAGCCCACGCCACTGCGCACATAGTTGTCCGGCGCGTCCTTGCGCAGACCGCAGATGCTGCCGTTGGCCTTGTCGTTGCGGCTGATGTTGGTGCGGATGGGCGCCACCTGCTTGCTCTGGATCTTGTCGCAGATCCCGGGTATGGCGCCCTCGAACACCAGGAAGTCGATGTCGTCGTCGATGTTCTTGGGGATGATGTCGAAGCTGAGCGTGGTCTTCACCGGCGACCTGAACTTGTACCAGGTGCTGTGGTGCTCGCGCTCGAACCACTGCTTCTCGTCGGAGGGGTTCTCCTTGATCTCCAGGATGTTGCCGAAGCCGCGCACGGCCTCGTTGCAGGTGTAGACCGAATCGGGGATGAAGATGGCCCCCGTGCAATCGCCATTGGCCTGCGTAAGCGCACGTTGGGCGCTCGCAGGCACCGCGATCAGCAGGGGGAGCAGGAAGAATGACGTGCGGGGGAACTTCACTTCATTCCGATTTCACCCCCCTTCTACGCGGTTCAGTAGGCGAGGTTACTTCCCAGCCAGCGCTCCATGGCGCTGAGGTCCATGCCCTTGCGCCGCGCCAGGTCCTCCACCTGGTCCTTGGCCACCCTGCCAACACCGAAGTACTTGGCCTGCGGATGCGCGAAGTACCAGCCGCTCACCGCCGCCGCCGGGCTCATGGCCAGGCTCTCGGTGAGGGTGATGCCGGTGTGCCTGGTGGCGTCGAGCAGGCGGAAGAGCTCGGGCTTCTCGGTGTGGTCGGGGCAGGCGGGATAGCCCGGTGCCGGACGGATGCCCTGGTACTCCTCCTGGATGAGCTGTTCGTTGGTGAGGCGGGCGGTCTCGTAGCCCCAGAGCTCCTGGCGCACCACCTCGTGCAGCTTCTCGGCGAAGGCCTCGGCCAAGCGGTCGGCCAGGGCCTTGAGCAGGATGGCGCTGTAGTCGTCGTGCGCGGCCTCGAAGCGCTTCACCCGTTCGTCCACGCCGTGGCCCGCGCTCACCGCGAAGCCACCGAGGAAGTCGGGCGTTCCGGCCGGGGCGATGAAGTCGGCGAGGGCAAGGTAGGGCACGCCGGGCGCCTTCTTGCTCTGCTGGCGGAGGGTGTGCACCCGGCCGACCACCTTGGTGCGGGCCGGATCACCGTAGAGGGCGATGTCGTCGTCAGTTGAAGGTGCAACAGGCGTCCCGCCTGTTGGGCTTTCTGCAACAGGCAGGATGCCTGTTGGACGATTCGCCGGCCAGATGGCGGCCACCCCGTGCGCCTGGATCCACTGCTCCTTCACGATGCGGTCGAGCATCATCCGGGCATCGGCATAGAGCTGCGTGGCCTGCTTGCCCACCACCTCGTCCTCGAGGATGCGCGGGAACTTGCCGGCCAGCTCCCAGGCCATGAAGAAGGGCGTCCAATCGATGTAGGGCACCAGCTCGGCGAGCGGGTAGTTGCGGTAGGTGAAGATGCCCGTGCTCTTGGGCGCCACGGGCGGCTCGGCGGCGAAGTCGATCACGAACTTCTTCGCGCGGGCCTCGTCCAGCGGCACGTACTCCTTCTCGCGCTGGTGGCCTTCGTACTGGCTGCGCACCTTGGCGTATTCCTCCAGCACCTCGGCGGCGAAGCGGTCGCGCTCGTTGTCGCTGAGCAGGTTGCTCACCACCGGCACGCTGCGGCTGGCGTCGATCACGTGCACCACGGGCTTGCTGTAGTGGGGCGCGATCTTCACGGCGGTGTGCACACGGCTGGTGGTTGCGCCGCCGATCAGGAGCGGGGTCTCGAAGCCTTCGCGCTCCATCTCCTT
>JAEUSV010000112.1 GCA_016788485.1 Flavobacteriales bacterium
GTGACGCCGAACCCTGCCACGCCGACGATCAGCGCGGGCGGTCCGACGACCTTCTGCGCCGGTGGCAGCGTGACCCTGACCAGCAGCAGCGCCACGGGCAACGTGTGGAGCCCCGGTGGCCAGACCACGCAGAGCATCACGGTGAGCGCCGGTGGCACGTACTCGGTGACGGTGACCAGCAACGGTTGCAGCGCCACGAGCGCAGGCACGACGGTGACGGTGACGCCGAACCCTGCCACGCCGACGATCAGCGCGGGCGGTCCGACGACCTTCTGCGCCGGTGGCAGCGTGACCCTGACCAGCAGCAGCGCCACGGGCATCGTGTGGAGCCCTGGTGGCCAGACCACGCAGAGCATCACGGTGAGCACCGGTGGTACGTACTCGGTGACGGTGACCAGCAACGGTTGCAGCGCGACGAGCGCAGGCACGACGGTGACGGTGACGCCGAACCCTGCCACCCCGACCCCCGGTAGTTACGGTCCCCTGTGCAGCATCAGCGCTCCGATCACCCTGGGTGGTTCGCCCGCTGGTGGTGTATGGACGGGCACGGGTGTCTCGGGCACCGGTCCCTACACCTTCGACCCGACCGCGGGTACACAGACCCTGACCTACACGGTGACCAGCAGCGGCTGCAGCAGCAGCGCGACCACGACCGTCACGGTGAACGATCCTGTCGACGCCGGCAGCAACGGCTCGCTCTCGATCTGCTCGAACGGCACGTCCGTGAACCTGTTCAACCAGCTCAACGGCTCACCCCAGGCGGGTGGTACGTGGTCCGGTCCGAGCACGGTCGTGAACGACATCTACAACCCGGTGACCATGAACCCCGGCACCTACACCTACACGGTGCTCGGGCCTGCCGGTTGCGGCAATGCCAGCGCTCAGGTCGTGGTGACCGAGACCAGCACGACCACCTGGTACCTGGACCAGGACAATGACGGCTCGGGTGATCCCAACAACTCCACGCAGTCCTGCAACCAGCCCTCGGGCTATGTGGACAACAACAACGACCTGTGTCCGACCGATGCGAACAAGACCAACCCCGGCCAGTGCGGGTGCGGCGCTCCGGATACGGATACGGACAACGATGGCGTGGCCGATTGCGTGGACCCCTGTCCCTCGCTGCCCAACCTCGTGCCGGGCAATGCGTGCAACGACAACGACCCCTGCACGATCAACGACGTGGTTACCGCGAATTGCGGTTGTGCGGGTACGTTCCAGGACACCGACAATGACGGCACCTGCGATGCGAACGACCCCTGCCCGTCGCTGCCCAACCTCGTGCCTGGCAATGCGTGCAACGACAACGACCCCTGCACGATCAATGACGTGGTGACGGCCAACTGCGGCTGTGCCGGTACGTTCCAGGACACCGACAACGATGGCACCTGCGATGCGAACGATGCTTGTCCGCTGCTGCCGAACCTGGTGCCGGGCAACAGCTGCAACGACGGCAACCCGAACACCATCAATGATATCGTGACGGCCAATTGCGTGTGCGCCGGCACCCAGCCCAACGATTGCCTCGGGGTTCCCGGCGGCCCTGCCCAGCCGGGTACCGCTTGCGACGACAACAACCCCGCCACCGGCAACGATACCTGGAACGCCAGCTGCCTGTGCGTGGGCCAGCTCATCGACTGCAATGGTGTGGCGGGAGGTCCCGCGCTGCCGGGAACGCCCTGCAACGACAACGACCCCTGCACGGTGAACGACCTCTACAACGCCACCTGCGGGTGCGTGGGCACGTTCGAGGACACGGACAGCGATGGTGTCTGCAACGCCCAGGACAATTGCCCGAACATCGCGGGTCAGATCGGCAGCACCTGCAATGACGGCAACCCGAACACCATCAACGACGTGATCACGGCGAACTGCGTCTGTGTCGGGTCCGCCGCTCCGGACTGCAACGGCGTACCCGGTGGTCCTGCGCTGCCCGGAACCACCTGCAACGACAACGACCCCTGCACCGTGAACGACGTCTACGATGCCAACTGCAACTGCGTCGGCACGCCGGACAACACGGACAGCGACAACGATGGTGTTCCCAACTGCCAGGACAACTGTCCGAACATCGCTGGCCAGATCGGCAGCGCGTGCAACGACAACAACCCGAACACGGTGAACGATGTGATCACGGCCAACTGCAGCTGCGCCGGCACACCGGTGAGCGGTTGTGACAACTGGACGTTGACCCTCACCACCGACAACGCGGGCAGCGAGACCACGTGGATCATCCGTGACGCCGGCACGCTGGCCACGGTGGATGCCGGTGGCCCTTACGGCAACAACACCACCGTGGTGGAGACAGTGTGCCTGCCCCCGGGCGCCTGCTACCAGCTGATCGTCACCGACGCCAACGGAATGAGCAATGGCACCACGGGCGGTTATGTGCTGCGTGACCAGAACGGCAACCGTGTGATCGACAATGCCAGCGACGGCGTGTTCACCGGCACCAGCCAGGCCCCGCAGAGCTTCTGCAACCCCACGGGCCTGCCCACGGTGCTCGCCAGCAAGTGCGACATCGAGACCTGGATCCCCAACCAGTGGCTGATCGCCACGCCCGATGCGGCCGTGACGGCGCAGTTCGGCGTGGGTAACCAGACCGATGACGGCTACGAGTTCTGGCTCTTCGATCCGGATGGCTCCTACGACCGCCAGGTGTTCGTCAGCCATGCCAGCCCCATGGTGGGTGCCCCTCCGGGCAGCTCCGCCGCCGCTCACCTGGGCTTCAGCCAGATCACCACGAACCCTGTGCCGCAGAACGTGCTGCTGAACGTGCGCGTCCGCACCCGTGTGAACGGTGTGAGCAGCGCTTGGGGACCTGCCTGCCGCTTCAAGATCGATCCGGTGGCCGCCCAATGCCCGACCGCCCAGCTCGTGAGCACGCCCGGTACCCAGTTCAGCTGCGGTGCCACCAAGCAGGTGATGGTCCCGGGCCCGGATGGCCGCGTGGTGTCCACCCAGGTGAACAAGGTCGTCAACGGCCAATGGGTGCAGGCGAACCGCTACCTGTTCGAGTTCGTGGAGCCTGGCACGGGCTACACCCGCTACGCCGTATCGTCGACCCGGACCCTCACCCTCGGCAACTGGACGACCAGTCCGTTCCTCTGCGGCACGTACGTGTACAACGTGCGCGTGCGTGGCAGCTTCGACAACGGTGCGACCTGGTGCCCCTACGGTGCGGTATGTCAGGTGACCATCACCAACAACCTCGCCCAGCCCCTGTGCACCTCGCCCTCGGCCGTGGCCGGTGTGGATGAGCGCATGCACTTCGATGAGGAGGTGGTGACCACCATGGCCGAGATGACCATGTGGCCCAACCCCAACCGCGGCGAGGAGCTGTATGTGACCGTCGAAGGCCTTGATGGCGTGGAGACCACGGCCACGATGGACATCTTCGACATGTTCGGCAAGAAGGTCGCCACCCGCACCCTCGCGGTGAACGGAGGCACGCTCAACAGCGTGGTCCGCTTGGAGGGCGCCCTCGCTGCCGGCCTCTACCTGGTCAACATCACCGCGGGTGAGCAGAGCTTCACCCAGCGACTGGTGATCCAGTAAGCCTGAGGAACTCATGGACAAGCCCCCCGGCATCGCCGGGGGGCTTGTTGTTTCCAGGCGCAGGCACGGAGGCTCCCGGTGGACCTCTCCGTTCTTACGATGCCTTCGGCCTGTACCGGGAGCCGATCGACGTACTGGCGGCAGGCGTCAGGAACGACGTGCTGGATCAAACGACGGGTGGACCTGGAGATGCGAAGCCGATGCGCACGAAAAAGCCCCGCCATGCGGCGGGGCTTTCGCTTGAGCGTCGATCGCGCTCAGTAGTAGATGAGGCGTCGCACCTTGGCCACATGCTTGGCCAGGCGGATAACCTGCTTGGTGTACCCGAACTCGTTGTCGTACCAGGCATAGAGCACCACGCTCTTGCCGTCGGGGGCCACGATCGTGGCGTTGCTGTCGAACACGCTGCAGCAGGTGTCGCCGATGATGTCGCTGCTCACCAGCTCCGGGTCCATCTGGTAGTGGATCTGGTTCACCAGTTCACCCTCGAGGGCCGCCTTGCGGATCAGGGCGTTCATGGCGGGCAGGTCGGCGATCGGCTTCTTCAGCGTGAGGTTCATGATGGCCAGCGAGCCGTTCGGCGTGGGCACGCGCACCGCATTGGCGGTGAGCTTGTCCTTGAGGCTCGGGATGGCTTTGGCCACCGCGGTGCCGGCGCCGGTGCTCGTGATCACCATGTTGATGGCGGCGGAACGGCCGCGGCGGGGACCCTTGTGGTAGTTGTCCAGCAGGTTCTGGTCGTTCGTGTAGGCGTGCACCGTTTCGATGTGGCCCTTCTCGATGCCCAGGTTGTCCTCCACCACCTTCAGGATGGGGCAGATGGCGTTGGTGGTGCAGCTGGCCGCGCTGAAGATCTTCTCGTTCTCGATGTCGAGGTCCTTGTGGTTGATGCCGTACACCACGTTGGGGATCTCCTTGCCGGGGGCGGTGAGCAGCACCTTGGCGACGCCCTTGGCCTTCAGGTGGCGCTCCAGGTCGGTGCGCTTGGTGAAGGCGCCGGTGTTGTCGATCACCAGTGCGTCCTTGATCCCGTAAGCCGTGTAGTCCACGTCCTCGGGGTTCGCCGCAGCGATGAGCTGGATGAGCTGGCCGTTCACCCAGATGGCCTTGTTGGCCACGTCCTCGATCACCGTGCCTTTGAAGGTTCCGTGCACGCTGTCGTTGCGCAGCAGCGCGGCACGCTTCACGATCTCGGCGTCGGTGAGCGTGCGGGTGACGATGGCCCGGAGGCGGAGCTGCTGGCCCTTGCCGGCCTGCTTCACGAGCTCGCGCGCCGCGATGCGACCGATGCGGCCGAAGCCATAGAGCACCACATCACGCGGCTCGAACTTGTGCTTGTCCTGGCCGATGAAACCGGAGAGCGTGGTGGAGAGGAAGCCCTTGAGGTCCTTCTTGCCGCCCTGGATGTAATCCCACGTGAGCTTGCCGATGTCGATCTTGCTGGGGGCCAGATCGAGGTCGAGCAGCCCGCGGGCCACATCGGCGGCGGTGAAGATGTCGATCGGCTTCTGCACCACCTGGTCGGCGTAGTTGAAGAGCTTGATCACCTCGGAGATGCTGATGTCGAGGAGGTGGTTGCGGAAGAACACCAGCTCAACACCGCGGCCGTACATCAGCTGGCCAACGGAGTTCTCCAGATCAACGGCCGCCTTCTCGCGGTCCACGTATTCCTTCAGGCCGGCCTCGTAACCGGACTTGGCTTCCAGGGTCTGCATTGCGAAGTATGAGGGGGTATTGGTTCCGAACGGGGTGGAAAGAGCACGCCCCGCCGGAGGGCGGGGCGCACAAGGTCATCCGAGGTAGGCTTTCAGCAGCTTGCTTCGGCTGGTATGCCGCAATCGGCGGATCGCCTTCTCCTTGATCTGGCGCACGCGCTCGCGGGTGAGGTCGAACTTGGCGCCGATCTCCTCCAGTGTGAGGCCGTGGTTGATGCCGATGCCGAAGAAGAGCTTCACCACATCGCGCTCACGCTCGGTGAGGGTGCTGAGGGCGCGTTCGATCTCCTTCGCCAACGATTCGTTCAGCAGCATGCGGTCGGCCGGAGCGCTGTCGTTGTTGGGCAGCACGTCGAGCAGGCTGTTGCTCTCGCCTTCCACGAAGGGGGCGTCCATGCTGATGTGGCGACCGCTCACCTTCATGGTGTCCGCCACCTTCTCGGGGGGCAGGTCCAGCAGGGTGGCCAGCTCATCGGCGCTGGGCGGACGCTCGAACTCCTGCTCGAGCTTCGCGAAAGCCTTGTTGATCTTGTTCAGTGAACCCACCTGGTTCAGCGGCAGGCGCACGATGCGGCTCTGCTCGGCCAGTGCCTGCAGGATGCTCTGGCGGATCCACCACACGGCATAGGAGATGAACTTGAAGCCGCGGGTCTCATCGAAGCGCTGTGCCGCCTTGATCAGGCCGAGGTTGCCCTCGTTGATCAGGTCGGGCAGGCTAAGGCCCTGGTTCTGGTATTGCTTGGCCACCGACACCACGAAGCGGAGGTTGGCCTTCACCAACTTCTCCAAGGCGCGGGTGTCGCCCTCCTTGATACGCCGCGCCAGTTCCACCTCCATGTCGGCGGTGATCAGGCCTTCCTTGCCGATCTCCTGGAGGTACTTGTCAAGCGACTGGCTTTCCCTGTTGGTGATCGACTTGGTGATCTTGAGTTGACGCATCCTGCTGGTCACGGTGCGGGGGGGTATTAGGTGATGGTTGACGGCTCATCCTTCGACATGGTGGTCCTTCCACATGCCGTCCGGTTCCGGCGCGAAGGTAAGCCCCCCCGGGGGTACGGGACAAGCCGGGGGGCGGGGGAGGGGTGTAGTCATCTGAACGGCCTGATCATCAGGTGGTTCAGAGCCCCAGGCCGTAGTAGGCCTTCATGCCGTTCGGGTACACCCCTTCGATGAGCACGCCGCCCCGCTTGGATTCCAGTGCGTTCACGAGGTCCTCGGGCTCGCGGATGGGCTGCTGATCGACCTTGGTGATGATGAAGCCTTCGCGGATGCCGCTGCTGCGCAGTTTCCCACCGTTCAGGCTCTTCACCTTCACCCCGTTTTGGATCTTCAATGCACGAAGCTCTTCCGGCGAGGCCTTCACCACCTGGGCACCGAGCAGGCTGCTGCTGGTGCGCTCTTCGCGCGCGGCCACGGCCGTGTTGCCCTCGCGGCCGCGGAGCACCAGGTCCATCACGTTCTCGCGCCCTTCGCGCAGCACGGTCACGGCCACCTTGTCGCCAGGACGGAACTTGCCCACCTGCTCCTGCAGCTGCGGCACGTTGTTCACGTCGATGCTGCCCACCTTCAGGATCACATCGCCGGCCTTGATGCCGGCCGCCTGTGCCGCGCCCTCGGCCGTGATGTCCTTCACGTACACCCCGCGGATCCGGTCCATGTCGAGCTGCTTGGCGAGATCCTGGTCCACATCGCCGATGGTGACACCGATGTAGGCGCGCTGCACGTTGCCGAACTCCATGAGGTCGCTGGTGACCTTGCGGACGATGTTGGCGGGGATGGCGAAGGAATAGCCTGAGTAGGCGCCGGTGGTGCTGGCGATGGCGCTGTTGATGCCCACGAGCTGGCCGGACGCATTGACCAGCGCACCACCGCTGTTGCCGGGGTTCACCGCGGCATCGGTCTGGATGAAGCTCTCGATGGGGAACACGTCCCGCGTCTGGTCGTACTGCAGCAGGTTGATGTTGCGCGCCTTCGCGCTCACGATGCCGGCGGTTACGGTGCTGGTGAGGTTCATGGGGTTGCCCACGGCGAGCACCCACTCGCCCACGCGTACATCATCGCTATTGGCATAGGGGATGGTGGGCAGGCCGCTGGCGTCCACCTTGATCAAGGCCAGGTCGGTGCTGGGATCACGGCCGATCACCTTGGCATCGAACTGGCGCTTGTCGTTCAGGTGCACCTGGATGCGGTCGGCGCCCTCGATCACGTGGTTGTTGGTGACGATGTATCCATCATCGCTGATCACCACGCCGCTGCCGGCACCGCGCAGGGGCACGGAGGGCGCTGCACGGTAACCCCAGAAGAACTCGGCGAAGGGGTCGCGCTGCTGCACCATGGCCTCGGTGGTCACGTGCACCACGGCGTTCACCGTGCGCTCCGCGGCCTCCACGAAGTCGGGGACCTCCATCACCGCGCCGCCGGCGGTGGGGATCGACACGTATTCCACCGGTGGCACGGGGTCCGCCGTGCGCGCCACGGGTGCGGAGGGGGCCATGAAGCCCTGATGGATGCCGAGCGCGAGCAGGCCGCCGGCAAGTCCGGTGAGCAGGTAGGTCAGGCTGCGTTTCATGGGATTTCGCTTGAGTTCTGCCCGAACACCGCGATCCGCGTGCCGGGCTTGCCAAAACAACGCGCACCCTGACGCGTTGTATCGCGCGGTCCAGTTAAAATGTGTTGATCGTCAGGTCGTGCTGACAGGCTGGCGGATCACGCCGATGCCTTGCTTGCCGCCATCTTTGTGCCATGGTCCTTCAATTCGCCAAGTGGCAGGGCACGGGGAACGACTTCATCCTGGTGGATGACCGGCAGGGTGTGTTCCCCTCAGGTGATGAGGCCCTGGTGCGGCGCTTGTGCGACCGGCATTTCGGCATCGGAAGCGACGGGCTCATCCTGCTGCAGGCGCCGCGTGAGGCAGGCCATGCGTATCATATGGAGTTCTTCAATCCCGATGGGTCGAGGAGCTTCTGCGGCAATGGCAGCCGTTGCGCCTACGGGTTCTGGTGCGCGCTGACGGGCGATCGTTCCCCGGTCCGTTTCGCGGCCATCGACGGGGCGCACACGGCGGCATGGCTCGATGGGCTGGTACGCATCGGCATGCGCGATGTGGCCGGGGTGGAGCGGGTCGATGCACGGACCGATCGTGCCCACACGGGCTCGCCCCACCTGCTCGTGTGGGTGGACGACCCCGACGAGGTCGACCTGGTGCCGCAGGCGCGGGCCATCCGTTACAATGCGGAGCATGCGGCGGCCGGCATCAACGTGAACTTCCTGCGATGGGCGAACGGGCGGGTGGAGATGCGCACCTATGAACGTGGGGTGGAGGCGGAGACCTTGAGCTGCGGCACCGGTGTGACCGCAGCCGCGCTGGCCGCCATGGCCCGCGGGCATGCCGGTACCAGCTGTGCGGTATCGACCAAGGGTGGTGAGCTGCGGGTGGATGCGGTCCCCGATGGGCGTGGTGGCTATGTGCAGGTGCACCTGAGCGGTCCCGTGGCGCACGTCTTCACAGGTCAATTCGAGCCATGAAGCGCTGGAAGCTCGTGCTGCTGGTGATCGCCGTGCTCGGCCTGGTGGCCGCCGGCCTCGGCTACCGCACGTGGCGGTCGCTCTTCGGACCCGGACCGGAGCTGCCGGTGCCGGAGCGTGTGCTGTTGATCCCCTCGGGGGCCACCTTCGATCAGGTGGTGGACAGCCTGAAGGGGGCGGGGATGGTGCGCGACGAAGCGGCCTTGCGATGGCTCGCGAAGCGGAAGAAGTATGTATCACGTGTGAAGCCGGGCCGCTACGTGATCGCCAGCGGCACCAGCCTCAACGCGCTGGTGGACCGGTTGCGTAGCGGTGAGCAGGACCCGGTCCGCGTCACCTTCACGAACATCCGCAACCTGCCCCAGCTGGCCGGCCAGGTGGCGAAGTACCTCGAGGTCGACTCGGTGACCATGCTGAAGGCCCTGATGGACCCCGAGGTCCAGCGGCGCGCGGGCCTGCGCAGGGAGACCCTGATCAGCCTTTTCATCCCCAATACCTACGAGGTGTGGTGGAACGAGCGCCCGCAGGCGTTCATCGACCGCATGGCGAAGGAGCACCGCCGGTTCTGGAACACCACGCGTTCGGACAAGGCCAAGGTGCTGGGCCTGTCGGCGGCGGAGGTGAGCACGCTGGCCAGCATCGTGCAGGCCGAGACGGGGTCGCGCAGCGATGCCCCCGTGATTGCGGGGGTCTACCTGAACCGGCTGCGGATCGGTATGCCCCTGCAGGCCGACCCCACCTTGAAGTTCGCCCTGGGCATCGACAGTGTGAGCCGTGTGCTTGACGCGGACAAGCGGGTCGATTCGCCCTACAACACCTACACCCATGCGGGCCTGCCCCCCGGCCCGATCAACATGCCGGAGCCTGGGTTCATCGATGCGGTGCTCGACGCGCCACGGCACGAGTACCTCTACTTCTGTGCCAGCGAGGCCCTGGACGGGCGAAGCAACTTCGCCCGCACCTATGAGCAGCACCTGGTGAACGCCCGTCGCTACCAGCGCGCGCTGAACGAGCGGGGTATTTACCGCTGACCTGTTGAAACCGCCGGTGAAGCGGTGACCGCCCGCGAATGGGCGCGTCTAGATTCGCGGCTGCAATACGACAAGCATCATGACCAAGATCAAGTTCGGCACGGATGGCTGGCGTGCCATCATCGCCGAGGAGTTCACGGTGGACAATGTGGCCCGTGTGAGCGTGGCCACCGGCAACTGGGTGAAGCAGCGCTTCCCCGATTCACCTTCCATCGTGGTGGGCCATGATTGCCGGTTCGCCGGTGAGCTGTTCGCGGAAACGGCCACCAAGGTGTTCGTGTCCATGGGCATCAAGGTGCACCTGGCACGCGGCTTCGTGAGCACGCCGATGGTATCGCTGGGCGCCTTCCAGCTCAAGGCCAGCATGGGTGTGATCCTCACCGCGAGCCACAATCCACCGAGCTACAACGGCTACAAGCTGAAGGGGCACTACGGAGGGCCGCTGATCCCCGAGCACGTGCAGGAGATCGAGGACATCATCCCGGCCGCGCACGGCATCGACCTGGCCACGATCGACCTGAAGAAGGCCGAGGCCGATGGCATGGTGGCCATCGTTGACCTGGAGACCATGTACGTGCAGCACGTTGAGCGCAACTTCGACCTGGAGGCCATCCGCAGGAGCGGACTGCGGCTGGGTTACGATGCCATGTACGGCGCCGGACAGAACGTGATCCGCCGGATCCTGCCCGACACCACGCTGCTCCACTGCGAGCACAACCCCTCCTTCAAGGGCCAGGCCCCCGAACCGATACACAAGAACCTGATCGAGTTCAGCGAGCTCATCAAGAAGGGCGGCATCGACTGCGGCCTGGCCACCGACGGCGACGCCGACCGCATCGGGCTCTACAACAGCAAGGGCGAGTTCGTGGACAGCCATCACATCATCCTGCTGCTGATCCACTACCTGGTGAAGTACAAGCAGTTCAAGGGCAAGGTGGTGGTGGCCGTGAGCACCACGCCCAAGGTGGAGAAGATGTGCCGCCACTATGGCCTGGAGTACCAAGTGGTGAAGATCGGCTTCAAGTGGATCTGCGGCATCATGATCGAAGAGGACGTGCTGCTGGGCGGGGAGGAGAGCGGTGGTATCGCCATCAAGGGCCACATACCGGAGCGCGACGGCATCTGGATGGGCCTGACCCTTTGGGAGTTCATGGCCAAGAGCGGGAAGAAGCTCGAGGAGCTGATCCAGGAGGTGTACGCGATCGTGGGGCCGTTCAGCTACGACCGCAACGACCTCCACATCAGCGAAGCGCTCAAGCAGGATGTGCTGGAGAAGTGCTCCAGCGGGGCCTTCACCAGGTTCGGCGACCTCGAGGTGCGCCGCCTGGAGACCATCGATGGTTGGAAGTACCACTTCGACGGCGACCAGTGGCTCATGATCCGCGCGAGCGGCACGGAGCCCGTGCTGCGCACCTATGCCGAAAGCGATTCGCTGGAGAACGCGCGGAGGATCCTCGCTGCCTGCAAGGCCGCGATCGGCGCCTAACGCCGGATGAAGGATGAGCGGCCCGCGAGCTCACCGCGGGCATCCATCAGGGTCAGGGTATAGTGCCCGGGCGCGAGCTTGCTGATGTCGATGGCGTGCGATCCCGCCCGTTCGCCAGCGGGCGATGTCAGCACGATGCGGCCGAACGCATCCTGCACGATCAGCTCGCCTCCGGTCCGGCCCTCCTCGATGGCGATCATCAGCTCGCCGTCCGCAGGCACAGGCCAAAGCCGCAGTTCGCCGGCATCGCGGAACACCGCGATCACCGAAGAGGGTTCACTGTGGCCATCGGCATCCACCAGGTCGAGCCTGTAGTAGGCCTGTTGCGGCGGATCGTGGTCGACGAACCCATAGTCCAGCAGGCCGCTGCTCCACCCCGATGCCTGCACCTGCCCGATGGCTTCGAAGCGCACGGCATCCGTGGAGCGCATCACCGCGAAACGGCTGCTGTTCTGTTCGCTCGCCGTGGTCCATTCAAGCACGTTCACCTCCCCCTCGGGACGGCCGGTGAAGCTGAGCAGCTCGATGGGCAGGATGCCGATGTCGCCCACCGCGTTGGCATAGCCGTAGAACCATCTCCCGAACCGCTGGCCCGTGATCATCTTGGCCATGTCGTACTCCACGCGCACGCGCCACTTGTAGCGCAACGCCCCGGGCACCTTGAGCACCAGCTGCTTGATCTCGGTGCCGGTGGTGGGGAGCACGGTCCAGGTGGCGCCCGTGCCCGTGCTCTGCAGGCTGTTGGTGATCGGGTTGCCGGTGAAAGGCTGGCCCTGGTAAACCACCTGCCAGCGCAGGCGCGTGCGGCAACGGTGGATGGAGCTGCGTGCACGGTGGCCGATGCCGAAGAAGTTGGGCGAGGCGAAGTCCATGCTGTTGGTGCTCAGGGGGCTCACCAGGTCCGCGTCGTATTGGCGTGATAGCCGGCCCAGTGACCTTCCTCGGTTGCCACGGTGCCAGTAGACCCCACCCTGGGCCGCAAGGGCCGGTGCCGCGTTGGGTGCACCGATCACCACATCGCTGTAGCCGTCGCCATCCAGGTCGCCGCCTCCGGAGACGGAACTGCCGTACTGCTGGCCCGCGATGTTGGGTTGGAGCACATCGGGCGTTGCCACCGCCACGCCGGTGGGTGAACCGAGGTACACATAGGACATCCCTTCGTTCGCCTCGCCCACTTCGCTCAATGGCGCGCCTATGATCACATCGGCATAGCCGTCGCCGTTCACATCACCCGCTTCCGCCACGGAGGCGCCCATGGTGCCGCTGGCGATGTTGCGTTGGAGGGTGCTCGCCGGTGCGGACAGGGTGCCGGCGGCCGAGCCGTTGAAGATGAAGGCCGCGCCCTCGTCCACTTCAGCGGCCGTGCTTTCCCACAGGTACGCACCCACGGCCACCTCGAAGAAGCCATCGCCGTTCACATCGCCCACGCCGGCCACACTGGTGCCGAAGCCCGCTCCGACCTGGTTCACCTCGAGCTGTCGATGGACCGTGGCGGAAATGCCCGTGGTGGAGCCGAGGTGCACGAAGGCCAGACCTTCAGCGCTCTGCCCATTGGACGCGGCGCGCGCACCGATGATCACATCGCTGTACCCGTCGCCGTTCACATCGCCCGCGGTGTTCACCGAACAGCCGTACTCGGCGGAGACGGGGGCGTAGGTGAGCACGATCGCCGGCGTGGTGGCAAGGCCCAGCGCGGTGCCGTGGAAGATGGACACGGCTCCGGCCCCGGGTGCGCCCACGATCACATCGGCGTGGCCGTCCGTGTTCACATCGCCGGCCGGTGCCACCGCCGTGCCGAACCCGGTGCCGCCCGTCAAGGTCGCGGCCGCCGTGGAGGACAGTCCGCCTGCGCCGCCCATGTGGACGAATGCGCTGGCGGCCGTCGGCGCGCCGATCACCACATCGGCGTAGCCGTCACCGTTGACATCGCCGGCGCTGGCCACAGCGGTCCCGAAACCCGATCCCGGTGCGCCGGCAAGGGTGAGCGACGGCGCGCTTGAAATGCCCGAGGGAGAGCCATAGTGGACGTATGTCGTGTTCATGCCGGGCGCGCCCACCACGATGTCGGCGTAGCCATCGCCGTTCACATCGCCGGCATTGGCGACTGTGCGGCCCAGTGCCGCATTGGCCTGGTCACCGAAGCGGCTCATGGTGAACGCGGTGGAAACAGAGTAGGGGCCACCGTGGAAGACGGCCACGGTCCCGTTCGATGCCCCGGCGAGGCGTGCACCGATGGCGATGTCCGAGAAACCGTCACCGTTCACATCGCCCACGCATCCCATGCCATCGCCGAAGTTGGCCCCGGCCAGGTTGATCTCCCATTGCAGGAAGGAGGTGGCGGAAACGCCGGTGGCCGATCCCAGATGAAGGCGCACCACCCCCTCCTGGCTCTGCCCGTTGGTGAAGAGCGGCAGTCCGATGAGCAGGTCGGCATACCCGTCGTCGTTGATGTCGCCAGCGGTCGCCACACATCGGCCCATCCAGGTGTTGGCCACGTTGCTCTCGAAGTAGGCGGCCGCGGTGGTGGACACGCCGGTCGCCGATCCGTGGAACACCCAGACGGACCCCTCGTTCGCCTGGCCGTTCGCGTCGAGGTAGGCCCCCACCGCCACATCGCTGTAGCCATCGCCGTTCACATCACCGGCGGTGGTCACGCTCCAGCCGAAGGAGGCGTTGAGCAGGGTGGGGCCGACGAGCGTGGTGGCTGGCGCAGGGTTCATTCCGGCTCCGAGGCCCACCGCCGAACCGTGGTAGATCCAGGCCTTCCCTGCATCGGCGTTCACGTTGGGCGCATCGTGCGCTCCGATGATGATGTCGCTGAAGCCATCGGCGTTCACATCCCCTGCAGGGCCGATCGCGCGACCGAAGTGGGCGGCGTTGATGTTGGCCTCCAGGCGGTGCAGCGCGGTGGTGTTGAGCCCTGTGGCCGATCCCATGAAGATCCACACCGCACCTTCCTGGTAAAGGGGGTACTCCGCGAGGTAGCCGCCCACGATCACATCACTGTATCCATCGTTGTTGATGTCGCCCGCGCAGGCCACGTTGGCCCCGAACAGGTCGCCGGCATGGTTCGATTGGAGCACCTGGTCGGCGATGGTGGAGATGCCGGTGGGCGACCCGAAGTAGATGAAGGCACCACCTTCCGCCGGGGTGGAAGGGTCGTTCTCCCAGGTCTGAGCGCCGATGATGAGGTCGCTGTAGCCGTCGCCGTTCACATCGCCGGCCGTGCTCACCGACGAGCCGAACTGGGTGCTCGGGATGTTGAGCTGCAGGGTCACGGAAGGGGTGGTCGGGATCCCGGTCGGACCGCCGTAGTACACGTAGGCCATGCCTTCCTCCGTCTCCGGGTTGGAGGCAAGGCGGGCGCCCGAGACCAGGTCGCTGTAGCCGTCGCCGTTCAGGTCGCCTGCGGGGGCGGGCGGATACCCGAACTCCGAGCCGGCCACAGGTCCGTTCAGCGTGGTATTGGGCACGGTGCTGATGGGGTCGATCACCACCGGATAGCGCGCATTGGCATCGTCGACCACCAGGGTGAGGCGCGCATCATCCTGCATTCGCAGCTCCATCCGGGCCTGCAACGGCCTGCCATCCGCGTCCCAGCACCGCAGGTCGGCATAGCGCAGCAACGGCCGGCCCTCACGGTCACTCAGCACCATGGCCTGGTCCCCTTCGCAGCGGACCGGCAGGTCACTGTGCACGGCGATCTCGAGGCGCAGCGCACCACTTCCCGCAGGGCGCCGGCTGAGCAGGAAGTTCTGTCGCACACCTTCCGCGCTCACCACGTGTTGCACGGTTAGGTCCCTGGTGGCGAGATCAAGGGTGTCACCATGCAGCACCGGTGAACCGCCAAGCCATTCGATGGAGGATCCCTGCTCCCTGGTGAGCCGGGTGAATTGAAGCTCGACAAGCTTGCGATGCCCGACCTCCCGGATCGTCCACCCTTGCGGAGTCACCTCGACGTGCTGGCCGTTCGCTGCGGCACTGTACCGTTGTGAGCCATGGGTTTTCCACGCGGGTGCACGGTCCGGTGCGCCCAGGCAGGTGAACAGCAGCAGCTGGGGCCAGAGCACACCAAGCACTGCCCAGGTACGGAGGCGGAGAGCCTGGACCATGGTAACCTTCAAAACTACGTCTCACAGGGGCTGGGCGTCAATGGTTTGTGATGGGGCGGGATACCTTTGGGAAGGGGCCGCGATGGTGCCCGAAGGAAGGATGAGGTCGAACCGGTCCACCCTGAATGCGCTGCTCCTGCTGTCCGGGCTCCTCGGACCTGTCCATCCCTTGAGGGCGCAGGACACCGCGGCCACGCAGGTGAACAGGCCACGGTTGCTGGGCGTGGCGGTCGGTGGAGGCCTGGTCGTGGCGGGCACCCTTGTTGCGCTGGACAAGGCCTGGTACAGCCAGTACGAGCGGGTACCCTTCCAGACCTTCAACGACGGCGACGAGTGGCTCCAGATGGACAAGGTGGGCCACGCCTACAGCACATACACGGTGGGGCGGTGGGGCAAGGGGCTGTTGGACTGGAGCGGTGTGGACGATCGCACGGCCACGTGGGTGGGGGGCAGTATCGGGCTCATCTACCTCACCGGTGTGGAATACCTCGATGCGCATTCCGCGGGATGGGGGTGGAGCTGGTGGGACATGGCGGCCAATGTGGCGGGCACCGGCCTCTTCATCGGGCAGGAGCTGGGCTGGCATGAGCAGCGGTTCAGGCTGAAATACTCGGCCCACCTGAGCCCGTACGCAGCCCAGGACCCCGACCTGCTCGGCAGCACCGTGCCCCAGCGCATCCTCAAGGACTACAATGGCGCCACCTACTGGCTGAGCGTCGCGCCCTCTGCGTTCAAGCGGTCATCCGCGCGCTGCAAGTGGTTCAGCCTTTCGTTCGGCTATGGTGCCGAAGGCCTGGTGAGCGCCATGCCCGCGGACAATGATCCCCCCCCCGTTCGCCAGTTCTACCTCTCCTTCGATGTGGACATGGAGCGCATTCCGACCCGGTCCAAGTTCCTGCGCACCACGTTCTTTCTCTTGAACTGCATCAAGGTGCCGGCACCGGCGCTCGAGTACCGGAGCAACGGTGTATGGTACGGCCACTGGTTGTACTTCTAAGGCCGGAGCGATCCCTCCAGGAGCATCAGCTTCACCCGCATCACGGCCGCCACGGTAAGGCTGTCGCGCACCTCGCCGCGCACCACCATGCCATAGAGCTCCTCGAACGGGAGCTTGCGCAGCGCGAGCTCCTCGTTGTGGTCGGGTTCCGGCTCGAAGAACGTAAGGTCCTGTGCGACATAGAGCACCGCATGTTCGTCGCTCGCCGAGTTGCTCAGGTCCATGCGCAGGATCTCCGTCCACCGCCCTGCCACGATGCCGGCCTCCTCGCGCAGTTCGCGCATGGCGCTTTCGATCGGGGGGATGTCCCGCTTGCCTCCGCCTTCGGGGATCTCCCAGCTATAGGCCTGGATGGGGTAACGGTACTGTCCCACGATCCAGGTGTTGAGCTCATTGTCAAGGGGTACCACCCCGATCGCGAGGTTCTTGAAATGCACCACACCGTAAATGCCCTCCCGCCCACTGGGGTCGAGGATGTCGTGGTGCGTGACCGCGATCCAGGGGGTCTCGTACCGGAGCTCTTCGCGAATGGTCTTCCAGGGGCCGCGTTCGATCATGCGGCGAAGCTAGCGGTCCAGCCGGGCCGGTATCTGGAAGCGGATGGTGAGCTGTTGCACGCATCGCACCCTGCGTCCTTCAAAGGTGGCTGGGCTCCAGCAGATGGAACGCACCAGCCGCATCGCCTCGGCATTGCAGCCTCCGCCCACCTCGTCCAAGGCGCGAAGGTTGCTCACGCTGCCCGATGGCTCGATCACGAAGTCGAGCCTCACCGTGCCTTGCAGGTCGCGCTTGTATGCGGCCTCGGGGTAGCGCAGGTTCGCCGCGATGTAGGCCGGAAGCCCTTTGGTCCCGTCCGGGATCATCGGCGAGGGAGGTGTGTGCACGGTGCCCGGGGTGTGGATGCGCAGGGAGCTGTCCGCAAGGCTTCGGTATCCGCCAAGGCATCGCCGCACTTCCTGTTGGCGCAGGTACCGCTTCGCGTCGAACGGCACTTCCAGGTAATGCTCGGCAGCGCGCGGTTCATCGCCGAGCAGGGCGGGATGCCACCGCACGAGCCTGCCGAGCCGCAGGGCCTCGGCATCGCAGGCCGGTGTGAGCGGGCGCCAGACGCGCAGGTCGCGCACCTCGCCATCGGCCATCACGCTGAAGATGAGGTACACCGAGCCCTTCAGCTGGCGTTCGAGGTCGGCCTGCGGAAAGCAAAGCTCCTGTTCGAAGAGGGCCTCCACCGCCTGTTCGCCGCCGTAGGGAGCGCACGGCACGAATCCCTGGGCACGCAGCAGGCAGGAGCTTAGCGCAAGGAGGAGCGTGAGGACGGGCCGGAACATGGCACCGTAAATTTGCGGCATGGCGGCCCGGGTATACAAGTGCGGTGATCGTGTCTCCTTCCTCAACGAGGTGGGCGGCGGGGTGGTGCTGCGCGCGCTCAGCCACAACCGCGCGCTCGTGCGTACCGACGACGGGTTCGAGCTCGAGTATCCGATGGCCCTGCTCGTGCCCCGGATCGAGGGGCCGGACCACCAGGTGTACGGCGTGAGCGATCACCAGGCCGGGCTCGTGGCCGCGAACGACCGCTTGGAGGAGCAACGCCGACGCGACAGGCGGCGTCCACTGCAGGCCAGGCCCGGGGGCAAGCGCGCAGAGCGTGCCGATGACAGCGTGATGGAGGTGGACCTTCACCTGCACGAGCTCATCGACAACGAGCGGGGCATGAGCGATGGGGAGAAGCTGCAGTACCAGCTGAGCTATTTCGAGCGCATGCTGGCCACGGCCATCCGCGAGCGGAAACGGCGGTTGATCGTGATCCACGGCGTGGGTGAGGGGGTGCTGCGCGAGGAGGTGCGCAAGGTGCTCCAGTATTATGACCACCTTCGCTTCGATGATGCCGACCCCCGCCGCTACGGCTACGGGGCCACGGCGGTGGAGCTGTTCCACCATTGACGTTCCTTGATATCCTGTGCATCGCTCCACCGCTCCCGGTCGCAAGGCCGGGGGAGGAAAGTCCGGGCAGCGTAGGGCACCATGCTTCCTAACGGGAAGGGGCCGCACTGGGAACGGTGCGGCCACGGAAAGTGCCGCAGAAAGGGAGACCGCCGAACCGCAGCGATGCGGTGGCAAGGGTGAAAAGGTGAGGTAAGAGCTCACCAGTGCCGGTGGCGACATCGGCAGCTTGGTAAACCCCATGGGCTGCAAGACCAAATAGGCCGGGAGGTCGGCGTGCCGCAAGGTGCGTTGGCAAAGGGTGGTCCGCCCTTTCCCGGCGGGTAGGTCGCTCGAGCCTGTCGGCGACGGCAGGTCCAGATAGATGGTGGAGACCCCGCAAGGGGGACAGGACCCGGCTTACAGATGCACAGGACCTGCGTGAAGGGCTCTGGCCGCAAGGCCGGGGCCCTTCGCCTTTCGGGTACGGTCCTTGCTGGGTGCGGGGCTACCTTTGGCCCATGCCTGTTCGCGCCCTTCTTGTGCTGTTGCTCCTCCTGGAGGGCGCAGGCCTCATGGCCCAGGAGGTCACCATCCGGGGACGCGTGGTGACATCGGAGCCGGAGCACACCTTCTACGACCTCATGGTCGTGAACAGGCGCACCCGCAACGGGTCGTTCGGCAACGCGGACGGCACCTTCACCGTGCGCGCACAGCGCACCGATACCCTGCTGATCGCCGCAGGCGGGTTCCAGACGCGCAGCTATGTGCTCGAGGACACCGTGCTGCGCGATGCGTACGACGTCACCGTGGAGCTGAAGGCCTGGCGTATCGAGCTGAAGCCTCTGGAGGTGCTGCCCGAGCGCACCCTGAAGGAGATCCAGGCCGACATCGACAAGCTCGGGTACAACGAGCGCGACTACCGCCTGAGCACGGTGAACGCCTTCGAGAGCCCGATCACCTTCCTCTACCAGGAGTTCAGCAAGCGTGAACGCAGCCGCCGGCTGGTGGCCGAACTGCGCAACGAGGACCGCAAGCGTGAACTGCTGAAGGAACTGCTGCACAAGTACGTGGAGTATGACATCATCAACCTCAGCGATGAGAGCTTCGATGATTTCATCGATTTCTGCGCGGTGCCGGACGAGGTCATCAAGGGCCTCAGCCAGTATGAGTTCCTGACCTACGTGCAGCGCAAGTACGAGCTGTACACCAGCCTCGGCCCCACACGCCAGCACTGATGCCATCCCTGCGGGTCCTGCGAGCCGTATGCCTGCTGGTCGCGCTGATGCGCTTTCCCGTTCAGGCACGGGCGCAGACCGAGGTCGACACGATCATGAACGTGATCCAGCTCGGTGACCTGGTGGTGCGGGCGCAGGGCGGTGGCTTCGATGTGGAGGGCTTCGTGGCGCAGGTGATGGAGGATACCTCGTTCTACCACGCTTTCCTCAACACGCGGTACCACGCGCACGGGGTGGAGAGCAGCTTCCGGGTGCGCAACAAGGACGAGCGCGAAACAACCTCCTTGTACCGCCGTGGGCGACTGGTGCGCGAAGGGGCGTTGGCGCGGATCGAGCTGGACAGCACGGCCGAGCGCGGCAGGCTGCGCAACGGCAAGGGTGAGCTGCGCTACCTCACGGCGGAGATGTACGACGATGTGTTCTTCCCCCGGGGAAGCTGGACGGCGAACAACACCATCCGCAGCCGTGAGCAGGAGATCGTGCGCACCAGCCGGTTCGAGAAGTACCGGAGCGAACTGAAGAAGTTCATGTTCAACCCGGGCCAGGAGATCGCCAGCGTGCCCATGATCGGTGACAAGCTCGCGCTCTTCGATCCGGCCATGGTTCCGTTCTACGACTACCGCATCGACCAGGGGTTCCGGGGAGGCAGGGCCTGCTGGGTGTTCAGCGCCGTGGCGAAGGACACGGTGGATGGGCGCACGGCCGATGAGGACGATACCGTCATCAAGCGCATGTTCACCTGGTTCGATCAGGGCGACATGCGGGTGATCGCCCGCGAGTACCGCATCGCCCACGCCAGCCTGGTGCTCGACTTCGACATCCGCATCACCGTGGACAACACCACGGTGAACGGCGACCTGGTGCCGGTGAAGGTGCTGTACGACGGCGTGTGGGACATCCCCTTCAAGAAACGCGAGATCGTGCGCTTCGTCCTCGAGTACCGCGATTGGCAGGTTCCCTGATCACCCCTTACCCATGAACGGCAGGATAACCCTTGTCCTAGGCGCCAGCCCCGAGCCCACGCGCTACGCCCACATCGCCGTGCGTCGCTTGCTGGCGGCCGGCCACCCCGTGATCGCCGTGGGCAAGCGGCCGGGCGTGATCGACGGCACCGTGATCCAGCAGGAACTGCCGCCGCATGTGGAGGTGGACACCGTGACGCTCTACCTCAACCCGCAGCACCAGGAGGACTGGATGGAGCGCCTCCTCGCCTTGCGGCCAGCACGGATCATCTTCAACCCCGGTGCGGAGAACCCGGCCTTCGCGGCGAAGGCCAGGGCGATGGGTATCGAGGTTGAGAACGCATGTACGCTGGTCATGCTCGCCACCGGTCAGTACTGAAGGGATCAGCCGCGATCGAGCATGCGCAGGATCACCGTGCAGGCCGAGCGCACCTCTTCTTCGCTGATCACCAGCGGCGGAGCGATACGGAACGCGGAAGGGCAGGACAGGAACCAGAAGCCGAGCACGCCTTCGGCCAGGCAGCCGAGCACCACGCGTTGAACGAGGTCGGCATCGCCAAGGTCCACGGCGAGCATCAGGCCACGGCCACGCACCTCCACGATGCGGGGATGCACCAGCAGTTGCTTGAAGAGCATGCCCATGCGTTCGGCGTTCGCCGCGAGCTCTTCGTGTTCAAGCACCTCCAACGCGGCCAGTCCGGCGGCGCAGGGGATGGGGTGGCCCCCGAAGGTGGTGATGTGGCCGAGCACCGGTTCATGCGTGAGCAGGCGCATGCGCTCGTTGGAGCTCACATAAGCGCCCGTGGGCATGCCGCCGCCCAGCGCCTTGCCCAGCACGAGGATGTCGGGTACCACCCCGAAGTGCTCGTAGGCGAAGCGCTTTCCCGTGCGCCCGAAGCCGGTCTGCACCTCGTCGAACACGAGCAGGGTGCCGGTCGCATCGCAGCGTGCACGCAGGGCCTTCATCCATGCGGCATCGGGCACGCGCACGCCCGCATCGCCCTGGATGGGCTCCACCACCACGCAGGCCACCGCGTCCGTGATGTGGGCCAGGTCCGCCGAAGCATTGAAGGTGATGTGCAGGGTGTCGGGCAGCAGCGGGCGGTTGCGGTACTTCTTCGCCTCGTTGTCGGTGAGGCTGAGGGAGCCGTGGGTGCTGCCGTGGTAGCTCTTGCGGCACCCGATGAGCCGTGTGCGGCCCGTGACGCGCTTGGCGAGCTTCACTGCGGCCTCGATCGCCTCGGTGCCGCTGTTCACGAAGTAAACGGTGTCGAGCGCGGGGGGGAGCAGCGCGGTGAGCTTCTCCGCGAATCGCACCTGCGGCTCCTGCACGAACTCGCCGTACGGGATCACGTGGAGGTAGCGGTCGCACTGGTCCTTGATGGCCTGCACCACCTTCGGATGCCGGTGGCCCACGTTGTTCACCGCGAGGCCGGCCACCAGATCGAGATAGCGCCTGTCGTTGCGGTCGATGAGCGTGCAGCCCTCGGCCTTCACGATGTCCAGGGCCAGCGGATGCGGGCTGGTCTGCGCGAGGTGCCTTGTGAACGCGTCGTGGAGGGGGAGCATGGGGCGGCTCACTTCCGCACCGGCTCCTCCTGGGGCAGGTAGCCGAGCAGTTCCATCATGCGTTCGGCGCTCTGCACCTCGGCGAACACGCGGTCGGTGAGGGTGCCGTCGGGCAGGCGGTCGATGAGCACGTGCTTGGGCTTGGGGATGAGGCAGTGCTGGATGCCGCCGAAGCCGCCGAGCGAATCCTGGTAGGCGCCGGTGTTGAAGAAGCCGATGTACTGCGGCCGGTCCTCGCGGAACTTGGGCAGGTAGATGGCGTTGACGTGCTGCTCGCTGTTGTAGTAGTCGTCGCTGTCACAGGTCATGCCGCCCAGGAACACGCGCTCGTACTCGTCGTTCCAGTTGTTCACGGGCAGCATGATGAAGCGCTTGCTGATGGCCCAGGTGTCGGGCAGGGTGGTCATGAAGCTGCCGTCGATCATGTTCCACCGCTCCTTCTCGTTCTGCTTCTTCTGGTACAGCACGCCGAAGAAGGTGGCGCCGCTGTCGCTCACGGTGAAGCTGCCGAACTCGCTGTAGATGTTGGGCTCACGCACCTTGTTCTCCTCGCAGACGTCCTTGATGCGCCCCACGATCTCGCCGATCATGTAATCGACGTCGAAGCTGAAGTTGAGGCTGTTCTTGATGGGAAGGCCGCCGCCGATGTCGAGCGTGTCGAGCGTGGGGCACAGCTTCTTCAGGTCGCAGTAAACGTTCACGCACTTGCTCAGCTCGTTCCAGTAGTAGGCTGTGTCGCTGATGCCGGTGTTGATGAAGAAATGCATCAGCTTCAGGCGGAACTTCTTCTGCTTGCTGATGTTCCGCATGTAGAAGGGGATGATGTCCTTGTAGCCGATCCCCAGGCGGCTGGTGTAGAACTCGAACTTGGGCGCCTCCTCGGCGGCGATGCGGATGCCGATGTCGCAGGTGCCCTTGATCACCTCGTCCAGGGCGTAGATCTCGCCCATGTTGTCGATGATGGGCACCACGTTGAAGCCACGGTTGGCCAGGCGGCCGATGTTGCGGATGTAACGCTCATCCTTGTAACCGTTGCAAAGGATGGTGGTGCTCTCCTTGGTGAGCCGGCCGCGCTCGATGAGCAGCTCGATGATCTCGATGTCGTAGGCGCTGCTGGTCTCAAGGTTCACGCCCTTGTCGAGCACCTTGTCGATGATGTAGCTGAAGTGGTTGCTCTTGGTGCAGTAGAAGTACTCGTAGCTGCCCTGGTAGCCGTGGGTCTGGAAGGCCTTGGCGAAGCAGCCACGGGCCTGGTCGATCTTCTCGCCGATCTTGGGCAGGTAGGTGATCCGCAGCGGGGTGCCGTGCTTCTCGATGATCTCCACCAGGGGCAGGTCGTTCCAGAGCAGCTTGTCGTTCTCGAGCTTGAACTCGTCCTTGGGGAAGTCGAAGGTCTGTTCGATCAGGTCGACGTACCGGGTCTTCATCGCGCGGAATGGGCGGAAAGGGCCTGCCCGGACCGTTGGTGGCCGGGGGCGGGGTGTGCGTCAGGGTGGATCGGCGAGCACCGGCTGCAGGTTGGTGTGGTCGTGCGTGCCACGGGCATCCTGGGGTGCATGGCCGGGCGCGTCATCGGAAGGTGCGGGGACGGCGCTCTAGGTCGGCGGGGATGAGCAGCGCGGACCAGGTCTGGTCACAGAGGCCGATGGCCCGCTTGTGCTGGTGAACCGTGCGCATCTCCGTTGGGACGGTGCAAAATAAAGGGGTGGGGGCACGCGCGGCCCGGACGGCCTGAAAAAAATGCGTGGGCGGCCGGGTCAGAGCCAGCGCTTCTTCCGGAACCAGAGCAGCATGACCAGCGAGATGGTGAGCATGAGCCCCATCACCATGTAGTAGCCGAAGCGCCAGTGCAGCTCGGGCATGTGGTCGAAGTTCATGCCGTACACGCCCACGATGAAGGTGAGCGGGATGAAGATGGTGCTGATCACCGTGAGCAGCTTCATCACCTGGCCCATGCGCATGTTCACCCCCGCGTGGTAGGTGTTCTCGAGGTTGGTGAGCATGTCGCGGAAGGTGTTGATGCTGTCCGCGATGTACACCGTGTGGTCCTGCAGGTCGTTGATGTAGCGGCGGGTTCCCTTGTCGATGAGCTCGCTCTGCAGCGTGTTCAGGCGTCCGGCGAGTTCGCGCGTGGGTGTCACGTACCGGGTCACGGTGATGAGCAGGCTGCGGATCTCCTGGATGGTGAGCAGGTCCTCGTTGCCGGGGCGCACCGTCACTTTGCGTTCCAGCTCCTGGATGCGCTCGCCAAGGTTCTCCACGATGAGGAAGTAGTTGTCGACGATCACGTCGAGCAGTGCGTACAGCAGGTAGTCCGCGCCGTGCTTGCGCACGCGCCCCAGGTTCCTGCGGATGCGTTCACGGATGGGCTCGAGGATGTCGCCGGGCCGTTCCTGGAAGCTGATGAGCATGCCCCTCGAAAGCACGAAGCTCACCTGTTCCATCTCGATGCCGCCGGTCTCCTCGTCGAGGCTGAGCATGCGGGCCACCACGAAGAGCGTGTCCTGGAACTCCTCCACCTTCGGGCGGTGGTCGAAGTTGAGCACGTCCTCCAGCAGCAGGGGGTGCAGGCCGTAGCGCTCGCCCACCGTGCGGATCATGGTGTCGTCGTCGAGCCCGTCGATGTCGAGCCAGGTGATGCTGCCGTCCTGCGCGGGCATGGGCAGCTCGGCCAGGTCGCGGATGTCCCGTTCGGTGTGATGGTCGGGCCCGTAGTTGAACACCTTCATCGCCGCCGGGGTGGCGTTCGCCTCGCCGACGCGCACGATGGAACCGGGGGGCAGACCGGCCTTGCCGGAGCGGCTGCGGACCTTCTTCATGGCGCGATGGTGCTGCCGGGCCGGTGCCCGTTCTTGAAGGTGATGGTGCGGTGCGGGTAGGGCAGGTCGATCCCTTCACGGTCGAAGCGCAGCTTGAGCGCGCGGTTCAGGTCGTGGCGCATGGAACGCGAGGTCAGCGGGTCCCTGCCCCAGACGGCGGCACGCAGCACCAGGCTGCTGTCCTCGATCCGCACCAGGCGCACCACCACGATGGGTACGCCCTGCTCCAGTTCCTGCGCGGTGCGGCGGTCCAGGCAGGAGGGGTGCTGTGTGCATTCCTCGGCCATCACCGTCATCGCCTTGTCCAGGTCGCTCTCGTAGCTGATGCCGATCTCGATGAACTCACAGGTGGCGGCATCGCGGATGTGGCTGTTGGTGATCACCTCATCGCCGATGATGGCGTTCGGGATGATGATGCGGCGGTTCTCGAAGGTGTTGAGCACCGTGTGCCGGAGGGTGATGTCCTCCACGGTGCCGGTGAACTTGTCGCCGACGCTGATCAGGTCGCCCACGCGGAAGGGCTTGAAGGAGACGATGAAGACGCCGCTGATGATGTTGCCGAACGCGTCCTTCGCGGCGAGGCCGATGAAGGCCACCAGGATGCCGGCCCCGGCGAAGAGGGTGATGGCGAAGTTCTTGAGCGCCGGGATGCTGTAGATGATGCCGATGAAGGCGAGCACGCCAACGATCAGGCGGATGGCGTTGCGGATGAAGCGGTACCGCGTCACATCCTCCGGGTCCCGGTCACTGCTCAGGTAGGCCTTGCGGACGAGGAAGGCGGTGAGGCGCTCCAGCACGAACGCGGAAGCGATGATGAGCAGCACCTTGCCGAGCAGGAGCAGGTCCATGCCCAGTTTCTGGCGGATGCGGTCGAGTTCCTCGGTCATGGCTTGCGATGAGCAAACCTAGCGCCGTGCCCGAAGGATCAGGGGCGATGGTGCTGTGGCCTGCGAACAGGCCGCTGTTCGTGCTCAGCGCACGTCGGAGAGGTCAACCCGGCAGCGGGTTCCTTCCGGCACTTCCACTGCGGTCTGGCCATGCCGCAGCACACGCATGGGCCCGCCGAACAGCTGGAGGCCTTCCCTGCCCACGCGCAGGCCGGTACCCTCGCGCAGGCCCACCACGGTCGACGCTTGGTTGAGGGCGAGGAATTCGGCGAGGCGCTGGTCGCGTGATTCGCCGCCGTGCCCTTCCAACCGCGCGTCGGTGTAGTGCGGGTTGATCTGGAAGGGGACGAGCCCCATGGCGCGCAGGGTGGGCACCTCGGTGATGGGCATGTCGTTGGTGGTCATGATCGTGGGGCAGGCCACGTTGCTGCCCGCGCTCCAGCCGATGTAGGGCATGCCGTCGCTCACGCGCCTGCGGATGGCCCTGAGCAGCTCGGTGCCGTAGAGCGTGCGCAGCAGCTGGAAGGTGTTGCCGCCGCCTACCACCACCGCGTCGGCCTTGCCCAACGCGCCCACCTTGTCGGCCTCGGTGTGCAGGCTGAAGAGCTCGTGGCCGAGCTCCGCGAACACGCCCTGCACCATGCGCGTGTACTCGTCCATGCTGAACGAAACGGCGGCGAAGGGGACGAAGGCGAGGCGTTTGCGCCCGTCGCCGAGGAAGGCCTGCACATGAGGCCGCGGCCATTCGAAGAAAGGCGTGCCGGGCAGCGTGGAGTTGGAGAGCAGCAGCAGGTCCATGGTTCACTTGTGGCCCACGATGGAGCCGGTGATGGTGAGCACCAACGATGCGGGATCGCCGTCCGTGGTGATGGTGATGTGGCGCTCCAGGGCACCGGCCGGTGCGCGTCCGTTGAAGGTGACCTCCACCTCGGCGGTGGCACCGGGCGCGATGGCCTCCTCGGGCAGGGCGGCCGTGGTGCAGCCGCAATCGGCCTTGCTGGACACCAGTTTCAAGGGCCGGTCGCCGGTGTTGGTGATGGGGAAGCGCACCGTGCGCGCTGTGCCCTCGGTGAGCAGGCCGAGGTCGATGGCGGTCACCTCGGCCTTGGGCGATCCGCTGCCGGCGGTGATGAGGTCGGCCTGCTCGATCTCGATGCGGCGCTCCATGGAGGCTTGCACGCTGTACACGCTGTTCTGCAGGTCGCTGAGCTGGTCGCTCACCCCGGTGGCGGAACGCACCTCGCCATAGGGCGCGGGTTCGATCACGAGGCGCCCGCCGTTCTTCGCGGTGCCGTCGAGGTAGGGCGCGAGCGACCCGCGGTCCACGGTCCGCAGGTGGTTGCGCAGGCTGCTGATGCGCCGCAGGGACAGGTTCTTGTTGTAGTCGGTCTTCGAGAGCGGGCTGGCGAAGCCGCGCACCACCAGCTTGATCCGTTGCCCTTCCTCCATGGCCTGCTTCAGGAGCCCGATGAGGTCGAGCAACTGCGCGAAGCCCATGTCCACGCGGTCGCGGAAGAAGGCATCGATGGCCTTGGTGCCTGAGGGATCGTTGCGCCACGCCTCGTGGTACTCGGGCAGCCGGTCCTTGTAGGCGGTGTAGGTCTGCCCATAGGTGAGGGTGGTGGTCGTGTCCCAGCTGCGCGGGTCTGGTTCGTCATTGTGGAAGTAGAGGCGCACGGGCAGTTTCTCGCGCAGGCTGGTGATGCGCTTCAAGGCGAGCGCCTCTTCTGGCGTGGCGGGCACCACGGCGGGCGTGATCGTGCGCGGCACACGCCACCGGTACAGGTCGTTACAGCAGGTGGCCCCCTTCTTCGCCAGGCTGCCCACGCGGTTGCTCGTGAGAAGACCAACGCCGGTGCGATCGTTGAACGCGGGATACAGGTCGTTGGCGGGGCTGTTGAGCGGCGGTCCCACGTTGATCGGCGGCTCATACCCGCCCGGGGACAGCTTCGCGGTGAAGATGTCGTAGCCTCCCATGCCGGGCAGGAAGTCCGAACTGTAGTAGAGCGTTCGGCTTCCGCTGTCGAAGTAAGGGCAGGTCTCGTTGCCCGGGCTGTTCACCGCAGGGCCGAGCGGCCGTGGGTTCATGATGCGCGTGCCGGCGATCTCCGCCACCCAGATGTCCATGCCGCCTTCACCACCCGTGCGGTCACTGGCATAGAACAGGGCCGCGCGACCATTGAGCAACGCCACCATGGGCTGCGTGCACGAGCGGCCTTCCTCCGCAAGGCCCTCCACGGGCTCCGGCGCACCGAAGGTGGCACCGTCCCATGGGCTGGCGTGTATCGTGCAGGGCCTACCGGTGGCACAACGCGTGAAATAGAACCAGCGCCGGTCCGGCGACCAGGCGCTGTTGGCGTTGTCCTGGTCGTTGTTGATGATGGCGGGCAGCGGTGCAGGCGCGTCCCACACATCGGCCTTCGCAGCGGCCATCCACACGCTCACATGGTAGGTGTTGGTGTCCGCGACCTCCTCGTTGTCGTTCAGGTCGCCGCGCAGCGAGCTGAAGTACAGGTTGCCCGTGCTGTCCGTGCGCCCGCCGAACTCGCTGTCGTAGGTGTTCACGGGGGAGGCGAGGTGCTCCACGGTGATGGAGGCGTCGGGCGCACGCAGCACATCCTTGGCGAAGCGGCAGCCTTGCAGGCCGTTCTCGGCGCGCAGGGCATCGTTGCCGCCCTTGCCCTGTTCGCGCTTGCGGAGCTTTTCCCAACTGCGGATGGCATCGTCGTAGTTCCCGTTGCACATCTGCATTTCAGCCAGCCAGCGCAAGGCCTCGGGGTGCGTGCGGTCAAGGTCCTTGCGTACGACCTTCTCATACATCTCCGCGGCCTTGTCGTACTGGTTGCTCAGTCGGCACGCTTCGGCGTACTTCCATTGCAGCTCCATGCGGCCGGGTTCAAGGGCGAGTCCTTCCGCGTAGAAGCGCGAAGCTCCGTAGCGGTCGTTCCGCTGCAGTGCGGCATCGCCCCACTGCACCCACTGGTCGACCGACTGCGACCATGCCGTGGTGGCGATTAACAGGGCGGGGAGAAGGAACAGGCGCATGGTCACAGCAGGTCGGGACAGGCTTTGAACCGGGCGGGCACGGCCGGCCGTTGGCGGAAGACACGGATGGCGGTGAACTCAATACCGCCGCGGTTGCGGCTGGCGGGCACCAGGTCGCTCAGGTTCACATCGTAGCTCACCCCGAAGGTCCAGTCGTCGCGTTCCAATCCGGCGTAGATGTAGCCTGCGTCGTCGGCGCGCCAATACACCCCTCCTTGCACCGCGCGCAGCACGCCGTACCGGTCGGTGAGGATGTAGCGGACATTGCCGCCCAGGTCAAGCTCACGGTGCGGCCCCTGCGCCAGGTAGTGCAGGTTGGGCAGCACGTCCACCTTGTCGCTCACCGGGAACTGCGTGAGCACGCTGAACGAGGTGCGAAGGTCGAGCGGTTCCCCTTCACTGCCGAAGAAGCCGATGCGCGGACGGGTGAGGTTGAAGAGCCCAAGGCCCACCTGCACGAGCTCGCGACGGCCGGGCCTGTAGAGGTACAGGCCTCCCACGTGCACGTCGGCATGGGCCAGCGCATCGCGTGCGAAGGTCTCGCCCGTGGCCAGCGAGGGGTCGTAGTAGAAGCCGTTGTACTGGTTGTCGAAGGCCAGCTCGCTGTAGTCGATGCTGATGGCGGTGATGCCGAGCTGGAGGCCGCCGGTGAGGCTGTGCGCCCGGTCTTCGCCGAAGCGCTCCGTCCAGCTCGCGCCCACATCGAAGTGGAAGGTGTTGAGGCGTGAATCACCGGCGCGGTCGTTGTAGAGCCAGGCGCCTGCTCCCAGCCCTTCCACGCCGAAGGCGTTCGCCATGTCGCCCCCGAGCCCGAAGGTGCGGTAGGGCTTCGTCACCGCGCGCCACTGCTGGCGGAACACACCACCCACCCGGTACTGGCCATCGAACTGACCGATGCTGGCCGGGGTGAGCGCATAGGGTGTCTGGAAGAACTGGCTGAAGTGGATGTCCTGCGCCTGCCCCGTGCGCAGCACGAGGAGCATGAAGGGGAGCAGGAGGTGGCGTGCGCACTTCATCGGATCACGGTCACGTTGCCCTTCTTGAAGTATGTCTGACCGCCTTCACACGTCGCTCGTAGCCAGTACACGAACACCGCCGGGTCCACAGGCTTGCCGTTGAAGGTGCCGTCCCATCCTTGTGCCTGGTCGGTCGTCTCGAACACCAGCTCGCCCCAGCGGTTGAAGACCTTGAACTCGATGGCGGTGAGGTATCGGCCGCGCACGAAGAGCACATCGTTGTTGCCGTCACTGTTCGGGGTGAAGGCGTTCGGCACGAAGATGTCGGGCTCGTCGCAGACGAACTCGAAGATGCGCACGGTGACCGAGTCGAGCACTGTGCAGATGCTGTCGCTCACCACGACCGAGAAGGTGGTGGTGGCGGAAACGACCGCGGTGGGGTTCGCGATGAACGCGTTGCTCACGGCGCCTGCAGGGCTCCATGCGTAGGTGACGCCAGTGGGCGGTATGGCCTGCAGTTGTACGGTGGTGCCGGCGATCACCACGGGCTGGTCCACCGTGGCGTTCACGGTGCTGCCCAGGAGCGGTGATACCTGGATGCTGATGCTGTCGGTCCAGGTGCAGCCGGCCGGTGAGGTCACGGTCACGGATTGCGTCTGCGGTCCGGTAAGGCCGATGGTCACGTTCGCGGTCCCTTGGCCGATGTCCACTTGCGGTGTCCACACGAACGTGCTTCCCGCATCGGCGCCGATCACCGACAGGTTCACGACACCTTCGGCGCAGATGAGCGAGTCGCCCGTGAGGAGGGGGGAGGCCAGCTCCACCTGCACGAACACACTGTCAACCCCGCTGCACGGATTGTCCAGCGAGCGTACGTGGTACCAGCCCGAGGCCATGACCTGCACGGTGGCGGTGCTGTCGGTGACCGGGTTGTTGAGCGTGTCGGTGAAGGCACCGTTGCTCGACCATTGGAACGATCCGGATGACCCGAAGCCGTTCGCGGTGAGCGTGGTCGTTGGTGCCGGGCCGCAGATGGTCTGAGGCACGCCCGCGTCGATCCCCGCTGCGTTCACTGTCACCACCTGCGTGGCGGTGGTGGTGCAAAGCCCGTTGGTCACCGTGAGCGTGTAGGTGGTGGTCTGCAGCGGTGTCGCGATGGGGTTGGCGGCTGTCGGGTCGCTCAGTCCGGTGGTGGGGCTCCATTGGAAGCTGACGCCGGGGTCGCTCACCGGAAGCACCCCGATCTGCACGCTCTGTCCAAAGCAGATGGACGTATCCGGAAGTGCGTATTGCCCGTTGCCGAGCACCACCACCTGTTGCTGGGTGGTGTCGGCCTGGTTGCAGGTGGCCGCGTTGGAGGCGATCAGGGTCACCGTGTACACTCCGGGGGCGGGATACACATGGGAGGGCGATGCGGCGGTGCTGGTGGTGTTGTCGCCGAAGGACCACAGGAAGCTGGTGGCGCCGAAGCTGGTGTTGGTGAAGGTGATGGGGGCGGGCAGGCACGCGAGCTGCGTGCTGAAGTCGGCCACCACGATGGGGAAATTGAAGTCGAACTTGAACACGGCGTTGTTGCAGAAGCCGCTGTTGTTGGTCGGGCTCCAGGCTCCGGGGTTCGGCTCGATGGGGAAATCCGAGAAGCCGCCGCAACCCGCGCAAACGCTCTGGTAAACGCGTCCCCGGCGATCGAAGCGGCTGGTGCCACCGTCCACGTGCTCACCGGCGGAGCCTCCACCGAAGTAGGTCGCATAGAAGAGCGCGCTGAGGTCGATGTCGAACACGGCGAGGTAGAAGTCGTTTCCGTCCGTGGTGGTCTGGTGGCCGTTCGGTGTCACCGCCAGACCGGTGGTGCCGAGCGTTCCGCCCTGGATGGCGCTGCCCCATCCGCTCACATAGATCTTGTCGCAATAGTCCACCAGGAAGGCCGTGGGCGAGATGTCGGGGCTGCCATCACCCTGCCCGAAGCGTGAACTGATCAGCAGAGTGGCGAGCGAGGGGTCGAGCTTGGCGATGAACTGTCCGGCCCCGGGCACATTGTAGGGTGCGTTCACGATCAGCTGCGCGCCGGGGGCCTGCGTCTGGCCGAAGAGGTACACGTTGCCCTGCTGGTCCAGGTCCACGAAGTAGCATTGGTCGTAGGCCGCTGTGCCGAAGTAGGAACCCGCCAGCAGGCTGCTGCCATCGGGTGACAGCTCGGCCACATAGCCATCGGCATTGCCACCCTGGAAGGTGCCCTGCCAGGTGCCGGATGTGACAGGTACGTTGGCGCTGCGCGTGCCACCGGCTACGAACAACCGCCCGTTGTCATCGAGCTCCACGGCATACAGGGCGTCGGCGAGCGATCCGCCCAGGAAGGTGCCCCAGATCAAGGTGGTGAGGGAGGCGTCGAGCTTCAGCACGACACCATCATGCGTGCCACCGCCGAACACGGGTTGAAGGCTTCCGGCCGTGGTGGGCAGGTCCGGTGAGGAGCTGCAGCTGGCGATGTACACGTTGTCGTTGGCGTCGAGGAGCACCTCCCCGCGCACTTCATCCGCGTAGTTGAACTTGAGGCCCGCCGCCGTGTTGAGCCCATCGGTGTTGGAGCCGCCGATGTACGTGCCTGCCAGCAGCTGCGATCCGTCGGCGCTCAGCCGCGCCACCACCATGTCCACTCCGTTGGGGAAATCCGCGCCCAGACCGTTCGTCAGGTCCACGGGTGGACCTCCGTTGAACGTGACATCGAGCGCGCCGCTGGTCGTGGGGAAGTTGGGCGAGCTGGTGGTGCCGTAGACGAAGAGCTCGTCGTTGCCGTTCACCACCAGGCTGTGCGGCAGCTCATCGCTGCTGCCGCCGAGGTAGGTGCTCCAGATGAGGAAGGTGCCAGTGGTATCGTACTTCGTCAGGGCGATGTCCGTGCCGCTGAAAAGCCCGTTGCCGCCTGCGTGCGTCACCTGGTAGGCGCCGAGCGTGGTGGGGTAGCCCTGCCCGAATGCGGTGCTGCCGCTGTACAGGAAGCCGTCGCGGTCGAAGGTGGCCGTGTAACCGAAGTTGTTGGCGAGCGAGCCTGAGTAGGTGCTGAACGACAGGGTGGGGTCGATCACCACGGGAAGGCCTGGATCATAGGCGCCCAATGCGAAGCCGAAACCGTTGGGCATCGCCCGGTAGGTGCATGCCACTTGCAAACGTTCGCCGTCCTTCTCCTGGTAGGCCACGGGGATGGTCTCCTCCAGGGTGCCGATGCTCGTGCGCAGCGTCACCTTGTCGGTTGCCACCGAGATGAGCTCGGCACCTTCGTAGACCACGTGCACCAACGCCGGGTCGGCGCCGGCAGCGACGAGGATATCGTACTTGAGGCCTGCGCTCACTCCGCGGTATCGGAGGTCGATCCCCTGGTAGACCCCGTGCTGCACCACGGCGCTGAACGCGTGCGCGCCACGTCCCCATCGCGCTGGATCGTTGCCGAGGATGTAGTTGTAGGTGCCGGGGCGCACACCGACGGGTTCAACACGTTCCGGTCGCTGTGCGCCGATGAAGCGGATCCTGAAGGCGTGGTGCCGCAGGGAGGCCTCCGACACCTGCTCGTGCGGATGGGCATGGGCGTGGGCCATGCGGGCCATGGCTGCCTGGTCGTATTGGTCCACGAGCACCGATCCGCGTTCAAGCCAGATGGTGGCGCCAACGGCTTCGGCCCGGTGGGTCACTTGGACGGGCCATTGCCCGCGGTTCTCCACGTAGGCGAGCGGTGCCTGGGCGGCAAGCCGGGAAACGGCGAGGGCGGTGGCCAGAAGGGTGATGGAGCGTCTCATCCGATGGAGGACGCTCCAAAGTAACGATCTGTTGCCGGGGTTTCCGTGCGTGGCCCCTGCGATCCATCACAGGGGTAGCGGAGCTCAACGGCGCTTCTCGTAGGCCTGCTCCTCCTCGGGGACCTGGATGCGGAACTCCACCCGGCGGTTCAACCCGCGTCCCTCCTCGGTGGCATTGTCCGCGATGGGGTGGTTCTCGCCATGTCCCACGGGAACCAGCCGGTCACCGGCGATGCCATTGCGCGTCAGGTGGTCCATGATGCGTTGCGCACGGAGCTGCGAGAGCTTCAGGTTGGTGGCGTTGCTGCCTTCCGCGTCGGTGTGTGCCTCGATCACCAGGTCCACGTTGGGGTGCCGCTGCATCAGCGCAACGAGCTTGCCCAACTGCGGTTCGAAAGCGGGAGCGATATCGGCCTTGCCGGAGGCGAAGTACACGGCGCTCTCCCGCACCACCGTATTGTCGAGCTCCTTTTCGGTGAGCAGGGCCAGTGCGCTGAGGTCGCTGAGCTTCTCGGGGTGGATCACCACCGCTTCGGCGTCGAGGAACTGGAGCTCCTTCACCTTCCGGTAGACCTCGAACAGGCCGGCAAGGTCCTTGGATTCACCCACGGAATAGGTGTATACACGACGCTCGGGGTCGTAACGCTCGATCACGCGGTAGAGCTTGCGCACCTCGGCGAACTTCGGATCGTCCAGGCTCATGCGCTCCGTAGAGGCGAACAGCTCGATGCTGAAGGAGGCGTCCTCGCCCTCGCGGATGGCCATCTCGAACTGATCGAAGGCCAGGGCCTGGTACTCGAACGTCCGGGTCACGCCGGCGGCATCCTGGTATTGCGCCACGACCGGTGCGTCCTCCTGGTCCTCGAAGCGTTGGATCACCACCACGGTGCGGGTCACGCAATGGTCGACCAGCATGAGGGTGGTGGGGTCAACGCCGAGCACATCCATGCGCACGGTGTAGGTGCCGGGCTCCTTCCAGGCGTGCTCGACGGAGGGGCCGCTGGCGAACGCACCGTCGCCCAGGTCCCACTGGTATTCCTCGATGGCGGTGCCAGGCAGGTTGCTATGCACGCCATTCATGATCACGCGACGGCCGGACCGGATGGAATCCACCGAGGTGATGTAGGCCTGGTGGATGTCCTCGATGGGCAGCTCATACGTGGCCTGGGTGAAGAAGACGGAGCCGGACACGCTGTCCACCAGGTCGAGCTTCACCGTGTACACCCCCGGCCCGCGGTAGCAGTGGCCGGCCACCGCGCCCTTGATCACGGTGCCATCACCCATGTCCCAGCGCGGGATGAGCGGCAGGCCCGAAAGCGCAGTCTCCGACGGGGCCTTGAACTGGTAACAGTAGTTGTTGGGCTGCTGCTCCTTGCAATCCTTGAACAGCGGGAGCATCCTCCGGAACGAATGGATGCGGTCGGTGCCGTCACGGTCCGAACTGAAGTAGCCGGAACGGTCGGATGGGAACGAGGTGTATGCGTAGTCGTTCGCTTCGGAGTTCACGGGCTCGGGAAGAGCCTTGGCCGAGCCCCAGTGCGGCCCGATCGGCCGGCACATGTAGATGTCGGACCCTCCGCGCCCTCCGTTCCTTGCGCTGGAGAAGTACAGCACGTTGTTGGCGGCTATGAACGGGAACACCTCGTTCGCGGATGAGTTGACCGCGGGGCCAAGGTTCACAGGGATCTCCCATTCGCCATCCACCAGGTCGCTCACGTACAGGTCGAATCCACCGCTTCCCCCCGGCATGTCCGAAGCGAACACGAGCCGTCGACCGTCCGGTGCGATGGCCGCATGCATCACGGAGTAGGCATCACTGTTGAAGGGGAAGGGCTCGGGTACGGTCCAGCCGCCACCGATGCGGTTGCTGAAGAAGAGGCCGAGGCGGTCATCGTTCGAGCGGGTGTTGCCCAGCTTCTTCCTGTTCGCCAGGTTCTGGGTGAAGCAGATGATCCTTCCATTGTCCATGAAGGTGGCCGGACCATCGTGAAGGTCGCTGTTGAGCGCATCGCCGACGGGCCGGGGCGAGCGGTCGGCCCCGTGCCGCAGGGAGATCTGGTGCAGGTCGCTGAACGGCTTGCCCGTTTCCTCGTTGCGGTAGGTGACCATGCCATCGCGGTCGCGGAGCGAGCAGAACACGAGCGTACTGTCCACGATGACCGGTGCGTAGTCCTCGGCCTCCGGAGCGATCCGCAGGGGCTCGACCACATAGGTCTCCTGGGCAGCCACACTGAGGCTGGCCAAGGCCATGTTGAGCAGGATGAGCGACCGTTTCATCAGAAGTAACGTGGGTCTCGTACGCGGATCCGGTAACCGAACTCGTACTGCAGCATCAGTTCATGCGATCCGGAGTGGTAGGGGCTCAGGCCGTTGATGCCGAGGTCGTAGGCATAGCCCAGCCGCCACTGGGGCGTAGGAAGGACCTCCAGCATCCCGACGATGGCGTCGTTGCTCCGGTAGCTCACACCGGCCCAGACCTTCTCCTTGATGATCAGATTGGCATTGATGTCCGCTTGCACCCCTGAGGCGGCCTGGTAACGGATGAGGGTGCTGGGCTTCAGCTTGAAGGTCTTGTTCAGCTTGAAGAGGTATCCACCGGTGACCATGGGCTGGTACTGCTCGCTGCGGTTCGTCAGCTCCGTGTTCCCGTTGGAAGGATCGTACACGTGCGAAAGCACGAACGGTATGCTCGCTCCCAGGAAGTATGACTTCTTGTAGTAGAACAGCCCCCCGCTGAAGTTCGGGCGCAGTTCCCCCCGGCTGTTGTAGGAGAAGGTGGCGTCGTTGCGGTCCTGGAGGGCCACGCTCGACCAATCGGCCTGGAGCAGGCTCGCACCCGCTCCGATTCCGAACTGCAGCTTTCCGCGGCGGAAGGGGATGCGATAGGAATAGCTGGTCATGATACCGGTCTCACGGCTCACACCGATGCGGTCGCTGTACAGTTGAACGCCGAGGCCGACACGCGATGACTTGAGCGGGCTGTGCACACTGAGCAGGTGCGTGGTCGGTGCACCCTCGAAGCCCACCCACTGGCGACGGTACGTCAGGTTCACCGCAAGGGCATCCCTGCTGCCTGCGTAAGCGGGATTGATCAGCAGGCCATTGAACAGGTACTGGCTGGTGAGCGGGGTGTGCTGGGCACTTCCCGACAACGCCAGCAGGAGACCTGCGGCTGCTATGTGGAGGCGGTTCACGCTCATCGCTTGATGATGACGTAGCCGTTGTACGTAAGGTCTGCGGCAAGGTTCAGTACGTAGAAATAGGTCCCGTCGGGCATGGGTTGGCCGTTGTCCCCATGTCCGTTCCAGTCATTGGCGTACGACCGTCGGTCGATGACCTCGTTCCCCCAGCGGTCGAACACACGGAGCCTGGCCTCGGGATAGGCTTGGATGCCGGTGATCTCGTAGCGGTCGTTCGTGCCATCGGCGTTCGGAGAGAAGCCCTCAGGGATGAAGAGGTCGGCCACATGGATGATCACGGTGTCCGTGGCACTGGCGCATGCCCCGATGCTCGCCGTGAGGAGCACCACGTTGTCGCCGATGCCAAGGCCGCTTATGAAGGTGTTGGGCGATGCGGGATCACCGATCTCGCCCTGGCCCGATATCACGGACCATGTGACGGTGGACCCTGCGCTGGCCATACCCTCGAGCGTGGCCTGTGTCTCAAGCTCCAGTTGTTGGTCGCTTCCTGCGCTCACCGTGGGCGTGCTGGCCACCTCCAGGAAGGTCACCCATACGGTGTCCCGGTTGAAGCACTGGCCATCGCCGACGGTCCAGATGAACGGATAGGTGCCAGGTTGATGTACCGTGACGGTTGGGGCCGGGCTGTGCCGATGAGGGGCGAAGAGGGCATGCCCGGTCCACGTGCCGATCGCGGTCGTCTGCGTTGCATGGAGCATGACCTGTTCACCACATACCGTCGTATCACCACCCGCATCCGCATAGGGACCAGGGTCGACCTCCAGCACGATGCTCGCATTCGCGGACCCGCATCCATTCACCACGGTCACCGAGTAAATGCCGGTCATGGGTTGGGCAATGGTCGCTTGGTCTCCGATCGTGTTGGTCGTGATCTTCCCGTGGCCTTCCCAGGAGAAGGTCATGGGGCTGCTGCCGATCACTTGGGCTTGAAGACCTGCGGAGGCATCGCCGCAGAGGACCGTGTCGCCCACAATGCTGAGGTTCGACGGTGCCGTGCAGGGCGGTGTGCCAACGCAGGTGCAGCTGGCGTCCCAGGTATCGTTGGTGGTGGCGGCGTTGCCGTCATCGCAGCTCGAGCCGGGCAGGGCGCTGCCACCAGGCACACCGGCGCAGTCGCTGGGCAGCGGCGTGCCGACGCAGGTGCAGCTGGCGTCCCAGGTATCGTTGATGGTGCCGGCGTTGCCGTCATCGCAGCTCGTGCCGGGTAGGGCACTGCCACCGGGCACACCGGCACAGTCGTTGGGCATCGGCGTGCCGACGCAGGTGCAGCTGGCGTCCCAGGTGTCGTTGGTGGTGGCGGCGTTATTGTCGTCGCACGCGGTGCCGGGCGTCGTGATGATGAGGTTGAGGATTTCAGTGACACAGCCGACCACAGCGGTATAGGTGCCGCTGGCGGTGTAGGTCTGTCCGTTCACGCTCCAGGTGTAGCTGTCGCAGCTAGCCGCTGTAGTGGTATTGGTGCTGCTGGGTGTGATGGTGAGGTTGAGGACCTCGGTGACGCAGCCGACCATGGCGGTGTAGGTGCCGCTGGTGGTGTAGGTCTGGCCGTTCACGCTCCAGGTGTAGCTGTCGCAGCTGGTAGCCGAGGTCGTGTTCGTGCTGCTGGGCGTGATGGTGAGGTTGAGGACCTCGGTGACACATCCCACCACAGCGGTGTAGGTGCCGCTGGTGGTGTAGGTCTGGCCGTTGATGCTCCAGGTGTAGCTGTCGCAGCTGGTAGCCGAGGTCGTGTTCGTGCTGCTGGGCGTGATGGTGAGGTTGAGGACCTCGGTGACACAAC
>JAEUSV010000131.1 GCA_016788485.1 Flavobacteriales bacterium
GGCCGCATCCTGGAGGGCCGCCGCTACAGCGATGGGCTCCACCAGGCCATCGAGAGCAAGGAGAAGGTGAAGGTGGAGGCCGCCACGCAGACCTACGCCACCATCACCCTGCAGAACTACTTCCGCATGTACCACAAGCTCGCGGGCATGACCGGTACGGCGGAGACCGAGGCGCAGGAGTTCTGGGACATCTACAAGCTCGATGTGATGGTGATCCCCACCAACCGTCCGGTGGTGCGGAAGGACAATGAGGACATGGTCTTCAAGACGCGGCGCGAGAAGTACAACGCCGTGATCGAGGAGATCGTGAAGCTGCAGCAGGCGGGTCGTCCCGTGCTGGTGGGCACCACCAGCGTGGAGGTGAGCGAGCTCATGAGCCGCATGCTCAGCGGCAAAGGCATCAAGCACAACGTGCTCAACGCGAAGCAGCACGCGCGCGAGGCCGAGATCGTGGCGCACGCAGGCCTTGCGGGCATGGTCACCATCGCCACCAACATGGCCGGCCGCGGTACCGACATCAAGCTCGGCGCTGGCGTGAAGGAGTCCGGTGGCCTGGCGATCATCGGCACCGAGAAGCACGAGAGCCGCCGGGTGGACCGCCAGCTGCGGGGCCGCGCCGGCCGCCAGGGCGACCCCGGTTCGTCGCAGTTCTACATCAGCCTGGAGGACGACCTCATGCGCCTGTTCGGCAGCGAGCGCATCGCCAAGCTCATGGACCGCCTGGGCCTGAAGGAGGGCGAGGTGATCCAGCATAGCATGGTCACCGCCAGCATCGAACGCGCGCAGAAGAAGGTGGAGGAGAACAACTTCGGCATCCGCAAGCGCCTGCTGGAGTACGACGACGTGATGAACAAGCAGCGCCAGGTGATCTACAAGCGGCGCCACAACGCGCTCTTCGGTGAACGCCTGAAGCTCGACGTGCTGAACATGTTCCATGACGTGTCGCGCGCCGTGGTGGAGGAGCACCACGCCACCGGCGACTTCGACGGCTTCCAGCTCGACCTGTTCCGCCGCCTCTTCGTGGAGAGCCCGGTGAACGAGGACGAGTTCAAGAAGATGGGGGCCGAGGAGGTGGTGGACCGCCTGTACGAGGCCGCCCTGCAGGGCTACGAGCGTCACGGTGCGCAGCTGGCCGCACAGGCCCTGCCCGTGGTGAGCGACGTGTTCCTGAACCAGGGCGCCCGCTACGAGAACATCGTGGTGCCCATCACCGACGGCGTGAAGACCATGCAGGTGGTGGCCAACCTGGAGCGCACCTACCGCAGCGAGGGCCGCGAGCTGTGCGACAGCATCGAGCGTTACATCACGCTGGCCATCATCGACAACGAGTGGAAGGAGCACCTGCGCGAGATGGACGACCTGCGCCGCAACGTGCAGAACGCAGCCATCGAGCAGAAGGATCCGCTGCTGATCTACAAGCTCGAGTCGTTCAACCTGTTCCAGGCCATGCTGGACCGCGTGAACGGCGAAGTGGTCACCTTCCTCTGCCGGGCGGGCCTTCCCAGCGCGGACCCCAACGTGCAGCAGGCGCCCGCACCCCGCCAGCAGCCTGCGCAGAAGCTGCAGACCAGCCGCACCGAGGTGCCCCAGTACGCCTCCAGCAGCACCGCGGCGCCGCAACGCGCGCCCCAGCCCGCAGGCGCACCGCCCCCTCGTGGACCCATGCCTCCGCAAGGTCCTCCCCGCCAGCCGGTGCAGCCGGTGCGCGTGGAGAAGAAGGTGGGCCGCAACGACCCCTGTCCCTGCGGCAGCGGCAAGAAGTTCAAGCAGTGCCACGGCAAGGACGCCTGAGCACCGCCACCTGAAAAGCCGAACGCCAGCCTTACGGGGCTGGCGTTCCTGCTTCTATGGTGTATGGAACTTGGTTCTAATACTTGATGGGCACCTTCATCGCCACGCGCACGGGGATACCCCCGTTCTCCCCCACCTGCCACTTCGGTGACTCCACGAGCGCCTGTTCGATGAGCCCTTTCACCGCTTCATTCCCCGCATCCACCTTCACCTCGCTCAGGGTGCCGTCCTTCTCCACGATGAACGAGGCCGTGGCCGTGCCGTCCTCGATGCGCTGCTCCTCCACCTTGGTGCGGATGTACCGGACCAGCTCCTTCTGGCCACCGGGGTACTCGGGCATGGTGCTCGCCTGGGCGTGCACGATCTCCTGGATGGGCTTCGGGTCGTAGATCTTCTCGGCCAGGGCCATGCCCCAGTTGTCGAAGCGCTTCCACACGCCTGCCTTCACCCCCATCTCGTAGTCGCCGGTGCTCTCGATCTTGCCATTGGGGTGATAGAAGGTGAAGCGACCATGCGGCACCTTCAGCTCGGCATCGCTGTACGTGCCTTCCGCCTTCAGCTTGCCGGCCATGGTATAGATGCGAGCCTTGTACGCCCCTGCCACCTGGCCATCGGCCTCCTTGTAGAACGCGGCCGACCCCTTGGAGCAGGGCTCCAGCGTGGCGCTCAGGTAGGTGCGTTGCGCCACCAGGGTGCTGGCCAGCAGAAGCAGGGCGGAAAGGGCGACGGAGCGCATGGTCGGAGGGCTGTTCGTTCCCCTCCTACGGCAAAGCGGCGCAGTGGGTTACGATCGGCTCAGCCGGCCCAGCCCTCGCGGTCGAGGCTGCGGTACTGGATGGCCTCGGCCAGGTGCTCCGTGCGGATGTCGGGGCTGCCCGCCAGGTCGGCGATGGTGCGGCTCACCTTCAGGATGCGGTCGTAGGCGCGGGCGCTGAGGCCGAGCCGCTCCATGGCCTTCTGCAGGATGGCCTGCCCGGTGCCGTCGATGCGGCAGACGCGGCGCACCTCCTGCGTGCCCATCTGGGCGTTGCAGTGCATCGGGGTGCCTGCGAAGCGTTGCTCCTGCAGCCGGCGCGCGCGCACCACGCGTTCGCGCACGTCACCGCTGCGCTCGCTCGGCCGCTCACTGCTGAGCTCGCTGAAGGGCACCGGGGTCACCTCCACATGGATGTCGATGCGGTCCAGCAGCGGCCCACTGATCTTGTTCAGGTACTTCTGCACCACGCCCGGCGGGCACACGCACGCCTTCTCGGGGTGGTTGTGGTAGCCGCAGGGACACGGGTTCATCGCCGCCACCAGCATGAAGCTCGCGGGGTACTCCACCGTGAACTTGGCGCGGCTGATGGTGACCACGCGGTCCTCCAAGGGCTGGCGCAGCACCTCGAGCACCGTGCGCTGGAACTCGGGCAGCTCATCCAGGAAGAGCACCCCGTTGTGTGCCAGGCTGATCTCGCCCGGCTGCGGGAAAGAGCCGCCGCCCACCAGCGCCACGTCGCTGATGGTGTGGTGCGGCGACCGGAAGGGGCGCACGCTGAGCAGGCTGTCCTCCTTCCGCAGCTTGCCGGCCACGCTGTGGATCTTGGTGGTCTCCAGCGCCTCGTCCAGGTTGAGCGGCGGCAGGATCGTGGAGAGGCGCTTGGCCAGCATGGTCTTTCCGGCGCCGGGCGGGCCGATGAGGATGACGTTGTGGCCGCCGGCCGCGGCGATCTCGAAGGCGCGCTTGATGTTCTCCTGCCCCTTCACATCGCTGATGTCCACCAGGTGGTTCGCGCTGCTCGCGGCGAACTCCAAGGCAATGTCGACCGTGGTGCGCGGCAGTTCCTGTCCGTTGAACAGGTCCACCACCTGACCCAGGTGGTCCACGCCGTACACGGCGAGCCCCTCCACGATGGCGGCCTCGCGCGCGTTGGCGCTGGGCAGCACCAGGCCGCGGAAGCCGTTGCGGCGTGCCTCCAGGGCGATGGGCAGCGCGCCCTTGATGGGCCGCACCTCGCCATCGAGCGCCAGTTCACCCATCACCATCAGCTCGCCGCAGCGGTCGGCGGCGATCTGCTCGCTGGCGGCCAGGATGCCGATGGCGATGGCCAGGTCGTAGGCGCTGCCCTCCTTGCGGATGTCGGCCGGGGCCAGGTTGATGGTGATCTCGCGGCCGCGCGGCATGTGCAGCCCGATGTTCTTGATGGCCGCGCTCACGCGCTGGTGGCTCTCCTTCACGGCGTTGTCCGGCAGGCCCACCATGTAGAAGTTGGTGCCCGAATGGATGTTGGTCTCCACCACCACCGGGGTGGCATTGATGCCGAAGACCGCGCAGCCGTGGTTCTTGACGATCATCGATCAGCCTTCCTGCGCACGGCCGGGGGCCGCCATCTCCCGCTCGATGTGGTCGATCCACGCATGGATCACCTTGATGTGCACCTCCTGGATGCGGTCGGCGTAGCCGTCGTGGGGCACGCGCACCTCCACCGTGCACAGGTCGGCCAGCTTGCCGCCGTTCTTGCCCGTGAGGCCGATCACATGCATGCCCTTCGCGCGCGCCACCTCGGCGGCGCGCAGCACATTGGGGCTGTTGCCGCTGGTGCTGATGGCCACCAGCACGTCGCCCTCGCGCCCGTGCGCCTCCACGAAGCGCGCGAACACATGCTCGAAGCCGTGGTCGTTGCCCACGCAGGTGAGGTGGCCGGGATCGCTGATGCTGAGGGCCGCGATGGGCGCACGGTCGTCGCGGTAGCGGCCGGTGAGCTCCTCGGCGAAGTGCATGGCATCGCACATGCTGCCGCCGTTGCCACAGCTGATCACCTTGGCGCCCTGTTTCAGGCAATAGCTCATGAAGGCGGCGGCACGCTCCACATTGGCCAGGTTCTCGGGATCGGCCAGGAAGCGCTGCAGCACGGTGGCGGCCTCGTCGAAGTGCGAACGGATGCGGTCGTTGCTCATGGCTTCAAAGATGCGTCAGATCGGGTCCCCGCCGCGGTAGCCGAGCCGTCGGCGCTCGCCCGGGGGCTCCCCCATCAGCTGCTTCACCGCCTCGAACAGGCCGCCCAGGTCCTCCTCCATCCGGCCCTGCCGCCCCTCCATCCGTTCCATGCGCAGCTGCAGCTCCAGGTCGTTCTGCAGCAGGCGGCTCATGCGCACGAAGACGCGCACGATGCGGATGTTCACCGCGATGGCCCGGTCGCTATTGAGCACACTGGAGAGCATCAGCACGCCATGCTCGGTGAACGCCAGGGGGGCGTAGCGCCGACCACCCCGTCCCTTTGAGGTCACAAGTTGTGACCTCATACCGGACCATTCATCGGGCGTGAGCTCGAACGCAAAATCCACCGGGAACCTCTCTTGGTTACGTCGGACCTGCTGATTGAGCGCCTTGGTCGGCACGCCATACAGCGCAGCAAGGTCCGCATCCAGCATCACCTTCTGCCCGCGCACCCACTGGATGCGCACCGCGATCACCTCATCCGCCAGCAGGTCCACCTCCTCCATCGCACACCGCCACGACGGATTAGTCGTCGATCGGCGGACGGATAAGATGGAACGCTGAACGCGATCCTCCAAATCGAAGGGGCGGAAGGCCTAACGGCTGGCGCGCTGGTCCAGGATGCGCATGCCCTCCAGGCCGCGCTCCAGGAAGGCCTGGTACTCGGCCGGATCGGGCGTGTAGCCCACCGGGTCGGTGAGCAGGTCCCCGTCGGGGCTCAGGAGCGCGTAGTAGGGCTGGCTGCTGATCACGAAGGTCTCCAGCTGCACGGTGCTCCACTTGTTGCCCATGGTCAGGATCTGCTTCTGCTTGCCTGTGCAGGTGGTGTATACATGCTGCTGCTCCTTCGGCAGTTCGCGCTTGTCGTCCACGTAGAGCGACACGAGCACGTAGTCATCGTGGATGAGCTCCTTCACGCCATCCACCGGCCATACGTGCTCCTCCATCTTGCGGCAGTTCACGCAGGCCCAACCGGTGAAATCGACCATCACAGGCTTGCCCACCTCCTTCGCGTGCGCCATGGCCTCGTCCAGGTCGTGGAAGGCCTCGGCCTTCTGCGGAAGCACCCAACTGTAGCCCACGGGAGGCGCAAGTCCGCTCATGAGCGACAACGCACGGAAGCTCCCTTTCTTACTGTCCACGGTGAGACCGAAGGCGAGGTAGAGCGTGGCTGCGGTGAACACGCCGATGAAGCCCCAGCGGGTCATGGACCGCTTGCTCACAGGACTGTCGTGCGGGAAGCGGATGAGGCCGAAGAGGTAGAGCACGATGCCCAGCGAGCAGAACACCCACACCACCATGAAAAGCTCGTAGGGCACGATCAGCCATTGCTTCACCAGGTCGGCGTTGCTGAGGAACTTGAACGCGAGGGCCACCTCGGCGAAGCCCAGCACCACCTTAACGCTGTTGAGCCAGCTGCCGCTGCGGGGCAGGCTGTTGAGCCAGCTCGGGAAGAGGGCGAAGAGCGCGAAAGGAAGGGCGAGCGCGAGGCCGAATCCACCCAGGCCGGCCGTAAGCTGCCACGCCCCGCCGTCCGCGGTGAGCGCACCGGCCAGCAGGGAGCCGAGGATCGGACCCGTGCAGCTGAACGACACCAGCGCCAGCGTGAGCGCCATGAAGAAGATGCCGATCATCCCCCCGAAGCGCGAGGCCTTCTGGTCCATGCTGTTCACCCAGCTGCTGGGCAGGGTGATCTCGAAGTAGCCGAAGAAGCTCACGGCGAACACCAGGAAGATCACGAAGAAGAAGATGTTCAGCCAGGGATTGGTGCTGATCTCGTTGAAGATCTCCGCGTTCACCGAGCCCAGCACGTGGAAGGGCACGCTGAAGAGCAGGTAGATGCCGAGGATGAAGCCGCCGTAGGTGAGCGCGTTCTTGAGCCCCTTGGCCTTGTCCTCGCTGCCCTTGGTGAAGAAGCTCACCGTGAGGGGGATCATGGGGAAGACGCAGGGCGTGAGCAGCGCCACCAGGCCCCCCAGGAAGCCGAGGAAGAGGATCTTCCAGAGGGAGGAGGCCTGCTTCACCTCACCGGCCTCGGTGCTGCTCTTCACCACCGGTGCGCCAAGGTCCACGGTGGCGAGCTTGTACTTGCATTCGCCGCCGGGGGCCACGGTCACCGCACCGATGCGGATGGCGCCGGTCGCTGGGTTCACGCTGAAGGGCACCGGATCGGGGAAGATGCACTTGCTGTCGTCGCAGGCCTGGTAGTTCACCACGCCCGTGATGTCCTTGGTCTCGTCGCTCACCTCCACATCCTGAGCGAACGACACGGCGTGCTTGTACTTGCGCACCTTCACGCCGAACATCTCGTCCATGCCCTCGTGCATGTCCTTGCCGCTCTCCACGGCCTTGCCGGTGAAGCGCGCATGGGCCACCGTGGTATCGAGGGCGATGCTAGTGGGGATCGGACCGTCCCCGAAGCTCTCCTGCGAATAGATGTACCAGCCGTCCTGCACGGTGGCCGTGTAGGTGAAGCGCCAGAGACCGTCCTTCACCTTGGCGGCGTTGAGCGCCCAGGTCACCGGCTCATCGGCCGCGGCCGAAGCACCAACCGGTCCACCTGCCGTGAACGGCAGCGCAGCGAACTCGCCCTTGTCCGTGCCCAGGGTCACACGGAAGTACATGGGATCGGGGAAGATGCACTTGCTGTCGTCGCAGGCCTGGAAATCAAGGCGGCCGGTGAGCGGCAGGGACGGATCGGAGACCTTCACCCGCTGCGTGAACACCGCGTAGCCCTTGAACTTCTTCACCTCCATGTCGAACATGGGGTCCACGCCCTGGATCACCTTCTCCCCCGTCTCGCGGGGCTTGCCGTCAGGTGCGGCGTGGGCCAGCGTGTCGAACACGATGGAGGTGGGGATGGGCCCCATGTCGCCGAAGCTCTGCTGCGAGTACACGTACCAGCCGTGTGCGATATCGGCTCGGAACACCACGTCCCACGCACCCTCCTCCACCTTCACCATGCTGATGGTCCACTTCACGGGCTCCTCCTCGGCTCCGGCACCCGGGATCTGGGCGCGAACGGAAAGCGTGAACAGCAGCAGGAAAAGGGGCAGGATCGTCCGGAGCACGCGCATGGATCAGGGGGCGGGAACGGTTACGGAGAAGGGAACCGCCATGGGCGGCAGGCAGGTCTTGTCGTTGCAGGCCATGTACTCGACCTCGCCGCTCACGGTGAAGGCGCCCTTGGCCAGGCGCTCCACGGGCAGGATGAAGACCGCGGTATGGCCATGGAAGCGCAGGTCCATGGCGAAGTTGGGGTCGTACGCCTCCTCCGGCTTCGGTTCCACCACCGAGCCAGCGACATGATCCGGCGAGGGGTTCACGCGCACCGCGGTGGGGATGGGCCCATCGTCGCGGGGCAGGGTGAGGGCGTAGATGTGCCAGCCCTCTTCACAGGTCACCTTCAGGTGTACCTCCACCTTGCCATCCGCAGCGGTGATCGCCTCGAAGGACCAGGAGATGGGACCACCGGCCAAGGCCGCGAGCGCGGGACCAAGGAGGACGAACAAGGACAGAATCGCGCGGCGCATGACCATCGGTGGGCATCAAAAGTAGACCCGCCCGCACGGTCATCCCGCGGTGCGTTCGTTAAAAGATGGTATTCCTACCGGACCGCGCCGGTTCAATGGAACTGCACGTCGATCACCCGGCTCAGGGGGATGATGTGGCCGTACTTGAGCACGATGCTCCCCTGGTCGAAGGACCACACGGTGGTCTCCACATACTTGAGGCCCTCTGCGTCCTTGAAGAGGATGCGGCACTTGTTCTGTTCGGTGTTGCCGAGCTTCATCGCGCGATCGAGCTTGGCGTCGAGCTCCCTGCGGTGCTCCGGGCTCAGGTGCACGGCCTCCTTCGGGAACTGCAGCTTGGGCAGGTCCTCCTTCTCGATCTTCTCGGCGGTGGCGGGGATCATTTCCGGTGTGTGTGTGCACCAAGATAACACCGCCGCGCGTTGCGGGGATCAGCGGCGCTGCAGTTCAACGCGCAGCACGGGGCCATTCGCGGCCGCCGCGCCTTCCGCCAATCGGTGGCCCACGAGCCAGGTGATGGCTCCGCCCGAGCGCATCACCCACGTGCGCTCCTTGCGCCGCCGGGGCACATGCGCATCGATCAGGATGTCGCTCACCAGCTTGGAGCCGCCGAGCCCGGCCGGACGCATGCGATCACCGGGCGACCATGGCCCGAACCACAGCGGGAAGCGGAGATGTGCGGCTTCCAACCAGGCCACGAGCGGACCGGCATCGAGGTCCACCGCTTCCGGACCGCAGCGCACGAGCGTGAACGGAGCTCCTTCAGGCACCACGAGGTCCTCCCCCACCTCGAAGGGCACCAACGGCGGCAGGGGCGCACGGTCGAGCAGCAGGGCCTCGCGGTCCACCGTCACCCGGGCATCATCCGCCATGAACATGGCACCCACATGGCCGGCCTCCACCGCCTCGCGCAGGCGCTCGAGCTGGTCGGGATGAAAGCCCAAGGGCCGCAGCCAATGGTGCAGCGCGAGTGGTCCGCTCACGGGATCGCGCACGAGCGTCAGCGGCACCGCATCGCCCAGGTCGGCCATCTGTTGCGTCATGCCCTGCTCCACGTAAGCGTTCTGCGCACGCAGTCGTTCCAGGGTCCGGGCCAGCACACGCCCCGCGCCGGGTGCGAGCGTGGCCATCAAGGGCAGCAGTTCGTGCCGCACGCGGTTGCGCAGGTACTTGGGGTCGGTGTTGCTGGCATCCTCGCGCCATTGCAGCCCGCATTTGCGCGCATGGTCCTCAATGGCGGCGCGGCCCACACCGAGCAGGGGGCGCACGAAGGGCCCGGATCGCACCGGGATGGTGGTGAGACCGCCGCGCAGCAGTTCGATGAGGAAGGTCTCCTGCGCATCATCCTGGTGGTGGGCGAGCGCGATGTGGGCGATGCCCAGCTCCGCGGCGATGGTGCGCAACGCCTCATACCGCAGCTCGCGCGCGGCCATCTGAACGGAGCTACCGTCCACGGCGTGGGCCTTCACGGGCACCCGGCGCACCAGGCAAGGCACGCCGAGCGCCGCGGCCTGCGCCTCCACGAAGGCCCGGTCAGCATCGCTGTCCGCGCCGCGAAGCCCATGGTCCACATGGGCCACGGTGCACGCGTGGCCGAGCGCGCGCAGCACATCCAGGAGCACGATGCTGTCCACACCGCCGCTCACGGCAACCAGCACAGGCGCGCCATCCGACAGCAGCGCATGCCGACGCAGGAAGCGCCGCACTTCATCCTTCATGGCCCAGGGCGTTGAGCACACTGTCAGCCTTCAGCGCGCATTCCTCCCACTCGAGCGCCGGGTCGCTGCCCGCGGTGATGGCGCTCCCGGTGATCAGCGAGGCGCGACCGGTGGCCGCGTTGTAGGTCACGGTGCGGATCACCACGTTGAGGTCCGTGTCGCCCTCGGGCGAAACGATGCCGAGGGTCCCGCTGAACAGCCCGCGCGGCATGTCCTCCAGCTCGTCGATGAGCTCCATCGCGCGCAGCTTCGGCGCGCCGGTCATGCTGGCCATGGGAAAGCTGGTGCGCACAGCGTCCCAGGTGGTGCGGCCCTCGTCCAAGGCGGCGGTGATGGTGCTGATCATCTGGTGCACATGCGGGTAGGCGTGCACACCGCACAGCTCATCCACACGCACGGAGCGTGGCGCGGCCACGCGGCTCAGGTCGTTGCGCATCACGTCCACGGCCATGATGTTCTCGCTGCGCTCCTTGGCGTCGTGCGCCAGCTCAAGGGCCAGGCGCGCATCCTCCAGGGGGTCGGCGTGGCGCCGGCGCGTGCCTTTCATGGGCTGGGCGGTGATGCGGCCCTGAGCGATGCGCAGGTACCGCTCAGGGCTGGCGCACAGGGCGAACAGGTCACCGCAACGGTGGAACGCGGCGTACGGCGCGGGATTGGCGGCCATCAGGCGGGCGAAGCCGGCGAAGGGGTCCCAACCCGGGACCCGGGTGCTGCGCTCCACACAATAGTTCAGCTCGTACACGTCGCCACGCTGGATGTGCGCCAACGCCTTGGCCACCTGGGCGAGGTAGTGCTCGCGGTCGGTGCGCAGGCGCCATCCGGTGAGCGGTGCGGCTCGGGCTCCTTCAGAGGGGCGGCGCAGTTCGTGGAGCAGCTGCTGTGCGGCGGGCAGGTCGCCGCCATGATGGAGCACCTCGGCACTGCCGGCACCGATACGCAGCACGGCATGCGGCACAGCCCACTGGCAAAGGGGAAGGTCGTCCTCCTGTGGCAACCGCGAGCGCAGGGGCTCCAATCGGTCCTTCAGGGCGTAGGCCACGTGCCCGTGGCTCCACTGTCCGGCGGGGGGGGTCTCGTGCAGCGACCGGGCTCCCACGGCCACCAGCCAGTCGCCCGCCCGACCCAGCCGACGGACCAGGAACCGGTCGTGAACGGCAAGGGCACGCCAGTTGAGGGTTCCGGGCGGGGATGCGGGTGCCGCAAGGGCCATGGGCAGGGACGGGGGGGACGGCAAGTTATCCCCGATCGGGCAACCGTTCCGGGGTGCCTCCGTCATCCATGTGGACCGCCTGCGAGGGGGGCCGGAACGCACGCCGCTCAAGTCGACCGAACACCTTGATCACCAGGATGTTTAATCACGGACACCCCCGTCGGTCCACGGCCTGCTCCTTGACAGGATCCCGATCTTTGAACGAACTTGCATGTCCCGGCTCCGGGTCGATCCGGGAATGACCTACTTTTGAGGTTACCATGAAGAAATCCGTACTCCTCCTTCTTGGAACGACGCTGACGGCGATGGCCTGGGGACAGGCTGCCCGGCTCGTGATCAACAACGCCGGGGCCACGGACCCGTACCTCGTGTGGGACCCGGATCCGCGTGCGGCGCAGAACCCCGGCACCTACCTGGTGATCGACAACGGCAACGCCAACGCGATCACCTACCTGGGCGCCAACACCACCGGCAATTTCCGCACCGAAGCGGCCCAGAACAAGATCCGCTGGAACATCGGCGCCACCGCTGGGGTCTACGAGATCAATTACGGCAACCAGGCCAACGTGGGCTTCCCGCTCACCGTGACCATCGGAACGGCCCCCGCCGGTCCGGGTTCGTTCGTTTTCTCCACGTACAGCTACTACCCCTACCTCAACACGAGCGGTTTCGGTGGTGCGGTGGCCGCTGCCAACGCGTGGGATAACACGCTGTACATGGCGGACGCCGGCGTGACCCACATGAACGACTACAACACCGGCCTGCCGAACAACTCGCCCGAAGCTGTCGACCGCTTCTGGATCATCGACACACAGGAGGCTGGGTACGCTTATGCGACCTCCCCCACCGTGACGCTCGGCTTCGAGCATGCCAACAACGACATCCAGGCGGGCAACACCATCATCGCTGGTACCACGCAGCTCTTCGCACAGCGCTTCAACGATGCGCTGAACAAGTGGGGTGATGTGCTGTTCCCTGGCTCCACTTATGCCGGTGGTGCACCGACGAGCTCGGTGACCACGGTTACCGTGGGTGGCGCTGATTTCTTCCGCGCATGGACCCTGACCAACCGCAGCCAACCGCTCCCCGTGGAGCTCACCTCCTTCAAGGGCCTGTGCGACAACGGGAGCGTGAAGCTGGAGTGGACCACGGCCACCGAGTCGGGCAGCGACTACTTCACCGTGGAGAAGAGCACGGATATGGCGAACTGGACCGTGGTGGGCCAGGTGATCGCGGCCGGCACCAGCTCCACCCAGCAGAACTACACGCTGGTGGACGAGCAGGGCGGCGAATTGAGCTACTACCGCCTGCTGCAGACCGACCTCGATGGTGAAACGCGTTACTACGACGCCATCAGCGTGGGCTGTGAGTCCGCGAACGGCACGCAGATCGTGAGCGCCTGGGACGACGGCACCAACGTGAACGTGCTGGTGAGCAGCACCATCGACGTGATCCACGACGTGAGCCTCGTGGACCTCCAAGGCCGCACCATGGGCTACAAGGCGCAGCAGAACTTCCAGAACGGCATGACCACGGTGTCCTTCCCCAAGACGGACATCGCCACGGGCATCTACGTGTTCCAGCTGCGCAACAGCGATCAGCTGCTACAGCGCCGGGTGATGATCTACTGAGCGCGCGAACAACGCATTGGAAAAGGGCTCCTGCGGGAGCCCTTTTCATTTCCAGGCCATCAAGCCTCGCGGATCAGCCGGGTGAGGACGTCGGCCCACGCGGGCTGCGCGTTCAGGCTCCCTACGAGTTGCACGCGCTCGCCACCGTGCTCGCGGAAGAGCTCGTCGTACTCCTCCCCGATCTCGATGGTGGTCTCCAGGCAGTCGGCCACGAAGGCCGGGCTCACGATCAACAGGCGCTTCATCCCCTGCTTCGCGTACTGCTCCACGAGCACATCGCTGAAGGGTGTCACCCAGCGCTTGTCCAGGCGGCTCTGGAAGCCCACGGACCAACGCTCGCGCGGAAGGCCGCACCGTTCGGCCAGGGCACGGGCCGTGCCATGGCACTGCATCTTGTAGCATGCCGGGTGCTTATCGTAGGGACCGTGCTCACACGCACATCCCGCCACCGGGGCCTTGTCGAGACGTGATGCCATCGCGCCTGAGCAGCTGGTGTGCGAGCGCTGGATGTGCCGGTCGGGCAGCCCATGGAAGCTGAAGAGCACATGGTCGTAGCCTTCAGGCCCATGGCTGCGGATGCGCTCCGCGAAGGCGTCGAGGAAGCCGGCATCGTGGTGGAAGGGAGGCACCGAACGCACGGCGGGAACGTCGGTGTAACCGCCGAGGATGGCCATGGCCTCCTGAAGGGCCGTACCGGTGGCGGCGCTGGAGTACTGGGGGAAGAGCGGCACGAGCACCACGCGTTCCACCTGCATCTTGATCAGGCCATCGATGGCCTCCTTCATGCGCGGGTTCTGGTAGCGCATGGCCAGCACCACCTTGTGATCCGGTCCCAGGCGCTCCTGCACGGCCTTCACCAGGGCGTTGCCGTGCACGATCAGGGGCGAGCCTTCGGGTGTCCACAGCTTCCGGTAGGCCTTCGCGCTCTTGGGCGCGCGGAAGGGCGCGATGATGCCGTTCACCAGCAGCTTGCGCCCCAGCCACGGCAGGTCGATCACGCGGCCATCGCCGAGGAACTCGCGGAGGTAGCGGCGCACGTCGCCCACCTTCGGGCTGTCGGGCGTGCCCACGTTGATCAGCACCACACCGGTGCGGGGACGGACTTCCATGGTGCATACCGAACGCATGCGCGGCGCGCTTGTTCGGGGCCGCGAAACTACGCCTTGGCGAAGCGGCGGCGCACCGCGTTCACCAGCACCCAGGCCACCAAGGCCACAGCGACCGCCAGGGCCAGCCGGCCGATCACATCGCCGAAACGCAGGAAGAGCGTGGGCTCGGTGGAGGTGGGCACGCGGGCCCGCAGCGCCGTGGGCGTCCACCAGGGCGCAGGGTCCACGATGCGGCCACGGTCGTCGATGAAGCAGCTGATGCCGGTGTTGGCCGAGCGCACCACCCAGCGGCGCAGCTCGATCGCGCGCAGGCGCCCATAGGCCAGGTGCTGCCGGTAGCCGGGCGAGTCGCCCCACCACGCATCGTTGGTGATCACCGCGAGCAGGTTGGCGCCCTGCCGTGCATGGTGCGCCAGATGGTCCCCGAACACGCTCTCGTAGCAGATGGCGGGCACCAGGCCGATGCGCCCATCGGCCGTGCGCAGGATGGGGCGCTCCTCGCCGCTGCCCAGGCTTCCGCTGGTGCCGCCCAGGTCCAGGCTGAAACTGCCCACCAGCGGCTCCAGCAGCGACTGGAAGGGCATGAGCTCCACCCCCACCACCAGCTTCGACTTGTGGTAGACCTCCACCCGCCCGCGCTCGTCCACGAGCATGGCGGCGTTGTAGGCGTCGTACCAGCGGTCGATGCCCTCCCAGTAGCGCGCGGTGCGCGAACGCGGCTCACCGGGCTTGAAGAGGTAGCCGCTGGACATGCCGGTGAGCACGGCAGCGTTCGGGTGGCGCTGCTGGAAGGCGCGGATCGCCGCGTAGCTGCCCGAGCGCGTAAGGTCGTTCTCCCACAGGCCGCGGGGCACGGGCACGCCGGTGCGCATGTCGAAGGTGGCGTTCTCCTGCAGGGCGGTCTCGGGCAGCACCACCAGGCGCGTGCTGTCGGTGATGGTGCGCTCGGCCAGCGCGAGCATGCCTTCGAGCTGCCGGATGGGATCGATGCCGCCGAACTTCTCGGTGTAGGGATCGATGTTGGGCTGCACCACCACCACCTCCACCGCGGGCCCCTGGGCGCCGGCACGCGCCGCATCGATGGCCCACGACACGCCGATGGGCAGCAGCACGAGCCCGAGGGCCATTGCGCCCGACCGGCGCGCGATGCCGGTGAAGCCCTGCCGCGCTGCGAGCACCGCACGCGCCACCAGCAGGTTCACGCCCCACACCCACAGCGAACCACCGAGGGCCCCCGTCCACTCGTACCACTGCACCCAGCCGGTGCGTACCGCGAACACGTTGCCCAGCGTGAGCCACGGCCATTGCAGGTCCCAGTCGAAGTGGAGGTGCTCGAAGGCCAGCCAACCGGCCACCAGGGCCACGGGCGCGGCGCGCGGCCCGATGCGGCGGTAGGCGGCGCGGTGCAGCCACCAGGGGATCACCATCAGCAGCGCGTTGGCGGTCATGGGGAAGCCGCCGCTCACCAGGCGCGTGCCCCAACCCTCATCGACCAGCCCGAGCCAGTAGGTGGTGCAGGCGTTCCAGAGGAAGAGCGCGAGGTAGGTCCAGGTGAGCCAGTTGCGGGGCCGCTCCTCGGGGCGGGCCTGGATCCAATGGTCGGCCGCGAGCAGCAGGGGCACCCAGGCCACGAAGGCCAGCGGGGTAAGGCCGCCGGTGGCAGGCCAGGCCAGCACCCACAGCAGGGCGGTGGCGATGGAAGCGAGCAGGTAGGCTCCGCGGTGGCGCGCCATGGCGGCGAAGATATCCGCCCGCTTCAGCGCAGCAGGTACATCTTGCCCACGCCCTTCTCGAAGTAACCGTCGGCGCCGGTGGACCGGTGCTCCAGCTCCTCGCCGTTGAGCTTGGCCACCACGCGGTACAGGTACACGCCGCGGGCGAGCTTGTCGCCGTACTGGTCCGTGCCGTCCCAGGCGTACTCGGTGATGTTGCGGCCCACCCGTAGCGGTCCCAGTTCGCTCATGTCGATCTCGCGCACCACACGCCCGCTCACCGTCATGATCTGGATCTTCATGTACGTGGGCGGCTGCTGGCCGGTGACGGTGAACACGAAACGCGTGCTGGTGGTGAAGGGGTTCGGGTAGTTGAGCACCTCGGTGATGGTGGGACGGTTCACCACCTCGAACCGCACCGTGTAATCATTGTCGCCGCTCTGGTTGCGGCTGATGTCGCTGGCCTGCACGGTGAGCGTGTACTGGCCGTCGGCCGCGAAGGTGGGCCGGTACATGATGCGGCTGATGTTCTCCGGACCGTCGGCGGGCACGAACTGCATCACGTCCAGGGCGCCTTCGCGGAAGTAGATGCGGCGCGTGACGTTGGTGGGATCGGTGAGGAATACCTTGAAGTGGATCGTGTCACCGGGCGTATCGAGCAGCAGCGTGGGGTTCTCGTCGTCGAGCGTCACCTGGATCTCGGGGCGCGCGCTCACCACATCACCATCGATGATGTGCTGGCCGTCGAAGGTGACGTCGAGCATCGGGTTCTCGCGGTCGTCCTGGATGAGGAAGCGCAGCTGCGCGATGTTGTTGAAGTGGTACTGCTCGGGCTGGTGGTAGAGGTCGGTGGCGGTGTCGAGCGGGTTGGCCTCGATCAGCAGGGTGTTGAGGCCCGCCATGTCGTCGGTGGCGAAGACGATGGTGTCGCGCAGCACATCACCGGCGGGCAGCGGCCTGTTCACCTTGTAGTGCACCAGGCGGCGCTGGTTGGTGCCGTCGATCACCCACGCGCCCATCAGCAGGCTGTCCATGTCGAACTCGCTGATGTTGTGCACCGCCACCATCACGCGGGCGAACTGGCCTTCGAACACGCTGTCGATGGCCTCGACGAAGCCCAGCGGCGGGTCGATGGCGCACTCGGGCGCCGGATCGTACAGCAGGTGCCAGCGCTTGAGCTGCGAGGGCGTGGTGTCCAGCACGGAGGTCTGCGCGAAGGCCCCCTGGAAGCGCGCGGTGGGGTACAGCGCCGCGTCGAGCCCGAGCGGCGGCGTGGTGAAGGCGGTGAGCGAATCCTCGGGACTGGGCCGCTCGTGCTGCAGCGATTCCACGCCGATGGCGTTGCCGGCGCTCAGGCGGATCATGGTGCTGTCAGCGGGCTGGAGCACATCGTTCCAATAGGCGCCGTGCCACTCCAGCGCCGGCCCGGCCATGGGCGCGGTGATGGTGCCGGAACGTGAGGTCACGCCGACATAGGCATTGAAATCGACGTACGACGTGGTGGTGGGGCCCCACTGTTCCACCGCGGTGGAGGGATCGCCCTTCTTCACCAGGAACACGTACGGCACGCTGTCGGGCACCACATCGTTCAGGAGGTTGGTGGCGCCCCAGGAGCCCAGGATGTTGCGGATGGTGTTCCATTGCGCCGGAGCCGGATCTTTGAAAATATACCTGTAGGTGTAGATCAGCACGTAATGCTCGTCAGGGATCCGTTGCGTAAGCATCGTATCCATGTACAGCAACTCGTTCGCATTGTTGTTCTGCCGGAAGGAGAAGTAGTTGATCGGTCGGCCCAGGCCGTTGCAGAGTGTGTTGCAGTCGTAGTTCGCGTTCCCGAAGTTGTTGTTCGGGTTGAGGGACCCGCACTTGGTGCCCCACGGCGTGAAGTTGAAGGGGTCGATCACGGCGACGTGGAAGGCGGGCGTGGCCCCGCAGGCGTTGCCGTCCTGCCAGCTCAGGTCGATGTACCAGTCGGCGGGGAGCGAGCCACCCTGCAGGTTCACCGAGATGCGGCGCTGACCCACGAAGTAGTCGAAGCGGCGGTCGGGACGGTTGTGGATGATCTGGTCGAAGCGGTCCTTCTTGAACTGGAAGTGGTGCGCCTGTCCCCAGCCGCGCCTGTTGGTGATGTGCTGGAACGAGAACTCGCGCCAATTGTAGCCGCCGTTGCCGGTGCTGTCCACGCTGCAGCGCCAGAAGAACACGACACTGTCGGCGCTGCTGTTCACGCTGTAGATGCTCTGGGGCTGCCAAGTGATCACTCCTCCGGGGCCGGTGACCTGCCCCTGCTCCATCACCGGGCTGTTGAACAGGTCGGTGGTGTCGATCTGGAACACATAGGTGCGGGGCGCCGCGAAGGGGTCGCCAGTGCTGGCCTTCAGCGCCGGTCCCGTTTCGGGGGTCACCGCGTACTCGTAGGGGTACACCGGCACCACATCACCGCTCACGATCAGGAAGGTGGTGTCGACCTGGTTGTTGCCGATGTCGTCGATCTGCTCCGGCACGAGCGCTGGGTCGAGGTCGGCGCGGATGCTGAGGGTGTTCGCACCCACCCCGCCCGAATCGGCGAGCACAGGCAGCGTCACCAACACCTCGCCTTCGTGGTACAGGGTGAGCGGCTCCACGATGGGCGCCTCGGTGATGCCCTCCTCGAGGAGCGTGCGTTGCACGGCCACGCTGATCGGCGTGAGCGTACCGCGACCGATGTTGGTCACCTTCACCGCCACCTGGAACGAATCGATGTCGGCCGTGATGGGGTCGGGCGTGAGCCGCACATCGGGCGTGGAGACGGTGAACTCCGGCTGGTCGGGCGAGTTCATCACCAGCATGGGATCGCCGTGGAGGGTGAAGCTCTGTGCCGTGTTGAGGTTGTTCAGCGGGATCGGCTGGAAGTTGAGCGTGGTGAAGACCGCATGCTGGATGTGCCGACCGATGGGCCAGCCGTAGTTGAGCTGGCTGAAGCTCTCGTAGAACGAACGCGTGTAGAACTGCAGGTTGGACGACAAGCCGATGTCGACGGTGGAGAGGAAGCCGATGGCCCCGGCGTCCGGCGTGCGCACGAAGAGCTCGCTGGCACTGGCGTTGTTGGTGAGGTGGATGTTGCCCGTGTAGCACGAGTTGCCGATCATCACCGGGTAACGGCCGTTCCAGTCGTAGTCGTTGGGGTTGTCGATGGTGATGTCGAAGCCGCCGCCGGTTGCGTGGGCGAAGAAGGTCATGAGCGTGGTACCCGCAGTGATCATGTCCGACACACTGTCGGCGCTGGCAGGCTGGATGAGGCCGCTGCCGTTCTTCACGAACTTGGTCACCCTTCCCACGAAGTTGGTGTCCTCGGCCAGCACCTTGAAGCTCTCCAAGGCATTGTCGAACTGGGCCCACTCGGCGCTGTTGAAGCCGCCGCGGAAGTGCAGGATGTTCTTCATCCACGGCTGCGGGGTGAGCTGGTTGGTCTCGAACTGCTGCACCTTGTCGAGGTAGTCGAGCACCTCCTGTTCGTTGCGCGCCGCGAGACGTCCCACGGGCACTTCGAGGATCCGCGGATCACCGCCGATGCCCAGGGTGAAGCAGTTGTCGCTCGGTGGCATGCCCACCGAGGGGATCAGGCATTGCAGCGCGTTGGCGCTTTCACCCGGGAAGAAACGGGTGCCGCTGAAGAAATCGGTACGCGGGGTCTGCACGCCCTTGCCGATGAGGAAGAGGCCCTGTGGCTTCGACGGGTAGGCCGTGAGCAGGTGGCGCATGAAGCCCCGGATGGCCAGGGGATGCCTGCGGATGCCGCCGCCGTATTGCAGGTAGAGCTCCTCCACATCGGCGAGCACGGTGTTCCAGGGGTTGGCCGGACTGGTCTCGCGGTAGGCCGCATATTGTGCGGCGGCGTTCATCAGGCTCGTGTGGCTCACGATGGCCACCACCGAATCAGCGGCGAGCTGCGTGAAGTCGGTGAAGTAGCCGGTGCCGTTCACCGGGGTGAGCGCGGTCGCGTTCCAGATGGCACCCACGGTGAACATGATGGCCTTGGTGATGCTGCCGTTGGGGTCGGCGGGCACCAGGGCCGAGTACAGGTTATTGTACGGCTGGGCCAACTGCCTGCGCAACGTGTCGCCCCAGGAGTACACGATGGGCTGCACATTGATCTGCTGGAACTGCAGCAGGCTCAACGGGTCGCCGGGCTGATCGGGGATTCCCATCTCCACGACTGGCTGGAAGGCCATTTGGAAGTAGCGGGCATAGCGGAGGAGGGAGTATGAATGCACCTGCCGGTCGGGATAGTTGCCGGCCACGGCCCCGCAAGGTCCTAGGTCGTGCACCACGCGGAGCCGAACGGTGTTATTCGGGCCCAACAGAAAATAGGCCACAGAATCTTGGAAAGTGTTCAGGTCATAACCGCGGTACACCCGATCAGCGAACGGATAGTTGTTGAACTTCACTTCCAAGTGGTGGTCGTCGCAGAACTCCGCACCAGGGTTGTTGGATCCGGCCACCACCACTTTCAGCCTTGCCCATGGTGTTCCTGGGAACAGGTTCGGAGAAGGACAGTTGAGCACGATGTCCTGCTGGGAAGAAGCCGGATTGGTGCCATCATTGAACAGTTCCTGGTTAAAGAAATAGCCTTCCGCCTCGGAATAGAAGGCGTCGCCTGCCTGGATAGCGGTGCGGTTGCCTCGGTAGTAGCGGTTGTTGGTGCCCGAGAGGCTCTCGTACCAGAACCAGCCGCGCGGTACATACTGCCCGTAGTTGGTGTTGGTGTACGGTACGATGCGCTTGGGCTGCCCCACCGGGTCCCAGGTGATGAAGTAGATGATGGTGTCGTTGACGAGCGAGAAGTAAGGGGCGTTCTGGTAGGCGGGTTCCTCCCACAACAGGCTGTCCTTCCAACCGTCGTTGCGCTTGGCGTAGAACTCCACGAAATCGGTGGCGTTGAACACGCCATCGCCCTCGCCCTCCACGTATATCGGCACTTCCTGCTCGCGGCCGAACACCTGGATGTCGCGCGGGTCGACCGTGGCGACCGGGAAACCAGCGTTGGCCAGGGTGACGCTGTCGATGCGCTGCAGGCCTTCCTGCGTGATCTTGAACTGCCAGTACTGCTTGCCGTAGTCGATCCACTCATTGCCGAACGACTGCGCGAGCGCGGCCGGGGCGTGCACGGACAGGATCAGCAGGGCGAGCAGCGTTCGGATCATGAGCCGGACTTCTTGAACAGGTCGAAGCGGAGGGAGAAGATGTTGCTGAAGAGCTGCTCATCACCCTCGGCGATGCGCGATAGTGCGTAGTCCAGGTGGAAGCTCTTGATGCGCAGACCGAGGCCCAGGTTGGGCTGCATGGTGAGCGTGCGCTCACCGTCGAGGTCGGTGATGTACTGGAACATGTTCACCCCCCCGCGCAGGTACACGATGTTGGCGTAGGAGAGCTCGATGCCCGCGCGCGGATCGGCGCTCCATGTGCCGGTGGAGATCAGGGTGTTGCGGGGCCCGTCGAAGGTGTTCTCCACGTCGACCCCCGCCACCAGGCCCAACTTCTCGTTGAAGCGGAAACCCCGGGCGGCGCCGAGCACCAGGCGCGGCAGGGTCACCTCCACGCTGTTCTCCGGAAGCTCGTTCCCGGTCTGCTGGAACACCTCGATGGTGCGCTGGTCCAGCGTGTAGGTCCACGCGTTGAAGGTGCCGGTGACGTCGCGGGCCACGGCGGCGAAACGCCAGTTCTTCCGCTTGTACTGAAGACCTGCATCAAGCCCGAAGCCCCAGGCCTGGCCGAAGTCGCCCACGCGGCGGTAGATCACCTTGGCGTTGCCCCCCAGCGACAGGCCCGGCACGCTGAGCTTGCGCGCGTAGCTGATGAGAAAGGCGTTGTCGGTGGCGCTGAAGCTGGTGATGCGGTCGTAGTTCAGGTTGCCCGCATTGTCGATCAGGTCGATCGTGTTGGGGATGTTGTCCACCCCGAAACGGATGTAGGAGAAGCCGATGACGCTGGTGCTGTCGATGGGCTTGGCGATGCCGATGTGGTCGTACTTGGCGATGCCGGCGAAGAACTCGCTGTGCATGGCCCCGATCTGCAGGTCGCCCTGCACACCCAGCAGGCCCGCGGGGTTCCAGTAGCCCGCGTTCACATCGCTGATGTTGGCCGTGATGGCCTGGCCCATGCCCAAGGCCTGCGCCCCCACGCCGATGGTAAGGAACTCGTTGCTGTACTTGGGGGCGTCCTGGGCCAGGGCACCCACGGTCCCGGCCATCGTCACCGCTGCGGCAAGGCCACGCACCACGCTCACGCTCAAGGTCTTCATGCCAATGTGTTCTAGACGCAGCTTCTAACTGAAGGTGGCCTCACTTATTGCCCCGAAATTACCCAACTTCGGCCCGCCCCATGCGCTTTCCACGCCTGCCGGACCTGCTGACGACCGCGAACCTAGCCTGTGGCGTGGCGTCCATCCTGCTGGCCTCCCAAGGACAGCTAACATGGGCGTGTGGGCTGGTGTTCGC
>JAEUSV010000156.1 GCA_016788485.1 Flavobacteriales bacterium
AGCAACGCCCAGGCCAGCACCATCAAGGTGAGGCCCTGGTTCAATTCGGAGATGCCGTAGTAGAAGGTGTAATGGAAGGCGGCGGTCTTCACCACCGGCAGCGCGATGGCGGCTTCCCGGTCGCGCAGGCGAAGGAGCAGGAGGAACACGCCCACATCGATCAGCACGAAGGAGAGCGAATAGGCACGAAGCACCACGTCGAGCGGCGCGTGCAGGTGGACCAGGGCGAGCGCGGGCAGTTGGGCAAGCCATGACCCGTAACGACCAAGGGCCTCCACGGGCAGTCCCGAGTCAACAAGGAGGAAGGAGAAGAACGCGCTGTCGACTGTGGCCGTGCGCTCCAGGTGGAAGAGCAGCGCCAGCACGGCCTGGTACCCGAACAAGGCCAGCCCGGTCCAGGCGACCGGGTCTTTCCAAAGGCTGCGGTTCAGGCCGGGCGCTGGGTCCATCGTTTCCGCAGCACGGAGAAGTTATCAAGCGCGAACGGCCGCTTGCCGATGTTCCAGAGGTAGAGGACATGCTCGGTGCCGGGGTCCATCGGGGGGATGCGGCGGTTGAACACCAGCGCTCCTGTTGGCACGTCCTCCTGATCGTACCGGATGCCCTTGCCCGCCACCTTCTGCGAATACGCGATGGTCAGGCGCGAACCCTCCTCCACCCGCGCATCGGCGGTCACGATGAGCTCGTCATAGATGCTCTCCGGCCCCGGGAACGGAAGTCCGAGGATCTCCAGCGGGAACTCGCCCTCCTTCAGGCAGAGCCTGAACGGGGCCTGCTCGTCGCATCGCACGGTGTCCATCCGCACGCCGCTGACCCCACGCACCGTTCCCTGCCAGATCAAGGTGTCGATGGTGAAGGACCGCACCACATCGCGCCGCTCGAACAGGAAGATCTCATAGACATGACCGCCCAGGACAAGGCTTCCTTCCGGCGGTTCGAAGGTCTCCAGCACCGCGAACCGGCCATCGTTCAACACACGTTCAAGCGGGATCCCCGCCTCGTTCGAACCCAGCTGCGAGTCCCAGAGCAACAGGTCGCCCGGGCGGAAACGCCGCTCCACATCCTCCTCGCTGAGGCCCCAGATCGGGTGGTACTGTGCCGTGTCGAAGGGGTCCACCTCCGACCGGAAGGCGATGTACGGATGTGTCGAGTACACGCGGCGCCCATCCCGAAGGTGCTCCTTGAGCCCGAAGGACGCGGCATCGAGGAACCGCTGGTTCATCTCCTGGGGGATGGGCAACCGCACCTGCTTCGTCAGGTCATCGATGCTCCATACCGCCGTTCCCGCGGTGAGCAACACCGCGGTGAGCGCTGCGACCCATCGGCGTTGGAGCACCAGGGATGCACCACGACCGAGCGTCCATGCGGTGAACAGCCCCGCCAATGGCACAGCTGTCGCGAGCACGCGCACCAGCCCGGCCGAACCGCGCATGCCGGTGTGCCAAAGGACCGAGTGCACGGCCACGATACCCAGCACCGGCAGCGCCGCGCACACGAGCATGAGCCGATGCTGCCGTCGGTGGTCGTTGTCCTTCCAATGGATGAGCGGCCACAGCAGCAGTGCGGACACACCGAAGGTGAGCAAGGGACGCCCGAACACCGTCTCGGCCCGTGCGGTGAAGAAGTTGAGCGGACCGGAGCCGTAGACCCCGTCGGCGTGCCTGTAAGGGTCACTGGTCCAGAACCAGAGCGGTTCTCCTTTCACGACCGTCATGATGGCTCCGTACGCGACGAGGCCTGCCAGGCACCACGGCAGGGCGCGCCAGTTGCGCTGAAGGATGAACCAGCCCATGACCAGGGGCAGGAAGGCGATGTACTCCGGCCGGGCGAAGGGCGTCAGCGAGGCGATGGTGGCGGCCATCACCGTGCGTTCGTGCAGGAGCAGCAACAGGGTGAGCAGGGTGAGCAGTCCGAAGAGCGGTTCGGTCATGCCCGCGATCACCATAAGCACGTACTGCGGGGCCAGCAGCATCAGGAACGGGAAGGTGAGCTGTGCCGCACCGCCCGCCGGGCGAAGGGACCGCACGCCCGCCCATGCGGTGGCGGTGGCCACAAGCGCGTTGAACGCGGCAACGCCCACATGGCCGAGCTGGGCGAACGGCGAGGCCAGGAGCGTGAACAGGGGCTTGCCCCAAAGGTCCATGAACAGCTCGGGATGCCTCCAGCTGTAACGGGCGATCATGTAGTGGTTCACACCATCGCCCATTTCGAGCAAGCCTTCGCTCACCGCACGCAACAACAGGAGCACCACACCGCCCAGCACGCCGACCGCGATGGCCGCGGCCTCCATCCGTGTGGGTCTCGCATCCATGCGAAGGGATCAGGCGAAGAGCCCGTACTTCACGATGCACCAGATCGCCCGGAACCCGTCCTTCCAGCCGATCTTCTTGCCCTCCGCATACGTGCGTCCGTAGTAGCTGATGCCGACCTCATAGATGCGCACATCCTTCACCCTGGCCAGCTTCGCAGTGACCTCCGGCTCGAAACCGAAACGGCGCTCCTTCAACACGAGGGCCTTGGCCACATCGCTGCGGATGAGCTTGTAGCAGGTCTCCATGTCCGTAAGGTTCAAGTTGTTGAACGCGTTGGACAGGAAGGTGAGGAACTTGTTGCCGATGGTGTGCCAGAAGAAGAGGATGCGGTGCGGGTGGTGCCCCACGAAGCGAGAGCCGAAGACCACATCGGCGAAGCCTTCCACCACCGGTTTCAGCAGCAGGTTGTACTCGCGGGGGTCATACTCCAGGTCTGCATCCTGCACCAGCAGCCACTCCCCCGTGGCCTCCTTGATACCGCGGTGGATGGCCGCGCCCTTGCCCATGTTCCGGGGCTGTTCGAAGAACTTGATGCCCATCGCAGGGTTCGCGGCCATGTAGCGCTGAACCGCCGCCACGGTCCCGTCCTTCGAACCGTCGTTCACGATGATCACCTCCTTCGCGATGCCGTGATCGAGCATGGCGTCGCGCACCTTGTCGAGTATCAGGTGGATCGTGCGCTCCTCGTTGTAGGCGGGAATGATGATCGAAAGCGTCTTGATCGGGATCATGGCGTCCGGCGAAGGTCGGGATTCTTCCGGTGAAGAACAGCCTGTGCCTCCACGGCCCGCTCACCCCTTCAGGGCCGTAGATCGTAGATCCGCACCCCTTCGTGCTCGAGCACCAGATGCTGTGTGAAGGCCCGCGTGTACGGTTGTTGAAGCCACTCCGGCCGCAGCACGTACAGGTAGCGCGCTCCGCGCGAACGATAAAGCGCCATGGAGGTGCTGTCCTTCAGCAGGTGCACGGCGCCAAAGTTCTGCCAGCCACGCTGCCCGGCCAGGTAAAGGCCTGCGCACACGCTCGGGTCCGGTACACAGATGATCGTGTCCTGCGGGCTGATGCCGATGCCACGTGCGATGGGTTCAATGTTCAGCAGTCCGGAGAGGTCCCAGTACTGGCTCTCCTGCCAGTAGTCCAGGTCACGCTTGTCATGAAGGGGGAAGGTGCCCACGGACCGAACGGTGCCATGGACCCTGGTCCGCATGAGATGGTCCTCTCGCGCATAGGCCATGTTCAGCAGGGACAGCCCGCACAGGCCTGCCAGGCCCCATCGGGAGAGGAGCGCCGCAGGCCGTTGCCGATGGAGCATCCAGAGGGCGCTGGTGATGAGGCACCAGGGCATGACCAGGGGAATGATGAAGTAGTAGTCGTGCTCGTTCAGCGCCGGGAAGAATAGCACGGTGTAGAGCGCGGTGCCCCCCTGCAGGGTCGTGTTCAACACCAGCACGCCGAGCGGAAGACGCTTGCGGTGCCACACCAGGAAGGCGAGGGCCGCGAGCATCATCACCCATACGGTCCAATGGTGCACCATGGACGGCAACAGGGTCGTGGCGAAGTCCCAAGCGCGCTCCACTTCCCACTGCGGCATGCGCCAGGGCGGCTGGGCCTCCTGGTTGCTGAAGGAACCCTCGTGCAGCGTGTTGTACCGCATGGTGTAGCTGTACCAGGCCCATACCAGGAGGCACGCCCCGGCATAGAGCACGAGCAGAAGGCGGCCATGCCGCTCGAACAGGCGCCCGTTACGGGCGGCAAGCTTCGGCAGCAACAGCTCCGCGACCTGTGCGCACATCAAAGCCAGTGGCACCATCAAGGCCGTGACCTTCAGCAGGCCGGCCAGGGCGAAGACCAGGGCGCTCGCGACCAGCCACCCGGGTGCGCCCGTTCGCCGATGCCTGACGAGCGCGAGGCAGGCCAGCAGTACCAGGTCCAGCGCCGGAACCTCGGTCATGAACGCGAGCGCGAAGTACACCAGCGCGGGGGAGGACAGGTAGAGCAGGGCCAAGGCAGCGGCCAGCAGCATGTGCCGGAACAGCGCATACAGCATGGCGAACAGCGCCCACGCACCCCCGATGTGGAGCACGAGCATCACCAGGCGGTATGCGAACTCGCTGCGTCCGGTAAGGCCCCAGAGCTTCGCCACGCCGAAGTACAACAAGGGGAACTCCGCGGCGGCCTTGCCGCTCCACCCCTTGTCCAGGTACAGGTTGCTCACCTGCGTGTCCAGGAACCCGGTGTGCAGGTCGTGGTAGTTGCGCGTGATGCTCAGCGCGATGGTCTGGCGCCAGATGTGGTGTGGCAGCGGGCGCAGGTGAAGCACGCGACCGTACTCCAGCACCGAACAGAACGCCCCGAACAGGAGCAGGAACAGCAAGTGGGGCCTCACGCTACCATGACGGGCCCCATCGTTCATAACGCTGCCTCAGACGGCCATTTCCGGCACATCGCCCTCCACCACCAGCCGCCCTTCGGTCTTGGCCTTGATCTCCTCCACGGAGACACCGGGCGCCCGTTCCAGCAGCTTGAAGCCCTCGGGGGTCACGTCGAAGACGCCCAGGTCGCTCACGATCTTCTTCACGCAACCCACACCGGTGAGCGGCAGGGTGCACTTCCTCAGCAGCTTGCTCTCGCCAGCCTTGTTGGTGTGCATCATGCACACGATGATGTTCTCGGCGCTGGCCACCAGGTCCATGGCGCCGCCCATGCCCTTCACCATCTTTCCAGGGATCTTCCAGTTGGCGATGTCGCCATTGTCGGCCACCTCCATGGCGCCCAGCACCGTGAGCTGCACCTTCTGGCTGCGGATCATGGCGAAGCTGGTGGCGCTGTCGAAGATGGAGCTGCCGGGCAGCATGGTCACCGTCTGCTTGCCGGCGTTGATCATGTCGGCATCCTCCTCCCCTTCGAACGGGAAGGGGCCCATGCCCAGGATCCCGTTCTCGCTCTGCAGCACCACGTTGATGCCCTCGGGGATGTAGTTGGCGACCAGCGTGGGTATGCCGATGCCGAGGTTCACATAGTAGCCGTCCTTCAGCTCGCGCGCGATGCGCCTGGCCATCTGTTCCTTGGTGAGCGCCATGGTCGTCTCTTAGGGGTTACGAAGGTCGTGATCGGGCTGGATCCGCAAGGTGCGAATGCGGGCATGCGCCAGTTCCACGTGCTGGCGCCGCTGGTCCCACAGGTAGCACACCACCCGCTTGGTGTTGCCGGCGAGCAGCGGGATGCGGCGCAGGAGGTGCAGGGTGTCTCCCTCCCAGGCCTGCTGCAGATACCGCAGCTGCAAGGGATCGTAGTGCACGTGGCCACCGTCCACACCGCCCACCTCCACCACCAGTTCGGTGGCCAGGCATTCGGCATCGCTGCGCAGCACCAGCTCCAGGTCCAGCACCAGCTCGTAGCCGAGCAGCGGTCTCACGTCAGGCTCCCACAGCGTGCGGAACTCGTCGCCTAGGGTCGCGGGCACCAGCGTGGTATCGGCAAGCAGGGCGAGCTGCAGAGGTCGCTCGCGCACCTTCAGCACCTGCCTGCCGTTCGCGCTGGTGGCCACCGTTCGGAAGCCGGGCGGCGCGGTGAAGTAGGTGGTGTCGATCAGCAGCAGGTCGCAATCGGGCTGGGGGAACCCCGTGGAGGCCAGCGGAGCGAGCTTCGGATAATGGCGCAGCCGCTCGAAGTCCCATTGAGGGGGCATCTGGTTGTAGGCATCGATCAGCAAGGGGCGTCCGGCGGCCCGCTGCATCCGCGCGGCGGTATCGAAGATGTTGCCGCTGACGGCCTCCTGCGGCCAGATGGCTGTGTGCGTGAGGTTGATCGTGGCCACCGTGCGCAGGGGCAGCACGGCCAGCACCAACGCGGCGAAGCGAAGGGCCGGACGGACCTGTGCGGACCGGTCCACCACCAGGGCCACCATCACCACCAGCAGGGGCAGCCAATGCAGGGCGGTGCGCCCCGAGGGATAGAGCACATCCTTCAGTTCACCGAGCACCAGCCGCCCGAAGAGCTCGGCCAGCAACAGCAGCACCACCACGGCCAGCACCGAACGGCGGAACTCCTTCGGCCGCTGGAGCACGAACACCACACCGGCAGCGAGCGCCGCACCCGCGATCAGCAGGCCGGGCAGGAAGGCCAACGACCCGGCGGCATCACCGAAGAGCATCTCCATCAGTGATCGCCAGGTGCCGCTTACAAGCCCGTCGGGCTCCCCGTAATACAGCAGACCACGCGCGCCCAGCTCGCTGCCATACGCGAACGCGCCGGCGAGCGGAGCGGCACCGAGCGCCAGCCAGGCGAACAGGAGCGCAACGCGCCGGGCGATGGGCGCGGGCCGCGCGAGCAACACACCGAGCAGCACGAGCGCGCCGGCCGCCCATGCGATGGAAAGGCTGAGCATCGCGCCGCCCGCCAGCATCCAGCCCGTGAGCCCGAGCAGCACATGCGACAGGCCATTCGTGCGTACCGCCTCGGCCGTATGGTACAGCGCCATCAACAGGAAGGCCATGCCCAGGCCGTAGCCGCGGTACAGCGCGAAGAACTCGATGAGCACCGGGGCGAGCAGCAGCGCCGTCCAAAGGCACCAGCGCACCAATGCATCACGCACCCACGCGCCCATGCGCCATGCGTACCATGCGTACACCAGCAACGCGAGCACGTTCGCCGAACGCAGCGCGAGCGGCGCCATGCCGAAGGCCTTGAAGGAGATCCGGCCGAGCGCGGTGCAGAGCGGGTGGTTACCCGCATCCCAATGGCTCAGGCCGGGAAGGAACTCGCCACTGAGCGTGTACACGAAGAAAGTGCGGGCCTCGTCGTGCGTGAGCGGGACCAGCGCCGCACGCAACGCCACGTAAGCGAGCACCAGGCCCGCGATCAACAGGAAGCCGTTCCGGTCGCGCAGAGACATGGCCGTTTCAGCCACGCTTGCGCACGGTGCGCTGCTCGATGCGCTTCTCGTAGTTCGCGCCTTGGAAGATGTGGTGCACGAAGATGCCCGGCGTGTGGATCTCGTCCGGATCGAGCGCGCCTGCGGGCACCAGCTCCTCCACCTCGGCGATGGTGACCTTGCCGGCCATGGCCATCATGGGGTTGAAGTTGCGCGCGGTGCGCTTGTACACGAGGTTGCCGAAGGGGTCGCCCTTCCAGGCCTTCACGATGCTGAAGTCGGCGCGGAGCCAGCGCTCCATCACGTAGTTCTTGCCGTCGAAGGTGCGCGTCTCCTTGCCTTCGGCCACCTCGGTGCCGTAGCCGGCCGGGGTGAAGAAGGCGGGGATGCCCGCACCGCCGGCGCGGCAGCGCTCGGCCAGCGTGCCCTGGGGGATCAACTCCACCTCCAGCTCGCCGCTCAGCATCTGGCGCTCGAACTCATCGTTCTCGCCCACATAGCTGCTGATCATCTTGCGGATCTGCTTGGTCTGCAACAGCAGGCCCAGGCCGAAGTCGTCCACGCCGGCATTGTTGCTGATGCAGGTGAGGCCCTTCACACCGCTGCGTACCAGCGCCGCGATGCTGTTCTCCGGGATGCCGCAGAGCCCGAAGCCGCCCACCATGAGCGTCATGTTGTCCTTGATGTCCGCGATCGCCGCTTCGGCGTTGGCCACGACCTTGTTCATGCTGCTGGAAATGCTGGGCGACGAAGATACCCTGCGGCCCGCTAGGCCGGAAAGGCGCACCGGCCCTCAATCCCAGGTGGGACCGTCCTCCTCGCCGCCACCTTCCTCTCCGCCACCGTTCTCCCCGCTGGCCTTCTTCCCACAATCGAGCTCCAGGCCCAGATCGCCGGGCGGTCGTTCGAAGTCGCCGGTGCTGATGCTGATGGTGCTGTCGGCGTACACCTTGTTCATGTAGTAGCCGTAGATCGGCAGCGCGCTGTTCGCCCCTTGGCCCAGGTCGGTGCGGCTGAAGCGCACGCTGCGGTCCTCCGCGCCGGTCCAGACGCCGGTCACCAGGTCGGGCGTGATGCCGATGAACCAACCGTCGCTGTTGTTCTGCGTGGTGCCCGTCTTGCCGGCGGTGGGGTACTTGATGTTGCCGTACTTGGCGCGGTTGCCCCAGCCCATGCGCAGGCGCATGCCGGTGCCGCGGTCCATCACGGCCTTCAGCATGTCGAGCATCACGTAGGCCGTGCGCTCGTCGAGCGCCTCCTCCGTCCTCGGCACCACGTCGTAGATGGCGTTGCCGTTCTTGTCCTCGATGCGGGTGAACACGATGGGCTCGATGTGCACGCCCTGGTTGGCGAAGGCCGCGAAGGCGCCGGTCATCTCCATCAGCGTGAGGTCGGCCACGCCCAGGCACAGGCTGGGCACCGGGTCGAGCTTGGTGCGCACACCCATGTGATTGGCCAGCACGGTCACCGCCTCGGGGCTGTACTGCTTCATGAGCCAGGCCGTGGCGGTGTTGATGGAGTTGGCGAGCGCGTACTTCAGCGTGATCATGCCGCCGTACTTGGCGTCGCTGTTCTCCGGGCACCAGTCGGGCTGGCCGGGCGGCATGTCGAAGCACACCTTCTGGTTGGGCAGCTGGAAACAGGGGTCGAGACCCTCGCGCATGGCGGTGGCGTACACGAAGGGCTTGAAGGTGGAGCCCACCTGGCGGCGTGCCTGCTCCACGTGGTCGTACTGGAAGTGCTTGAAGTCGATTCCGCCCACCCAGGCCCGCACGAAACCGGTGTGCGGGTCCATGCTCAGCAGGCCGCTCTGCAGGAAGCTCTTGTAGTAGCGGATGCTGTCGTTGGGGCTCATCACCGTGTCGATCTCGCCCTTCCAGCTGAACACGCGCATCGCGGTCTTCGTGTCGAACACCTTGGGGATCTCGCTCTCCTTCATGCGCGGCCACCAGGTGTCGCAGCCGCCCTTGTCGGGATCGCAATGGAAGTGCGGCTTCCCGTCCTTGTCGGCCTTCACGATGTAGCGCTCGGGTCGCTCGCAGTTGCCGCAGCGCTTGCCCACCAGTGTCTTGTAACGGTCGCTGCGCTTCATGGCGGTCTCCATGATCTGCGCCACCTCCTCCTCGCTCACGCGCCAGTCGAAGGGTGCCTTCTTCTTGCCCTTGAGGTCCTTCCAGAACTGCGGCTGCAGCTCGGTGCTCAGGTGCTGCTTCATGGCCCACTCCCCATAGGCCTGCATGCGGCGGTCGATGGTGGTGTAGATGCGCAGGCCATCGGTGTAGAGGTCGTAGGGCACCTTCTTCCCGTTCTCGTCGAGCTTGCCGATGAGCAGCTCGCCGGTCTCAGGGTCCTTGCGGTTGAGCAGCTCCTGCAGCTGGGCGCGCAGCACCTCGCGCAGGTAGGGCGCGGGGCCCTCGGCATGGTCCACGCGCTGGTACTTCAGGCCCAGGGGCAGGGCCTTCAGCGAGTCGTACTGCGGGGTGGTGAGGTAACCGTTCCTCCGCATCTGGTCCAGCACCACCATGCGGCGGGTGAGCGTGGTGTCGGGCCGGCGGATGGGGTCGAAGAGCGAGGGGTTCTTGCACATGCCCACCAGCAGGGCGGCCTCCTCGATGCGCAGGCTGTCGGGCGTGGTGCTGAAGTAGATGTGCGCGGCGCTGTTGATGCCCACGGCCTGGTGGATCCAGTCGAAGCGGTTCAGGTACAGCGCGATGATCTCGTCCTTGGTGTACTGCCGCTCCAGCCGCGCGGCGATGATCCACTCCTGGAACTTCTGGAACACGCGGGTGAAGCTGCTGCCGGGCTTCTCGGTGAAGAGCATCTTGGCCAGCTGCTGCGTGATGGTGCTGGCCCCGCCCTTCTTGCCCAGGAACACCGCGGCCCGCAGGGTGCCGCGCACATCGATGCCGCCATGCTCGCGGAAACGCTCGTCCTCCGTGGCGATCAGCGCGTTCACCACGTGCGGACTGATCTGCTCGTAGTCCACGGGGATGCGGTTCTCCTTGTAGTACTGGCCCATGAGCGAGCCATCGCTGAAGAGGATGGCGGTGGCCAGGTCACTGCGGGGGTTCTGCAGCTCGGTGGTGCTCGGCAGGTCACTGTTCGACGCGATGAGGAGCATGCCGAGCAGGCCCACCACCGGGCTCAGCACGGCCAGCCACCACAGGCGGTACCAGCGAGAGCCCTTGTTCGTTGCTTCTGCCTTGGCCATGGCTTGGGATCAGGCGCCGGGGAGGGCGCGCTTCACGCTCAGGCCCACGTCGATCACGCCGGGGAGGCGCTCATCGCGCATGGCCTGTTCCAGTTGGAAGGTATAACGCCCCCTGCGGGGAAAGCGTCTGTTCACCTGGTAGAGCACCTCGGCCTCCACGCGGTCGGCGAAGATGAAGCCCTGGCCCTTGCCATACCAGCGGCCCGTGGGGTCGGCCAGCAGGCACTCCACCGTGTCGCGGGTGGTGGGCAGGCCCGGACCCGTGGCGGTGATGAAGAGGTAGAGGTCGCTGTACGGGTAGTCGCCGGTGTGGCGGATGTCGATGAACACGTTGTGCGCGTTCACCGTGTCGGTGATGTCCACGGCGAACTCCGGCTTCCACGCACGGTCCCACGCGCCGCCCTCCACGGGCAAATCGCTCTGGTGCACGATGTCGCCCGCGCAGCCGGCGAGCAGCAGCACCGCGCAGGGGATCACGGTCCAGGTGCTTCGCATCAGGCCGAAGGAGGGGTGGGAGGCGCTTCGCCACCACCACCGCCCTGGGGACGGTCGGGGCGGGGCCCACGGTCGCGGCCACCACGGCCACGGTCACGGCGGCCACGGTCGCCACGCGGCTGGCCCTCGGGGCGGGGGCCGCGTTCACCGGGCTGGCCTTCCGGGCGCGGCGGACGATCGGGGCGCGGGGCGCGTTCGCCCTGTTGGCCCTCGGGACGCGGTCCGCGCTCGCCCTGCGGCTTCGGCGCGCCCTGCTGGCCGCCGCCGCCCTGGGGCTTGCGGTCCTTGCCGCTGCGCTTCTTGGTGCGCTTGCCGCTCTTGATCTTGCTGTCGAAACGCGTGAGCTCGTCCTGGCCAACAACGTTCTCGTAGGTGGCCTCCTGCGGGACCTTGGCCTTCTCCTCGGTCTCCACCATGTTCAGGTCCACATCGGGCTCGATGCCCTGCTTGTTCTGCGCAAGGATCTCGCGCACCGTCTCGATCGGGAAGCCGGCCATCACCGGGGCGCTGCCGGGGCTCTTGAACAGGTACCACATGCGCTCGGTGAAGATGTCGGTCTTCATGTGCATGCCGGTGCCCTGGCGGGTCTTCAGCTTGGCGTTCTGGCTGGGGTAGCTCTTGATCGCCTCGATGTACATGTCCAGCTCGTAGTTCAGGCAGCACTTGAGCTTGCCGCACTGGCCCGCGAGCTTCTGGGGGTTGAGCGCGAGCTGCTGGTAGCGCGCCGCGCTGGTGGTCACGCTCCGGAAGTCGGTGAGCCAGGTGCTGCAGCACAGCTCGCGCCCGCAGCTGCCGATGCCACCGATGCGGCCGGTCTCCTGCCGCGCGCCGATCTGCTTCATCTCCACCTTCACCTTGAAGCGGTCGCTGAGCGGACGCAGGATGTTCCGGAAGTCCACGCGCTGCTCGCTGGTGTAGTAGAAGGTGGCCTTGGTGCCGTCGCCCTGGTACTCCACGTCGGTCACCTTCATGTCCAGGCGCGCATCGGCCACCACCTTGCGGGCGGCGAAGAGCGTCTCGTCCTCCAGCTTGCGGGCGGCATGCCAGCGGTCGAGGTCCTCCTGCGTGGCCTTGCGCAGCACCTTGCGCAGCTCGTAGGTGTCGGTGCCGGCGTTCTTGCGCTCCATCTGCAGGCGCACCAGCTCGCCGGCCAGGCTCACCATGCCCACGTCGTGCCCCGGGGCGGCGTCCACCACCACCAGGTCACCCGGCATCAATTGAAGGTTGGCGGTGTTGCGGAAGAAGCCCTTGCGGGTGTTCTTGAAGCGCACCTCCACCGCGTCGAAGGGGGTGACGCCGCTGGGCAGGGGCACCCCCGCCAGCCAGTCGAACACATCGAGCTTGTTGCAGCCGCTGGTGCTGCAATAGCCGTTGCTCTTGCACCCGGCCGGCTTACCGTCCTTCCCGCTGCTGCAGCTTGCGCATCCCATCCCGCTGGTATTCCGTTGGTTATCGTCGTTGCCCGCCGGCGGCGGACAAGGGGCGAAGATAGGGCGCACGGGGTGCCGGGGGGCGGGAGCCCCGGGGCGGCATCAACAAGGGGGTGGGGATGGGCGATACCCCTCCTACTTCCCCCGCAGGTGCATCGTCAGTCGGTAGCTCAGGTCCACGAAGAGCACCTTCACGTTGGCGTTGCGCTCCAGGTGGCCGTGGGCGGTCTCCAGCTCCTGGCGGATCCCCTCCACGTTGCGCTCGTTGAGCAGCGGGGCGAACTTCTGCACGAACTCGTGCTCCCCGCCGGACACGGTGACCAGCGCGGGCACCTGCTGCCACTGCATCACACACTGGCGGATCAGGTAGAGGCCGTAGCGCATCAGGGCCTTCTGGCGCTCACGGCCCATCTTGCCGAAGTGCTCGGCGAAGGCGTTGATGTCGGCGACCTTGTTGCCGTAGCACGCGCGCAGCCAGTCGCGGAAGAGCACGAAGAGCTCCTCCTCGCTCTTGCCGGCCATGGCGCAGGCCTCCAGCAGGTCGCCGTCGCTGCGCACCGCGATGGTGAGCGCGTCCTCCTCCTTCAGGTCGGTGAAGCGGTCGAGCAGCGCGTCCTTCACCTCCAGCGCGCCCAGCGCGGGCACCTTCACCAGCTGCACGCGGCTGAGGATGGTGGGCAGCATGAGCTCGGGGTTGTGGCCGGCCATCAGGATCGCCGTGCCGGGCTCAGGCTCCTCCAGGATCTTCAGCAGCTTGTTGGCCGCCGTGTTGTCCACGAACTCCGGCAGCCAGATCAGCATCACCTTCCAGCCGCCGCTGTAGGCCTTCAGGCTCAGCTTGCGCTGGACCTCGGCGGCGATGTCCACCCCCATGCGCAGCTGCTTGTTGTCGCCGCCCTCCTGTTCCTCACGCCACAGCGTGTCGTCGAGGTAGGGCTCCTTCAGCACCAAGCTGCGCCAGGCGGGCACCAGCGGGTCGCAGGTCTTGCCCTTCTCGCTCAGGAAGATGGGGAAGATCAGGTGCAGGTCGGGGTGCGTGAGCTTGTCCAGCTGCACGCAGCTCGGGCACTTGCCGCAGGCGTCGGACTGGCCACGGTCGGCGCACAGCAGGTAGCGCGCGTAGGCCAGCGCCAGCGGCAGCACCCCGCTGCCCCGCGGGCCCAGGAAGAACTGCGCGTGCGGCACGCGGCCTTCACGGAGGTTGCCGATGAGCTTCGCCTTCAGCGCGGCGTGACCGATGACGGAGGAGAACAACATCAGGGCAAAGGAAACCACCACGGACACATCCGCCATGGGCTATGCGGCACATGGGTATTTTCGCGGCCATGCTCACCATGGACTCCTTCTCCTTCGCCGGCAAGAAAGCCCTTGTCCGCGTGGACCTCAACGTTCCCCAGGACGCCACCGGCAAGGTCACCGACGACACCCGCGCACGCGCCATCGTGCCCACCGTGAACAAGATCCTCAAGGACGGCGGCAGCGCCATCCTCATGAGCCACCTGGGCCGCCCCAAGGGCAAGGTGAACCCCGCC
>JAEUSV010000010.1 GCA_016788485.1 Flavobacteriales bacterium
GTGCGCAAGGTGGAGCGCATGCACCTGCTCGCCGACGTGCGCAAGCTGAAGCAGGCCACCGGCTGGGAGCCGCAGTGGGGGATCGATGAAGGCGTTGCCACGTTATTGAAGGAGAATGTAGAATGAAGAATGTAGAATGTAGAATGTCGAACGGGCGGACCGTAGTGCATTCATCATTGATCATTCTACATTCTACATTTTGCATTCTTCATTGATCGGCCATGCACGTCGCTCTCTGCACCGACGGTGTCTTCCCCCAGGCCATGGGCGGCATGCAACGCCATTCGCGGTTGCTGGCGGAGCACCTGGCGCGCAGCGGGAAGGTGAAGCTCACGGTGCTGCACCCGCACCCCGTGGGCATCTTCGATCCGACGCTCGGCATCGAGGAGGTGCACGTGCCCGACATCGACAGGAGCCGGCTGTACATCCGCGAGCTCTGGCGTTACAGCGAACGGGTGGGGAAGGAGTTGGAGCGGATCAAGCCGGACGTGATCCTGTCGCAGGGCTTCTGCGTGTGGCAGGGCATCGATCGCTTTCGCGACCGGCTGATCGTGCATCCGCATGGGCTGGAGATGTTCCAGATGCTCACGCGCAAGGAGCGTGTGCTGGGCTGGCCGTTCCGCGCGGGACTGCGGTACATGGTGCGGAACAGTGCGGTGGTTATCAGCCTCGGTGGCAAGCTCACCAGCATCCTGCAGGGTCTTGCCCAAGGCAGCCGCTGCCGCGTGGTGGTGATCCCGAACGCGACGGACATACCACAAGCGTCCATGCCTTCGCCGGAGGCTACGGCTGGCGAGGCAAGTGACAAGGAGCAAGTGTCAAGTGACAGTACTGGACCGCTGCCGCTGTTGTTCGTGGGGCGCTTCGCCTTCAACAAGGGGCTGGACGTGCTGCTCACCGTGGCGCGGCGGTTGGTGGCCGAGGGCCGCAAGGACCTGGTGCGCTTCCAGTTGGCGGGCGACGGTCCCTTGCTGGAGGAGCTGAAGCACGACCTGCCGCCGAACGTGCAGCTGCTCGGGCGCGTGGACGATGCGCAATTGAACGCGCTGTACACCGAATGCGCCGCGCTGATCCTGCCCACGCGCTTCGAAGGCATGCCCACGGTGGTGCTGGAGGCGATGGCGCGTGCGAAACCGATCATCGTGAGCGACGTGGGCGCCAGCGGCGAACTGGTGGGCCCGCACAACGGCTACCTGCTTCCGCCGGGCGATGCGGAGGCCCTGTACCAAGCGGTGGTGGCCTTTGCGGGGCGGTCGCCCGAGGTGCATGGTAAGATGGGCGCCTACAGCCACCGGCTCGTGAGCGAGCGCTTCAGCTGGCCGGCGGCCACGGAGCAGTTCATCGACCTGTTCGAGCAGGTCAGTATGGACGCAGGAAGGGAGGCAGGCGGTCGTTGACACGCCGCAGGATCCTCGAGGCCTTGGTGGCCAGGTAGCGCGACCAGGGCTGCACGTCCACGAAGGCGTGCGGGTCCTCCTTCAGTAACGCGGTGCCTTCGCGGAACAGCGCATCAGCGGCCACAGCGGCCACGTAGCCCTTGCCCAGGACGGTCTCGTGCAGGATGCCGCGTTCCACCGCCCGCAGGCGCAAGCGCTCGAAGTCGGGCCAGTAGCGGTCCGGACGCTTGAACCGGAAGGCCGGGAGCTCCCGTTCCTCGGAGACGCCCTGAGGCCCTTCGAGCACGGCCTTGATCCGCACCGGCACCGGTTTCCTGTAGGGCACGCCCACCGCGGTCTCCATGTGGTGGATGAAGGTGCACCAGTGGAAATCGGCGCCGAGGAAGAGCAGCTTGCCGCGGAGCTGCTTCAGCACATCGAACGCGGATCCTTCACCGAAGGGATGAGCCGGCGGGCGCATGAACCGCCCGGCCTGCGCGCCGAGCACGGCCATGGAATGGGTGGGGTGCGGCGTGCGTTGAACGCCGGCGCGGAGCCTGAAATGCTCACTGAGCGCACCGGTCTCCGATGGTGTTCTCCGCTGATCGAAGGGCCCGTGCGCGAGGCATCCCGTGGTGAAGGTGGGCATGAGCAAGGTGCCCGCGGGGCCGATGGCCTCGAGCAGGGCATCCTCCACGGCCTCGAACAGTGCCTGTCGTTGGGCGAGAAGGTCCTGGGGGATCCGCCCCAGCCGCAGCAGCTCCGCGTGCACCATCACCACGTCGCCGGCCTCCACGCCGATGGCGCGCACCACCTCGGTGATCCGCGCCGGCGTGACGGCCCCTTGGGCGTTGAGGAAAAGGGGATTGTCCTTGGCCAGGCCCATGGCTCACGAAAGGGGCTTCCGCAGGATCACATGGTCCTCCCTGAACCCGAGGCCGGCGAAGAAGGCCCGGCTGGCCGCGTTATGCACCAAGGCATCGGTCTCCATCAGGTCCACGCCCTTCGCCCGGAAGCTCTCCTGCAGGGCATCGTGCAGCTGCCTG
>JAEUSV010000020.1 GCA_016788485.1 Flavobacteriales bacterium
GAGCTCCATCTGCAGGACATCGATGCCATCGACGACGGATCGGAGACCGTGAGCTTCGCCGGCACCCTCATCCTGCGCTGGCGTGATGCGCGACAAGCCTTCGACACCGCCGGGGGCGGAGCGCGTGAGCTGCTGTTCAACGACCTGGAGGCCCTGAGCGACCTGCACCCGACCTGGCTGCCATCGGTGGACCTGCTGAACGCGGCCGGGCCGCTCGAGGTGAGGAGCGAGCTGCTCCGCATCCGCCCGGACGGCACCTGCACCCTGGTCCGTTCGGTGAACGGCATGGCCAAGTCCAGGCTCGACCTTACCCGCTTCCCGTTCGATGAGCAGCAGGTGGAGATCATGCTGCGGCTGCACGGAATGGCCCGCCAGGAGGCCTTCCTTGTGCCTTCCGGTCAAGGGGCCTTCGTGGACCTGGGCACGCTGCGTGTTCCCCAATGGGACCTGCGCGCAGCGGCCGTGCACGATCGGATCATCCGCACCAAGGTGTTCGGTTCGGCCGTGGAGGTGCCCGTGCTCGTCGTTACGATCGACATCGCGCGCGACCCGGTGCACATCCTGCGCCTGGTGGTCCTCCCCCTCGCCATCATCGTCGTGCTTTCCTGGAGCGTGTTCTGGATGGACCGCTCCTCGCTGGGCGATCGGATGAGCGTCTCCTTCGTCGGCATCCTCACGGCCGTCACCTACCAGGTGCTGCTGTCCGATGTGCTGCCGGACATCTCCTACACCACCTTCATCCACGCGTTCATCAATTTCAGCTTCTTCGCCATGGCCCTGTCCGTGCCGGTCAACCTCCTCGTGGGCATCCACGACCAGCGTGGCAAGGCCGAACGTGGCGACCGCCTCGACAGGATCTGCCGATGGGCCTTCCCGGCGGGCTATGCGTTGATGCTGGCGGCCAGCTGGGCCTACTTCCGCTGAGGGCGGCGATCAGTTGATGTCGACCCGCACGCTCACCATGATGCGGTCCGCCTTGCCATCGTTGCCGAGCAGGTCCTCGCGCTGGCCGTGCAGGTACTCCGCACCCACGAACGCATGGTCGGCGAAATGCCACAACAGGTTCACCGCGCCATAGGTCACCAGGTCCGATTCCGTGGTGGGCTGCCCATCCTCGGGCTCATCCTCCCCGTAATTGAAGACCGCGAAGGAGGACCACTTGTCGGTCCACCAATGCTCGAAGCCGATCGTGGCCCCAAGGCCGGTGATGGGCTTCAGCTCACCGTTGACATCGGGGGCCGCATAGGGTCCGAAGCGGCTGCGGGCCACACCGGGACCGTAGAGCAGCTGGGCGGTGAGCCTGTCGCGCTTGCCGACCTTCAGCAGGCCGCTGAGGTTGACACCACTGCCCATCACATCCTGCGTCGCGCCCGAATCGGGCTTGAACCGCGCCGTCGCCAGGAAGCCGGCCAGCAGCACATGGCCCTTGGACCCATCGTGCTTCAGGCGCAACACCCCGTCGGGCAGGGGCGCGGTCACCGTTCCCGGGCCGGGGGTGATGATGTTCGTGGACGGGTCCTCCACGGCGATGGCGAGTGAAAGCCCCCCGCCCAACGGCTGTGTGTACCGCATTTGCGCATGCCGGGAGAACGCATAGGCCGCCGGCTTCTCGAAATCGAGCGTGGCCGGAATGATGCCCTCGTCCATGAAGGTGCTCCACGTTTGGCCGATCAACCAGCGCTCACCCACCTGGGCGTAGGCGTGGCGCAGGCGGAAGGTGTTGCCGCTCCCGTAGAAGTCACCCTCCACGAAGGCCTTGAGCTCACCCACGCTCGAGGTGCGGCGCAGGTCGAGGAACAGCCGCGATTCCATGGCCTGCACCCGCGTGCTCTGGCCCGTGGAGCCGTCCGTGGGGATCTTGCTCACATCGAAGAAGTTCGGCGAGCCGATGGGCGAAAGGTCGTGGATGAGGTCGGCCTTCACATAGCCACCGACCTTGAGCCGCGAGGCCGTGCCGGGGATGTTCCACCAACCGGGCTGCTCCTTGTGCTTGACCGTATCTGCGGGCGCCTGGGCCCAGGCATCACCGCCCACCGCCAGCATGGGCAGCAGCGCGGCCAACAGAACGGGCCTCCTCATCGCATCGAACCGCTAAGGCCCACGGAGGACACCGTGCGCGTGTTCAACGGTTGCGTGGGGCGGTTGTTGGGACCGATGCGTGAGCTGAACGCCTGGATCTGGTCCTTGCTCAGCGTGATCATGTCCTGCAGCACCAACCACTGCACGTTCTCGCTGCAGGGAGGCGTGGTGAGCGAGCCCACATAGTGATAGGCCTTCTCGCGCGCCGGCAGGTGCATGGTCAGGTCCAGTTGTTCGCCGGCCACGGCCACCGTGTCGCCCTTGGCGGCGGGCAGATTGGCCACCAGCTTCGCGAAATTCGCGTTGGCCGCACCCTCCTTCACCAGCACGCCCACCACGGCGAAATTCCCGGCGCTGTCCTGGTGCACCAGGTGCACCTCCATGGGCATGTTCTTCCCATCGATCGTGTGCTCACTGGGCGTGTGCACGTGGAACTGCTTCAGCGTGTAGGCCGTGCCGTTCAGGGTGAGGGTGCTGCCCTCGTCCACGGTCACCTGGATGGTGTGGCCGTTGTCCACCAGGTTCTCCACGTGCTCGTGATGTGCGACCGCAAGCCGTGTGGTGCGGTAGTCGAACGACCAGGAGGGGCCGCTGGTGGCGGTGCCGCTGGTTAGCGCGATGGGCGACTGGCCCTTGCCGTTGCCGCAGAGCGCGTACACCGGGCTCAGGCTTCCCCAGCTTGCAGGACCGGCCTCCTCACCGTAGCCCCAGTGAACCGGGCGTGCGGGAACGGGCGCGGGTGCGGGAGGCGCCACGGCCACCGTATCCGTGGCGGGCGAGGCGGCCTCGGGTGATGGGGTGCTGCACGCACCGACCAAGGCCACAACTGCCATGATAGGGATCAAGGGTGTTCGGGAGATGAAGCGCATGGGTCGTTGTTTGAAGGCGGGAAAGTAGCGGAAGTGGTCCTTTATTGAGCATGAGCATGCTCAGCCCTGGCCCGTCCTTCCTGCCCGCACGTTGCGGCCAACGCCGTCGATCAGTTCTCCGATGCATCCGGGTGTCGCGGCAGGCGGATCTCGATCTCCGTTCCGCCACCCGGTGGCGTGCCGAGCAGCAGGCTGCCATCGAGCAGGCGGAGAAGGTCGGCGACGATCACGTGGCCCAGACCCGGCCGGTCCGTGGTCGTGCGTTCGCCGTGCCGTTTCGCTTCACCTTGCAGGCGCTCCTCGAACATCGCCCTTGCCTTCGCGCTCATGCCCGGTCCATTGTCCGTCACCGTGACGGTCCATGCCTCCGGCAAAGCCTGTGAACCGACATGCACTTCACCGCCGGCATGCACGACCGCGTTGGCCACCAGGTTCTGCAGGATGATGGAGAGGATCCGCGGGTCCGTGCGCACCATGGTTCCAGCCGGTACCGCGTTGGTGATGCGCACACCGTCCGCACGCTGGAACTGGCCGAGCACAGCGCCCACCAGCTCGTGCAGGTCGACCTCCTCCCGAACCACCGCGATACGCCCGTCCTGGTGCTTGATCCACGACAGGATGTTGCGGGCGTTCACGTACAGCTTGTCCGAGGAGGAGTGGATGTCATGCAACACTCCGCGCAGCTCCTCGGTATCGTGGCCGAGCGGCCCTCGTGTCGAGCGGCCCGCCACCTGGGCGATGAACCGCAAGGGCGAGACGATGTCGTGCGACAGGATGCTCACCAGCCTGTCCTTCACCTGCACCTCGCGCTGCAGGGCGGCGTTGGTCCTGCGCAGGTCATCGGTGCGCTCCTCCACGATCGCCTCCAGGAGCTGGCGGTTCCGTTCGAGCTGACGGATGCGGAACCGCACGAGCAGCACTACGGCCATTGTGAGCAACAGCGCGATCGCGAGCACGGCCCACCAGCGCGCGTAGAGCGGAGGCACCACTTCGATGTGCAGCAGCCGCACAGTGCGGGGACCGCTGCCGCCCGCCACCTCCACCTCAAGATCGAAATCGCCGGAAGGCAGGCGCTCCAGCACCACGGTACCGTCATCCGCGATGGGACCCTGCGCGCGCGGCAGCCCGATCAACCGGTACCGCCATTGCAGTTCCTCGGGCTCGCCCCAGAACGGCATGGCCACGGTCACCTCCACATGGGCATCCCAGCCCGTCAATCGCAGGTCCCCCGATACCGCCTGCCTGATGCCGTTCACGCTCACCGCGGCCAGGCGCACCGCACCGGTGGGCGATGGGTCCGGCACCTCCTCCGGCCTGAACCAGACCAGCCCATCGATGGTGGGCAGCACCACCTGGCCGTTGGCCAACCGCAGAAAGGATGGACTGCAGCCGCCGTTGAACTCGCGCACCGCGATGCCCTCCGAGGGTCCGTGCTGGCCGAAGTAGGGCATCGCCTTGGGATCCGAGAGGTATCGGACGACCTGTTCTTCGCGCACCCGGTAGAGGCCTGAATTGGTCGGAAGCCACAGGTTACCGTTGGCATCGGGCACGAACGCGTGCACATGCAGGGTGGCCTTGGCCCGGTCGAGCGGCAGGCGCACCACTCCTGCCTTTCCGGCCACGAACACGCCCTGGCCGTACGTGCCGATGAACATGTGCGCGCCCGAGCGATGGAAGGTGCGCGCATAGATCCGTTGAAGCCCAGGGACCGGTTCCACCTGGTCCGTGCCCAGGTGCCATGCATATACCCCTTCGCCCGTGGCGAGCCATAGGCGCCCATCGGGACCGAACGCGATATCGGTGGGCACCTTGCGGTATTCGCTCGTGGGCCTGCGCAGGTGCCGAACGACCCTGTCGTTCACGATGGCCGCCAGGCCTTGGCGGCCTGCCACCCACACCGTATCACCCTGCTCCACCGAGGCGCTCGGGGAACCCACGACCGTGTCGGACCAGAGCAGCGCTCCGGTCAAGGGGTCCATCACCTGCAGCCTGCTGGAGGACCCCAACCATGCCCTGCGCCTTCGGTCCATGTGCAGGAAATGCCGGTCCGCGCTGCGCATGCCGCTCAACTGAACGGACCCGAAGCCCGCGGAGGACGCCAGCCAGCCTGGAGGGCAGAACACGGTGCTGTCGTCCCATGGTGCGAGGGCGTAGAACGAATTGGCCACGCTGTTGGGTGGCGCGCTGCTGTTCCGCACCGTACTGAAACGCGCTCGCGCATAGATGTACAGGCCCTTCGTACCCGTACCGAGGAAGAGCCGCTCTCCATCGGGCGACCGCACGACAACGTTCACCCTTGTGCCTTCGGGAAGCGCACCCAGGATCAGCTCGGCCCGCGCGATGCCGTGGTCGTCGATCCGCAAGGACCAGAGCTCCTCGTTGGAGAGCACGTAGACCTCGCCGCTCGGCACGTTCCAGACCACGCGCAGGGCCTCGCCCTTGGGCCAGGGTCCGGTACGGGCCATTTCCAGGAACGCACCGGTCCGGGGGTCGTACCGTTCGATACGACCATCCTTGCCCAGGACGTACGCATGACCCTTGAGCGCAAAACCATTGAGCGGGTTCACGTCCATCGGCTGCGTTCGCACCACATGCCCGTCGACGATCGCGCGCATCAGCTTCGGCGTAAGCTCCACCCAGCGGTCCTTGCCCAGGGCGATCACTTGGACCGCATGGTCATGCACCTTGAGGTCCGGTCGCTTGGCCTCCTTGTCATGATGGATCAGGGTGTACGCCTCCACCGAAGGAAGCAGGCCGCCCGACCGGCCGCGCTGGGAACCGAACACACGCCCCTCCACCACCCGCTCCGGCCCATCGGCGCCCACGCGGTACAGCGAGCGGCTGGCGTCGACGAAATACAGGGCCCCGTCGATGTCGGCAAGCATGTCGCCCAGCCGGTCATCCAGGATGACACTGTCGCTCAATGAGGAGAAGGCCTGCAGGTTGCGGCCATCATAACGCACAAGGCCCCCTTCCGTGGTAAGCCAGAGCTGGCCCAGGTCATCGAAGGCCAGTCCTCGTATGCTGTTCTGCGGCAGGCCGCCATCCACCACATGCCGGGCAAGTGTCCACTGGGCCGGTGCACGCAGGTGGGCGCAGCACACCACGAGCGACCAGAGGACCAGCGCACGCATGATCAGGAGCGTATACGCCCGAACACACGCGCCTTCTCCTGAAGCTCCAGCACGTTGCGTACGCCCAGCTTGTCAAGCAAGCGCGCCTTGTAGGTGGCCACCGTGCTGTGCTGCAGGTCCAGGCGCCTCGCGATCTCGGCAAGGGGTAGGCCGTCCAGCAGGTGGTTGAGCACACTCAGCTCACGTACGGACAACAGGTCGAAGGGGTCCTTGCCCTGGTCCGCACCTTCGCTGCGTTCCAGCCGCTCGAGCACCTGGCCGCTGAACCAATGCCGGCCATCGAGCACGGCCTGCACCGCGCGGACAAGCTCATCCTCCTCCGCCTGCTTGTTCACGTAGCCCCATGCACCGAGCTGTGCCAGCCGGTGCGCATACACTTCATCAGGGCTCACGGAGAACACCAGCACACGCAGACCAGGACGCGCGACAAGCACCTTCGGCAAGAGGTCCATGGCCAGTCCATCGGGCAGGTGCATGTCCAGGACCAACAGGTCCAAGGGCCGGTCCAGTACCATGGCCTGGGCCGACCGCAGATCATCACCCTCGGTCACCTCCGCACCGGGGATGGCATCGCGCAAAAGCACACGGATCCCACGCCGAACGACAGCATGGTCGTCCACCAGCCCGATCCGCGGTCCAGTCTGCTTATCCACCCCACGAAACTACATCCGCAGCACGTCCGCATGGTGAGGCGCTGCCGGTACAATGCACAGGACAGCGGTATGGATACCGGCAGGGAGGGGCGCTGCACGCTTGGCCGGAAAAAGTACCTTCGGAGGAAACCCAACTCCTCGGGACCATGAGAACGATGCGCGTCATGCTGACCACCCTTGCGGTGATGCCCCTGTTCGTTTCTGCACAACTGGCAGTGAATCCGCAGCTCGGTGCCACCTTTCAGAACCTGACCGATGCGCCTGCTGGTACCGAGGTGAAGGCCGCCGCCGGCGCCATGCTGGGCCTGGACCTTCGCATCGGATCGCGCTTCTATTTCCAGCCCGGCGCCTTCCTGGAGCGCAATTCGACCGTGGTGAGCACAGGCGACTCGGTATCCATCGAGGACAACCTTGTACGTACGAACCTGAAGTTGAAGGCGCTCGTAGGGTTCAACCTGATCGACGGCGATGCCTTTCGACTTCGGTTCAACACCGGCCCCACCTATGATGTGCTGCTGAGCGTGGACGACAAGGATGACAGGATCTCGTGGAACAAGGATGACTTCAACAGCGGCTCGCTCAACTGGAACGGCGGTCTGGGAGCCGACCTCAGCATCTTCACCCTGGAGACAGGTGTGGCCTATGGCCTGAGCAAGGTGTTCAAGGAGCAGGATGGCTTCACCAGTGATGCCAAATACTTCACCTTCTACCTCACGGCCGGGGTGGTGCTTGGAGGCGCCAACGACTGATCACCTGATCCCGCTCAGCCAACGACAGTGGGCTCGACCCTACATTCGCGCTTAGAAATATGTCCATGCAGCAGATCTCCCGAACGTTGGTCCTGGCCGCCTCCGCGACCATGGCCTTGGTCATGAACGCCCAGACCATTCGCTTGAACGCCTTCAGCGGGTACACCTTCCGCGATCGCTTCCCCATGAGCGGCACCTACTACGGCTACTCCTACAGCGAAGGAGTGGTGGAGGAGAGCGCGCATTTCGGCGGCAGCATCGAGTTCGAGGTGCGTCGCAACAAGTGCGTGGAGCTCCTGTACCAGAACCAGCCCACGGTGGGGTACATCACGGGTAGCAACAACTGGGATTCGGATCGCTACGACATCACGGTGAATTACATCATGCTCGGCGGCATGAACTACGCGCCGTTCAGCGATGTGGTGAAGGGGTACGGCGGTCTGAACCTTGGCGCGGCCTTCATCAGCGGTGAGTCCGGCACCACCAAGTTCGCGTGGGGCGGCAAGCTGGGACTGCTGATAGAAGCATCACCCACCGTTGGCCTTAAGCTGGGTGCCCAGCTGCTGAGCCCCGTGCAGGGCGCTGGCGGAGGCTTCTATTTCGGCACGGGAGGCGCGAGCGCTGGCGTGAGCACCTACAGCTCCATTTATCAGTTCGGATTCACCGGCGGGCTCGTATTCACCTTCCCGCGTGGTGGCTCGAGCGGTCCGGCCAGGCCGGCACCCGCTGGCAGCTCCATGCCCCCTCCTCCGCCGCCTCATCCGTGATCATGGATGAACGCATGAATGGAACGCCCGGTCTGTCGGGCGTTCCGTGTTTCAAGGCCACCTGATCCCAGCACATAGCGCGATGCACCTCTTCCACGAACTGCTCTCCCGACCGCGCGATTCCCGGGGCGCAATGGTCCCTGCCCTCGGTGCGCTCCTGTTCGCATGCTCCCTCACGCCGGCATTGGCCCAGGAGGGCGGCAGGACCATCTACCAGAGCAGCGGGTTCGAGCTCGCCTTCTCCTATCCCCTGTTGGACTACAAGGGATCCACGGATGGCGGCGTGATCCGGTTCGCTCCGGTGGTGCAGGCCCAACACGTGTTCAACTTCGACCTGGGGGAGCACCTTGGTGCCTTCGCCGGCGTTTCGGTGAACAACGTGGGCTTCATCTACCAGGACCCCGACGGGGTCACCACCTACAAGTTCCGTTCGTACGACCTTGGTCTGCCCCTGGGGATCAAGTTGGGCACCATGAACGCCGGCCTCCTGTTCGGCGGTTATTCCGTTGAATGGCCGATCAACTACCGCGAGAAGACCTTTCAGTACGGGGACAAGGTGGAGCGCTTCAACGCCTGGTTCGGGGAGCGCGTCGTGAACCCTCAGCAAGCCGTGATGCTCGGGCTGCAGACGCGCCATGGCATCTGCCTCAAGGTCAAATACTACCTCACCAACTTCCACGACCAGGACTTCACCGAGACCGAGGCAGGAACCACGTACGCACCGTATGCGGGGTTCAACGCGCATGTGCTCCACGTCGCCCTCGGCTTCGCGCTGTTCCAGGACCACCACACCGCCTACGGCCTGTAGCAGACATCCGAGCAGGCATCAACGTGAAGGGGCCGCATCTTCCTGATGCGGCCCCTTTCATTGAAGGACGGTGAGCGTCAGTCGCCGAAAGCGAAGGCGATGCTCATGGCCAGCCAGCTCTGTGCATCAAGGTCCTTGGTCTTGGCGCCCCAGTAGTAGTTCGCCGACAGCAAAAGCGCATTGCCGTTGGCCAGGTAGAGGGAGACACCGGCCTCCGGTTGTACCATGAACTGCCAGGGATCCTGCTCCAAGCGGTACAATCCCATGTCGAGCGTACGGCGCACGTACGAAGTGCCGGCACCGATGCCGATGAACGGACGGATGTCCTTGCCATCGGCGAACACCTGGTCCACCTGCAGACTTGCCGTGAAGCCGTTCATGTAGCGGTACTGCACCCCTGTGAGCGCAGCCGTTCCATCGTAGTACGTGGCCAGGTCCTTCTTCTCGAAGAAGGTCTGCCACCCGATGTCGAGGCCCACGGCCCGGTTCTCGTCCACCATGTTTCGGTAGCCGAAGTTGAACCCGCGGAAGCTGGGATTGTCGATGTAGTCGTGCAGGTCACCGGTGGCGATGCCGATGGGGTACTCCAGGATGTAGATGTTCTGCTGTGCACGGACCACCGTGCCGGCACCTAGGGCAAGGGAGAGGAGGAGGAGGATGCGGTTCATGGTGATCACTGTTTCAGGTACTCCGATTGCTTGAACGCCTGGTCGATGTTGGCCACGATGCGGTCCGCGATGCTGGCATCGGAACCCTCCAACAGGCCGTTGATCACACCCACCCAGACCACCGGCACGTTCTCCGACGGGCTCACGTCCTTGGGCACGTTGATCTGCATGATCAGCGAGCCGGTCGTGTACGAAGTGTAGGTGGGGTAGTAGCCCGGGTAATACCAACCATAGCCCCCATAGGGATAGTACCAGCCCCAATAGCCGCCGTAGTAGTAGTACGCATCGATGTTGAGCGTCTTCACCGCCGAGGGGAGCAGGACCACGTCGGCACTGTCCGCGTCCGCAACCTCCGTCCAACCGTAGGCGCTCATGTTCGCCCTGATCTGCGCCAGTATGCGGTTCGCGAAGAAGGGGTCCACCATGCTGGGAAGCTCTCCGTTCTCAGGGTCGCCCGTCCCGAGGATCACCACACTGTCAGGCAGGGCGTACGTGCCTTGGCCCTGGAAATCGAAATCCGGCGCGTGGTTGGTGTAGACGAGGTCGTACTCGTTGATGTAATCGGGCTGTTCCGGATAACACCCACTGAACAGCAGCGGAACGAACGCCGCGACAAGAAAGGCCCTGGCCGTATGTTTCATCGATGGGGAATATGCGATCAAAGGTAGTCCCCGGGTACATTCCATTCCTGATCTTTCTCAGCACGGAAGCACACGGCCGATGCATGATCTTGGAATTACTTTCGCCGATCACCGTGACCATGCGCAAGCCGTTCCTCCCCCTCACTTACGTTCTCCCTCTGGCCCTTCTCCTGATGGCCGGCTGTGGCCCCACCACACGCATCGTCACCAGCTGGCGTGACCCGAACGTCACCGTGGTGGACGGCAGCTACAACAAAGTGCTGGTCGTGTGCCTGCTGAAGGATGAGAGCACGCGCCGCGTGGGCGAGGACCGCATGGTGGCCTTCATGAACGGGCATGGCGTGGCCAGCTACACCATCTTCGGCGACCAGCTGGAGAAGATCAACGAGGCCGGCATGAACGAGAAGATGATCGCCAGCGGCGTGGACGCCGTGATGATCATGCGCTTGGTGGACAGGAACAAGGAATCGGTCTACGTGCCGGGCTCAACCTACCCCGCGCACTACGCAAGCCCCTATGGGTATTACGGGTACAGCTATGGGTACTACAGCACTCCGGGCTACGTGAGCACCACCACCACCTACATCGTGGAGACCGCCGTATACAGCACCCGCCGCAACGCCCTGATCTGGACCGGCACCACCAGCACCGTGGATCCCACGAGCCTCACGGGCGGGGTGGACGAGATCATGCAGGTGGTCTATGACCGCATGTGGCGCGATGGGCTCATCGTGAAGCCCACGCCCGCTCCTTAGCGCCCGTCCGCACCTACCTTGGCGCGACCCTTGTGGGGTCCGTGAACCATGCCGCGCCACCTGGTCCTGCTCCTGCTGGCCTTCGCGCTGGGCACCACCGCGCTGCTCCTCCCCGACCAGCACGATGACGCCGGGCTCGAGCGCGCCGCCGACCGCATGGGCCTCGCCCTACAGCACCAGGCCGACCAGCTCGCCAAGCTGGCCCAGCACGCCGCGGAAGACACCCTGCCTCCCTGGACCAGCGATCCCGCCCGGTGGTCGGGGCTGCGCGAACGCGACATGGAGCTGTTCGTGTGGGAGGGAGGAACGCTTCGTTTCTGGACCGGGACCTCGCCGTTGCAACGGCCCGCGGTGGCAGGACCAGGACACATGACCGCACCCAACGGCATCTACCTCATCCATGCCGAGGAACGCGGCCCGCTCACGGTGATGGCCGCCTTGCGCACCTGGTATGATCCCCCCTTCGAGAACCGCTACCTGCGTAAGGGCTTCAACCCAGTGCTCCACGCGCCGGCCGGACTGGAGGCCGCCGGCGGACCGGGCGTGGGGCCCGTGGTGCGCGATGGCGCAGGCCGCGTGATGCACCGGCTGCAATGGGGCGAGGCCGGCACCACCGGGCCGCCCTGGGGACGCCTCACGCTGCTCGCCCTTTCCCTGCTCGGCATGCTGCTCGCCCTGTGGATGGCGGGCACCCACCTGGCGCGCGAACATCCCTGGGCGGCGCTCTTCGCCCTGATCGCCGTGACCAGTGGACTGCGCTGGCTCTCCCTGTTGGTGGGCGCGACCCAGCTGCTGGGCGACCTGCCCTTGTTCAACCCCGCGCTCTATGCGGCCTCCTTCGCGCTGCCCTCGCTCGGCGATCTGCTCATCGATGCCCTGCTGCTGCTCATGCTCGCGCTGTTCGCGCACCGCGTGCTTGCCCGCATGGGGGCCCCGCGCAGCTGGTGGACGGCCGCTGCCATCGCCCTGCTGCTGCTCATCGCCCTCGCCGCATGGACCAACGACATCCTCATCGGCCTGGTGTACGACAGCAGCGTGGACCTCGACCTCTACCACCTGCAGAGCTTCGACCGGTACAGCGTGGCCGCGCTCATGGCCGTCTCCCTGCTATTGGCGGCATGGCTCGTTCTCGCCGACGGGCTGGTGCGCTGGCTGGCCCTGCAACGCCCCGTGGCCGCGCTGGCACGCCTGGGCGCCCTCGGCTTCGCCGCTTCGCTGTTGGTGCATCATCTGTGCGGTGTGTACGACACCGTGCAGGTGCTGTGGCCCGCGCCCATGCTCGCGGTGATCGTGCTCGCACGGCGCACCCGCGCCCGCATGGGCCACGTGCTGCTCCTCATCGCCCTGCTCGCCGTGTTCGCCGCGCACCTCTTCAACCGCCACACCCTCAAGCGCGAGGAGCGCGACCGCTATGTGCTCGCCGAGCCCGCCAGCATCCACGAGGACCCCGTGATCGAGCTGCTCTTCCGCGATGCCGCCGTGGGCGCGCGCAACGATGCGCAGGTGCTGGCCTGGTGGGACTCCGACTCGCTCGCGTGCACCGCCGCCGATCTGGACCGCGTGGTGCGCCAGGAGCTCTTCACCGGCTATTGGGACCGGTACGATGTGCGGCTGTACCTGTACAACGCAGCCGGCCGGCTGCGCTGTACCACTTCGCCCGATGCCTCGCCCTCGCTCGCGCAGATCACCGAACGGTTCGAGCAGGGCGTGCCCGCGACCGGACAGCCCCGCCTCCGCAGCGTGCGCCGACCCGGTGAGACCGCGCTCTACCTCGCCCTGATCACACCCGCCAGCGACACCGTGCGCGGTTCGCTCTTCGTGGAGCTGCAGCCCCGCCTGCGCACCGAGGGCCTCGGCTTCCCCGAGCTGCTGCTGGCCGGCGGCTCCCAGGAACGGCGCCTCTCCCGCTACGCCAGGGCCCGCTACGAACATGGCGCGCTGGCCGAGCGCGATGGACCCTACGTGTACCCCGTTCGTTGGGAACGCACCGTGCCCGCCGAAGGCCTGCGCTACGAGGAGGGCGGCTACGACCACATCGCCATGGGCAGCCCCAACGGCGTGGTGGTGGTGCTCGGCCTCAAACAGCCCACCTGGCTCGACCAGGCCACCACCTTCAGCTACCTCTTCACCTTCTTCGTGCTGCTCACCGCCGTGGTGCTGCTGATCCGCACGCTGGTGATCAACCGCGGACTGCCCGCGCTCGGCCTCAGCGGCAAGCTGCGCGCGGGCGTGCTCTTCTTCGCCGCCCTCGGCCTGGTGCTCTTCGCCATCGGTACGCAGCGCCTGCTGAACAACCACTACGAGCAGCACACCAACGAGCTGCTGGAGGAGCGCACCCGAAGCGCCGGTGTGGAGCTGCACGACAAGCTGCGCGGCGAGGAGCAGCTCTCCCCCCGCATGGGCCCCTACCTCGACCACCTGCTCAGCAAGCTCAGCAACGTGGTGTTCACCGACATCACGCTCTACAGTCCGGGCGGCGCGCTGCTGGCCACCTCGCGGCCGCAGGTGTTCAACACGGGCCTGATCGCGCCCCGCATGGACCCCGACGCCTTCAGGCGCCTGGCCATCGAGGGCGCCAGCAGCTTCATCCACGAGGAGCGCATCGGCACCGCGCGCTTCCGCACCGCCTACGCCCCGTTCCGCAACGACCGCGGCGAGGTGCTCGCCTACATGGCCCTGCCCTACTTCGCGCGGCAGGGCGAACTGGAGCTGGAACGCGCTGCCGGTGTGGTGGCCATCGTCAATCTCTTCGTGCTCCTCTTCGTGCTCAGCCTGCTCGCCGCCGCCCTCATCACCAACTGGACCACCCGCCCCCTGATCCTGCTGCAGCGCGGCCTGGAACGCATCGCGCTGGGGGCGCGCAACGAGCCCATCCGCTACCCGGGCCGCGACGAGGTGGGCGCGCTGGTGGAGGTCTACAACCGCAAGGTGGATGAGCTCCGCGCCAGCGCCGAACGGCTCGCACAGAGCGAACGCGAGAGCGCATGGAAGGAGATGGCGCGCCAAGTGGCGCACGAGATCAAGAACCCGCTCACGCCCATGAAGCTGAGCATCCAGCTCTTCCAACGCTCGTGGGACCCCACGGCGCCCGATGCCAAGGAGAAGCTCGACAAGCTCAGCGCGGGGCTGGTGCAGCAGATCGAGGCCCTCAGCGGCGTGGCCAGCGCCTTCAGCCAGTTCGCGCAGATGCCCGGCGCCAGGCCAGAGCCCCTTGACCTGCGCGATGTGGCCCGTGCCGCGGTCAACGTGTTCCATGCCTCGCCCGGCATCACCATCTCGCTGCACGACGGGCCCGCACTGCCCGTGCACGCCGACCGCGAGCACCTGTTGCGCGTGTTCAACAACCTGCTCAAGAACGCCGTGCAGGCCATCCCCGAGGACCGCACCGGCCACATCGATGTGCGCCTGCGCACCGAAAGCGGCCAGGCCATCGCGGAGGTGCAGGACAACGGGTCCGGGATCCCCGCCGACGCGCGCGACCGCATCTTCACGCCCAGCTTCACCACCAAGAGCAGCGGCATGGGCCTCGGCCTGGCCATGGTGAAGCGCATGGTGGAGCAGGCCGGTGGACGGGTGTGGTTCACCTCGCACCTGGACGAGGGCACCACCTTCGTCGTGGCGCTGCCGCTCGCCCCTGCGCACTGAGCCCGCTGCGCAGCGTCCACCGACCGAACGAGCGATCCTCCGCTCCGGTACTTTTGAACCGAAAACGGATACCACTGACCCCTTCGACGGGCTCAGGGAGACATCGAACCGCATATGAGCTACGCCAACCTCCTGATCACCGATGCGGACGGCGTCCGCACCATCACCATCAACCGCCCCGACCAGCTCAACGCGCTGAACCGCGCCACCATCGACGAGCTGGACCGCGCGCTCAACGAGGCGGACACCGACCGCGGCGTGCGCGTGCTCATCATCACCGGCAGCGGGCCCAAGGCCTTCGTGGCCGGTGCGGACATCAAGGAGTTCGCGCATTTCAGCGTGGCCGAGGGACAGGCCCTGAGCGCGGATGGGCACCGCAAGCTCTTCGACCACGTGGAGCGCCTGAACAAGCCCGTGATCGCCGCGGTGAACGGCTTCGCCCTCGGTGGCGGGCTGGAACTGGCCATGAGCTGCCATGTGCGCGTGGCCAGTGACAACGCGAAACTCGGGCTGCCCGAGGTGGGCCTGGGTGTGATCCCCGGCTACGGTGGCACGCAACGCCTCGCCCGCCTGGTGGGCAAGGGCAAGGCCATGGAGATGATCTTCACCGCCGGCATGATCAAGGCCGACGAGGCCCTGCAATGGGGGCTCGTGAACCACGTTGTACCGCAGGACCAGCTGCTCGCCAAATGCAACGAGCTGGCCGCCGCCATCGTGAAGAACAGCCCCACCGCCCTGGGCGCCGCCATCCGCGCGGTGAACGCCGGCTACGAGCCCGGCGCCAACGGCCTGCAACGCGAGATCGAGGAGTTCGGTGGCTGCTTCGGCACCGCCGACTTCAAGGAGGGCACCAGCGCGTTCATGGAAAAGCGGAAGGCGAATTTCACGGGGGCTTGAACCACGGATGGACGCGGATGAACACGGATCCGATCACATCTGGTCGGTGATGCCCTCCAACCGCCCCATCTGTGTCCATCGGTGTCCATCCGTGGTTGAACTTCAACTGCCTTGAGCGTCCTCCGCAAACTCGCTGGGCAGACGGCCATCTACGGGCTGAGCAGCATCGTTGCGCGGTTCCTCAACTTCCTGCTGGTGCCGTTGTACACCAGCCAGTACGTGTTCGAGCCGGCGGAGTACGGGGTGGTCACCGCGCTGTATTCATGGACGGCGCTGCTCAACGTGGTGCTCACCTTCGGCATGGAGACCACCTTCTTCCGCTTCGCCAGCAAGGACCACGTGAAGCAGAACCCCGACGGCGGGCGCGTGCTGTACGCCACCGCCACCTGGGGCCTCTTCTTCCCCGCGCTCGCCTTCATGGTCTTCGGAGGCCTCTTCGCCGGGCAGCTCGCACAAGGGCTTCACTACGGTGCGTATGCGAGCTCGGTGCTCATGCTGGTGGTGATCATCGGCATCGACGCCGTCACCGCCATCCCCATGGCGCGCCTGCGGCAGGAAGGCCGTCCGTGGCGCTACGCCTTCATCAACCTGCTGAGCGTGGCCGTCAACATCGGGCTCAGCATCTTCTTCCTGTTGTACTGCATGAAGCGCTACAACATGGGTGAGAGCACCGCGCTGATCGAGGCGGTGTACGACCCCTCGCTCGGCGTGGGCTACGTGTTCGCCATCAACCTGGCGAGCACGGCCGTGAAGCTGCTGGTGCTGCTGCCCACATGGCCCGCGTTCGGCGGCTTCAACCGCGACCTGCTGCGCGCCATGCTCGCCTTCGGGGCGCCCCTGATGATCGCCGGCCTGGCCGGCATGGTGAACGAGACCGCCGACCGCGTGATCCTGAAGTACCTGCTGCCCGCCGATGCGGCCGATGCGCAGATCGGCATCTACGGCGCGTGTTACAAGCTGGCGGTGCTCATCACGCTCTTCATCCAGGCCTTCCGCATGGGCGCCGAGCCCTTCTTCTTCAGCCACGCCAAGGAGAAGAACAGCGCGGCCACCTTCGCCCGCATCATGAACCTCTTCGTGGCCGTGTGCATGGCCGCCTTCCTGGTGGTGATGCTCTTCCTGGACCTGTTCAAGTGGTTCATCCCCAACCCCGCCTACCACGAAGGCCTGCGCGTAGTGCCGATCCTGATGCTGGCCAACGTGTTCCTCGGCATCTACTACAACCAGAGCGTGTGGTACAAGCTCACCGACCGGCCGCGCGTGGGCAGCACGATCAGCCTCATCGGCGCGGCCATCACGATCGCCATGCTCTTCGCCCTCATCCCCGTGCTCGGGTACATGGGCGCCGCGTGGACCACCCTGGCCTGCTACGCGAGCATGGCCGCCATCAGCTACGGGTGGGGCCAGCGCCACTATCCCATCCCGTACAACGTGGGCCGCGTGCTGGGCTACATGGCCGCCGCCGTGTTCCTGTGGTGGGTGGCGGAGCAACTGCCGCTGGAGGGCGTGGCGAAATACGGGGTGCGCTCCGCGCTGCTGCTGAGCTACGTGGCCGTGGTGGGGCGGATGGAGCGCGAGGTGTTGCGACCTTTGCCCGGATGACCACCACCGTCGCCCAACTCCCCGTCCGCATCACCAACAAGGGGAAGCACCCTCTCCCGCAGTACGCCACGCCGCACAGCGCGGGCCTCGACCTGCGCGCGAACCTCGATGCCCCCGTCGTGCTCGCCCCCGGACAGCGTGCCCTGATCCCCACCGGCCTGTACCTGGAGCTGCCCGAAGGCACCGAGGCCCAGGTGCGCCCGCGCAGCGGCCTGGCCTTCAAGCACGGCATCACCGTGCTCAACAGCCCCGGCACCATCGACGCCGATTACCGCGGCGAAGTGGGCGTGCTGCTCATCAACCACGGGCACGAGCCGTTCACGGTGAACGATGGCGAACGGGTGGCCCAACTGGTGGTGGCGACCTACGTCAGGGTCGCTTTCGAGGAAAGTGCGGACCTTCGCGCCTCGGAACGCGGAACCGGCGGCTTCGGCCACACCGGCACCCGCTAGGAACTGAACCTGAAGGAATGAAGATCA
>JAEUSV010000029.1 GCA_016788485.1 Flavobacteriales bacterium
GTACGCGCCGAACGGCGACCTGCTGTGGGCCCGCACCGCCGGAGGCCCCACCAATGACGCCGCCTTCGGAGTGGACACGGACAAGGACGGCAACGTGTACGTCACCGGGGCGTACAGCGGGCTGGCGGTCTTCGGGGACACCCTGGTCTCCAACGTGGACCCGGACGGTGCCGGGCTGCCCTTCACGTTCGTGGCGCGCTACTCGCCCGCGGGCGACCTGGTCTGGGTGCGCACCATGGACGTTGGCTTCCTGACCGGGATCTACCCATACGCCATCGGCTATGCCATCAAGGTGGACCGCTTGGGCGACCTGGTGATCGTGGGCGCGTACAACAACACGCTCGCCTCCACGAGTGATCCGGCGATCAGCACCATGAGCTTCGATGGGCAGGGCTTCCGCACCTCCGGCCTGAACGGCTACGACTACACCTACGTGCACCGCATGGACACGCTGGGCAACACCGAGTGGGTGCACACCGTGGGCGGGCTGAACGGTCTGGGCACGCTGCTGAGCATCGCGTTCGATGGGCAGAACAACATCTGGGCCGGCGGCAATGTGTACTCCAACCCGTTCACGCCCTACATCGATGGCCCCGTGAACCTCGGCATCAGCGCAAGCACCACGTTGACCGGAGCGGCACTGGAGTACGACGCCACCGGGCAGCCCTTGAACGGCTTCCTGCTCAATTGCAATGAACAGAGCAACGTGGAGGACCTCATCGTGGCGGGCAATGGCGATGTGTACCTCAGCGGGTGGCACCGCGGCAGCTTCTTCGGCTCACCGGCGGCCTCGGGCATCGATGGCTTCCTGATGCGGGCCACGGCGGGCGGAACGCCGGTGTGGACGCACCGCCTGGTGGGCGTGAGCGACGACTTCTTCAGCGGCATCGCCACCACCACGCAGGCCAACGAGCTGGTGGGCGGCGCGTACTACTTCTTCCAAGCCGACTTCGCCGGTACCACGCTGGCGCAGAGCGTGGGCACCATCAGCGCCTTGGTGCGGGTGGACACCATGGGCACCCTGCTCGAGGCCGTGCAACCCGGGGTGCTCGCCGGCTACAGCCTCATCGCCGATGTGCAGAGCGACCTCTTCGGCAACTTCTACCTCTGCGGCGATGTCGGTGGCCAGGTGCGCTTCGGTCCCGATACGCTGCAATGCCTCTCGCAGGACATGTACGTGAGCAAGCTCGGTCCGGCCGTGCCCCAATCGGTGGCAGAGCGGCCTTCCACGGCCGGATCCTGGACGCTGTACCCGAACCCGGCACAGGACATGTTCACCATCGCCGACGCGGAGCGCGATATCGCCTTCACCGTACATGCTGCGGACGGAACCTTGGTGCGCAGCGTGCCACCCGCGACCGGTCCACGCACGGTCGACCTGGGCGGGTTGGCGAACGGCCTCTACCTGGTGCGCGACGACCGCGGTCGGGCGCAACGGCTGGTGGTGGCCCGCTGACCCTGCCCGGCGCATCTTTGCGCCCCATGGAGTTCGGCATCTACACCTTCGTCGACCACACGCCCGACCCGGTCACCGGCGAGCGCATCACCGCGGAAGAGCGGCACCGGCAACTGCTTGAGGAGGCCGAGCTGGCCGACCGCCTCGGGCTGGACGTGTTCGCCATCGGCGAGCATCACCGCGAGGACTTCATCGCCAGCGCACCCGCCGTGCTGCTGGCCGCCATCGCCGCCCGGACCAAGCGCATCCGCTTGAGCAGCGCCGTCACCGTGCTCAGCAGCGAGGATCCCGTGCGCGTGTTCCAGCAGTACGCCACGCTCGACCTGCTCAGCGGTGGGCGGGCCGAAGTGATGGCCGGCCGGGGCTCCTTCACCGAGTCGTTCCCGCTGTTCGGCTACGACCTGAAGGACTACGACACGCTCTTCAGCGAGAAGCTGGCCATGTTGCTCGAGATCCGCAAGGGCGAGCGGCTCACCTGGAAGGGGCGGCACACGCCCGGCGTCGACGGCCGCGGCGTGTACCCGCGCCCCGTGCAGGACCCGCTGCCAGTATGGGTGGCCGTGGGCGGAACGCCCGAGAGCGTGGTGCGCGCCGCCACCCTGGGCCTGCCCATGACGCTGGCCATCATCGGGGGCGAACCGGCGCGGTTCCAGCCGTTCACCGACCTGTACCGACGGGCCTGGCAGCAGGCGGGCCACCCCATGGAACGCTTCCAGCTCGGCATAGGCTCGCACGGCTTCATCGCCGACACCTTCGAGGAGGCGGCCGAGCTCACCTGGCCGCGGTACGCCATGCAGATGGGCCGCATCGGCAAGGAGCGCGGCTGGGGGCCGGTGGGCCGCCCGCAGTTCGACTTCGAGGTGTCGCCGAACGGGGCCATGCTGCTGGGGGACCCGGAGACCGTGGCCCGCAAGATCGTGCGCGAGCACCAGCTCTTCGGCTTCACGCGTTTCTGCCTGCAGTTCAGCGTAGGCAGCATGCCCCACGCGAAGCTGCTGCGCTGCATCGAACTGTACGCCACGCGGGTGGTGCCCATGGTAAGGGCGGCGGTGGGCGGCTGAAGGCGGCGAATGTCGGCCGGATCGCGCTTTGACGCATCTTCGCACCGCAGGGGCACCAGCCCCCACCTACGACCGATGAAGCGCGCGATACACCTCGACGAGAAATTGGAAGGCACCTCCCCCTTCACGGCCGCCGTGGAGGCCAACGGCTTCGTGTTCATCAGCGGGCAGATCGCCACCGTGCCCGGGACGCGCACGCTCGTTACCGACACCATCGCCAACGAGGCCGAACAGGTGATGAAGAACCTGGGCGCCGTGCTCGAGGCCGCAGGGCTCACCTACGACCACCTGGTGAAGTGCACCATCTACCTCACCAACCTGCAGTTCTACACCGCGGTGAACGAGGCCTACCAGAAGCGCTTCACCGGTCAGCCCCCCGCACGTGAGACCATCGCCGTGAAGGAGCTGCCGCGCGGCGCCAACGTGGAGATCAGCGGCATCGCCGTGCGCGGCTGAGGCCCTACTCCAGCACCACCACCTTGTCCTTCGGCACCTTCACGCTGTAGCCGAAGCCGAACGCCTGGTTCGTACGCGGCTCCACGCGCACCTTCCAGCTGAGGAAGCCTTTCTCAGCATTGACCTGAGCACCGCTGCTCTCCTCGAGCTTCACCTCGATCTCGCTGCGTACGGGCACCGGGTACTGGTCCATGAGGGTGAGTTCCACCGGCTGCGCCTTGTTGTTGCGCACCGCGATCTCCCACGCCACGCTCTCCACGCGCTTGCCGCCCACCACCTGGCGCGCGCTCAGCTCCTTGCGCTTGGTGCGCGTCACCGTCACCCCGCGGTCGCGGCCCAGGCTGATGTCGAGCGTGTCGCCCACCCCGCCCAGGTCCAGCAGGCTCTCGCCCACGTAGGTGCCCTCGAAGTAGATGTAGGCCGGACCCGCGAGCAGGTTCATGCCCTCCCATCCGGTGACCGCCGCGAAGAGGAAGGCGTCGGGGTCGAGCTTCGGCGTGCAGTAGTAGCGGTAGGTGCTCTTGAGCTCCTGTTCCTGCACGCCCACCTGGTGGTTCTGCCCGTCGCTGGGGATGGTGTACGGCACGCTGATGGCGAACTCGAAGCTCGTGGTGCGCTCCACCACCGTTTGCGCGAGGGCCGTGGTGGCGGTGCTGTTCTGGACCAAATCGAACCGCTCGTCCTCGCCGAACTCGACCTTCTGGCGTCGGATGCGGCGCGAAGGCACGCTCTGGACCTCTGCGGCCTTCATCTGCACACCGGGCTGCCACATATAGTTCGATGTGGCGTTCAACTGCACCGCACCCGCTTGCGCGACCGTCACCTCCTGCAGGGTCACCTGGTCGGGCGCCATGTTCACGTTCATGGTGCCGTTGTAGATGCCCAGGTTCTGGAGCTGGTAGCCCACGTAGGCGAACTGCAGCGTGCGGCCGTTGGTGGGGATGGCGATGGCGTAGTAGCCGTCGATGTTGGTCGTTGTGCCGTTGAGGGTGCGGCCGTTCTGGTCCAACAGCGCCACGGTGACGAAGGGCAGCGGCTCACCGGTGCGCGCGTCGCGCACGATGCCCCGCACATCGCGCACGCCGGCGTTGTAGGCCTGCTGCTGCGCGGGCCGGGCCACGTACCCGAAGTCGAGCCGCCAGGGCTGCAGCTCGGGCATGATCGCGTCCTTGTCGGGCTGGCCGCTGCTCAGGGCGAGCTCCACCTCCTTCCACTCCTCGCCGGTGTTCTGGTACACCTGCGCCTTGTAGGTGAGTTGCATGGGGCGGGTGATGTCGAGCACGCGGATGTCGTAGCTGGGGCTCCAGCCCGCGCTGCGCACCATGTACTTCAGGGTGATGCCGGCATCCACAACGGCGTTGGCGCTCACTTCCACCAGCACTTCGCTCGTGGCCCGGGCCTTCTTCCCCTGGAGCTGATTGAGCTGAAGCCGCAGCTTGCCGAGCTCCTCGTTGATGCCGGCGATGGTGCGCTGCCGCTCGAGGCGCTTGAGGGCGATGGCCTCCTGCCGGGCCTGCAGGTATTCGTTCACCTTGCTCAACGCTTCGAGGCTCAGGCCCTGCTGGCCGCCGACCACGTCGTTCTTCGCCAGTCGCGCGTCCTCCTTCTCCAGCACGGCGAGCAAGCCGTTCTCGCGCGCGAGGTCCTCCTCCTTCACCTTGATGCGGGCCTTGAGGTCGGTGACCTCGGCGCGGTCCTGCTTCTCCTCGAGGTAGTTGAGGCGGTGCTGCACGCCCAGGATCGTGAAGGCCCCCGACCCGCTCACCTGGATGTTGGCGGGGTCCACCTCCTCGCTCAGCCCCGCGAACAGCAAGGTGGTGGTACCCTTCACCAGGTCCACCTTGCCGGTGCGGGTGACCTCGGCACCACTGAGGAAGACCTTCACCGCGGTGATGCGGGTGGTGACGGGCTTCTCCGCCGCCATCGCGGCCACGAAGGGGAAGAGCAGCAGCAGGAGGGCGAAGCGATGGCGCATGGGCTGGGACCTTTTCGAGGGTGATGCAGGAGCGTACCGGAATGCACAACGGGATCAGCGGCGGATCAGCGCATGGGCGCGCACGGCACCGTTACCGACCACCCGCACGAGGTAGCGGCCGGGCGCCAGGTCGCCTGCGGGGATAATGAAGGGACCGGCCTGCAGCGAGGTCCCGCTCCACACCTGCCGCCCGAGCGCATCGAAGAGCTCCACCCGCTCGTCGCCCGGCAGCAGCTGCAGCGTGGCGTCGCTTTCGGTGGGATTGGGGAACAGCACGGTCGTGGAGCCTTCCAGCTCCTCGAGCTCAGTGATGAGCCCGTTGCTGCGCAGCGGCCGGATGTGGCCCATGGCATAGCCGTGCGCGTTGTCGTAGAAGTAGACATCGTACAGGCGGCGGGCCGAGTTCAGGCTCGCCGTGCTGAAGTTGAGATCCCAGGTGGCACCGCCGTCATCGCTGAACAGGATGTAGCCCGCGGTACCATCGGTGCGGTACCCGGTGACGAAGCCCGATCCATCGGGACGGAAGGTGGCGCCCGTGAGGATGTAGGTGCCCGTGTGGTTATTGACGGCCGGCGCCCACGTGGAGCCACCGTCCGTGGTGTGCATGATCACACCGTCGTTGCGGGTGGCCACACCGTTGGTGATGGAGTTGAAAGCCACGGCGCTGAACCCATTGTCGGGATCGGCGTGCACCTGCAGCCAGCTGATGCCTCCGTCGGTCGTGCGGTAGATGGCTCCGCTGTCAGGCAGGGAGATCCCGTTGTTCACCAAGCGCCGATAACCGCCGGTGGCCGCGAAGCCCAGTTGGTCGTTCACGAAGTGCAGGCGCGAGACGGGCTGCCCTGGGAGCACGGTGATGTTCGTCCAGGTGGCACCGGTGTCCACGCTCATGTCGATGATGCCGTTGCCCAGCGCATCACCGCCACCGGTGAAGGCCACCAGGTCATCGCGCATGCGGATGGCCCTGTAGTAGCGCCCGACGCCCGTTCGCACGCTGTCGAACCCGATGGGATAGGCCGGGAACAGGTAGGGCCGCACCACGATGCTGCGGTTGTACAGTTCGTGCCCGGCGGCCATGTACAGCGGCCCGTTCGGCGTGACCTTCACATCGATGTCCTCCAGGTTGGTGGACGGCTCGTACCACACGTAGTAGCCGCCGGACTGGGCGCCATCGTCGGTGAGGAGCAGACCGCCTTCGGTGGCCACCGAGCCTTGGCCAGGGTTGTTGGCGCCATAGACGAACAGGCCGCTGTCCAACGTGTGAAAGGCGCAGGCTTGGAAGTGGTTGGTGGAGGCGAACAGGCCCGCGCCGACCCACTGGGCGTGGAGCGTGTTCAACAGCAGTACAGCGGGGAGGATGAGGAGCGTACGGTGGATCATGGGTTGAAGGTCGGTGAACGGGCGGTACCCGCGATACCGGAAGTGGTTCGATCGGGGCTCCGCGCGCGTACACGCAGCACAGGCGGGCAAGGTTGGGTACCTGAAAAAGAAAACCGCGGTCCCGATCGGGCACACCGGTACAGAACCGTCGTTCCACGCAACACGGCTGTCGGCGCTGCGTTCTTTCGTGCCATGGGACCGTTCCTTCGCTCGCTCCTCCTCGCCTTCACGGGCTGCCTGCTCCTGGGCCTATGGCTCTGGTGGGAGCTGCAGCATGTGCGCAGCGGTTACCCGCCCATGGAGCCGGGCTTCTTGAAGTGGTGGTCCGACCTGGAGGGCCAGCCCGAACTGGACCTGTTCCTCCTGCAGCTGGGCTATCCTGTGTTCTGGTGGTTCACACGGAAGCACCCTTGGACGGGCTTCTGGGGATGGCTTCGCAAGGCGCATGGCCTCGCGTTGATCGCCCTGGTGCTAGGCCTGTTCCTCCTGTTCTTTGCGACACCCGATGTGAGCGGGTTCACGAGCTGAGGCCCTACTGGGCCATCCTCACCTCCACCAGCGGCCTGAAGCCGACCGTGGGGGCCGGACCGCTCACACCGGCCACGCTCTCGTTGCGGATGTCGGCGCACCCATCGCGCCAGCTGCCACCGGCCGCGAGGCCCGTCTCCTGCAGCCACTCGGCCACGTTGCCGTTCATGCAGTACAGGCCCAGGCCGTTCGGGAAGTACGATTCCACTGGAGCGGTGAAGAAGGCATTGTCATGCACTTGGATATGCCCGTTCATGCCTTCCGCACGGTAGTTCGCCAGGAAACACCCTTTGCTGTTGCGGGTGTACGGGCCACCCCAGCTGTAGGGCGTGCGGCCCAGCCCCCCTTGCGCCGCAAGCACCCACTCCGCGCGCGAGGGCAGCCGCACCGCGTACGACGTGCCTTCGGACGCAATGGCGTTCAACTTGCCGGCCAGCCAGATGCAATACGCCTCGGCGGCCTGCTGGCTCACGTTCACCACGGGGTAATTGGCATAAGCCGGGTGCGAGAAGTAGTGCAAGCGGAGCGGCTCCTGGAAGGCGTACTCGGTGTTCCACTGCGCGGTGTCAGGTATCGCGATCGCCAGCGTGGCCGTGTCCCCGATGCGCTTGAGGTCGGCGAGGTACTCGCGGTAGGCAATGTTGGTGACCTCCGAACAGGAAAGGAAGAAGGCCCCCACCGGAATGCGATCGCCTCCGATGAAGGCCTCGCCGGCAGGCACTTCGAGGTATTGCTTGCGCACGGCCTTCGGCACCGCAGGCTTACCGCTCCTTCGGGGCGTGAACGCGGATGACCCCAGCAACACAGCGAGCACCACGAGCAGCAGGTTCCGTTGGTTCATGAAGCAGCTATTGGAAAAGCTGAACGCCAAGGTAGCCGCCCTATTGTGACTCCAAGTAGGGCGTTCGCGCGGCGGCATCGTACCTTGGAACATGTCCTCATCGGACACCGACCTGATGATGGCGTTGTGCGGGTCGCACCGCGAACGCGTCCGGGCACTGCGTGATGCGCTCGACCACTGCCGCGGGAACAACGGAGAACCGGCCGTGCACGCGTTGCGCCTTGCGGCCCGCCATCTGCAGCCCCTGCTGGACATCCAGAAGCGGCTATCCCCAGGTGATGAAAAGGCCCGGCGCTTGAGGAAGGCGGTGAGGCGGATCATCGACCTTACCAACGACCTACGCGATCTGCAGACCCACGTGCTGCGGCTCGCCGCCATGCCCGGCAAGGGGGAGCTCAGGCGAGCGTTGCTGGACATGGCCGCGAAAGAAGAGGCCAGGCAGCGGCGCCGGGTCGGCCGCAAGCTGGAACGGATCGTCGTGAAGCCCGGGAAGTTCCGCTGCGAAGCACTTCGGACGAAGGCGGTGCGTGCGGCCATGAAGGCGACCTGCGAGGCAAGCCGTGCACGAATGCAGCGCCGGATCGCACGGCTCGATGACCAGGACCCGGCCGGTCTGCATCGGGTCCGCGTGGCCGTGAAGCGGCACCGCTATCTATTGGTGGTACTGGACATGCAGGCTGCAAGGGAGCAACGCACGCTGGCCGCATCGCTGGAGCGGATGCAGCACCGGCTTGGCGATTGGCACGATGCGCGGATGTTCGCGGAGCGCCTTCAGGCAGCCGCGGCCAGCCTCGCCCCCCGACAGCGCGCCCGTTGCGTGAAGCTGGCCCGCGAGGAAAGCACCGCGGCACAGGCCATGCAGCGCAGGCTCATCGCCCAATTGCGCCATGAACGGCCGACCCGTCAGTCACATCGGGCACATGGACATTGAGCGCGCACGGAACCTGGCCCTGGCGATCGAACAGATCGAGGAGTACGAGCACTTCGGCCGGCCCGCCTACCGCATGAAGCCCAGGAAAGCGGGAGGTCGTCCGGGCCGCACGCTCATGACCCTGTGGACCGATGAAGGCCATGCCGTGCTGATGCTCGACCGGGAACAGCAGGCGGAGCTGGTGGCGCACCACACCGGGGCCTTTGCCCCGCACCCGAGCAAGTGGGGCGCTCAAGGCGCCACGATCGCCCATCTCCGGCAGATGAGCGAAGCGTTGTTCGACCGGGCGCTCAGGCTGGCATTGAGCCATGCCGGCCGCTAGTTCCTAGCGCGTGACAGGGCCAAGCGGGCTCTGCGGGCATCCCTTCCGGCGGATGCTGAACACACCGCCCGCGATCCTCCAGCCATCGCCTGCCTTCACCAGGGTGAACACATCATGGCCGCAGTGGCTGAAGTCACCGTCGATATGCAGGTCGTACGGCGCCCAAACGGTGGCCACGGAGCCATCGACCTGCACCGCCGGGGACCAATAGCGTTCCACCGGGCGGCCCTTCAGCTGCCGGAGCGAGGCGAGGTACTCCGCATGGGTGACCCGCAGCGGCGGCCGGCCCGGTTCATCGGCGAGCACGGCGTACATGACCCCATCGGGCACCAGCAGGCCGGCCATGCTGCTGCTGTCGCGGTCGGCCAATGTGGCGAAGAAGCGGTCCACGACCTGGAGCACCTCGGCCTCTGCAGGGGACTGGGCAGCGAGCGGGGCCATGGGCAACAGGGCAAGGGAAAGGACGATGTTGCGCATGGGCCCGAAACTAGTCCACCATCCGCCTGCCTCGGTACCTTGCCACCATGCTGCTCGTGCTCCTCGGTTGGCTGTTGCTGCTCGTCGGCACCGTGCCCATCGGGCATGCATTCCTCAGGCGCCCATCCTTCAGGAGCGAGGACGAGGTGAACGACAACGCCCTGGTCCATCCCTTCCTGGCAGGGCTGGCGGCCGCGTGCACGTGGAGCATGTGCTGGGCCATGTTCGGTGGCCTGGGCGCCTGGGCCTTGGTGGCCTGGCTCTGCTTGAGCCTCGCGGCGACCTGGGCGTACCGTGACACCTTGGCTCAGCTGGTGGGTGCGCGCTGGCGTACCGTACTGGAGGAACCACGGGGAGCGCTCGCACTGCGCGCAGCGTTGGCGGTGGTGGCGTTGATGGGGTCCGCCGCCCCGTCAGAGCTCGTGGACGAAGGGTGGTACATCCTGCCCTACCTGCGCTGGCTGGAGGAGCACGGCGCCGTGCACGGCATCGCCCAGTTGGAGGACCGCTTCGGCTTCAACTCGGCGGTGCACAGCGCAGGTGCGCTCTTCAGCCTGCATTGGGCCTGGGGCCCGGGCCTGTACGACCTCAACGGCCTCATGCTCCTGCTGGTGGGCTCATGGTTCGCCGGCGGGGTATCGCGCCTCATCCGCAGTGCACGCCCCCTGCTCTCCGACCTCCTCTGCGGCTTCTTCCTGCTCTTCCTGCTGCGCAACATGCTCACGGGCCCACGGTCCGACCTCCCGGCCATGCTGCTTTCGGAACTGATGCTGGTGATGCTCGTGCGACGGATCGAGGCCGGTACCGCGCTCCGCGATGACCGCTCGTTCCGATCGCTGGCGCTCTATGGCGCGATGCTGCCCGCCATCAAGCTGTCCTCCGCGCTGTTCAGCCTGATCCCCGCCGGCATCCTGGTCGGCATGGTGATCAAGCGTTCGCGCGTGCCCTGGGCATGGCTGCTGGCCATCGGGTCCGCGGTGCTCGGCCCATGGACGGCGATGAACGTGCGCGTATCGGGCTACCTCGTGTACCCCCTTTACCAGGTGGACCTGGTGGACGTGGACTGGAAGCTCCCTGAGCGCGTGGTGCGCCAGCAGTACTACTACGTGAGCGAGTTCGCACGCACCAATGCCAAGCCCGAGGACAGTGAACGGCTTCACCTGGAACGCACCCTGCGCGACTGGGTGCCGGTGTGGTTCGCCCGCGAGAACCGGATGAACCGCGCCACCGCGGTCCTGCTGGCGGCCAGCATCCTGGTGCTGTTGGCGGCGCTCATCCTGAAGGCCCCGCTGCTGTGGCGGCATCACCGGGCCCTGCTGTGGACAGGAGGTCTCCTCGTGCTGAACGACGTGTGGTGGTTCCTGCACGCACCGGCCTTCCGGTTCGGCTGGGCGGCCATCATGGGCACCATCGTGTTCGCGCTGTATGCCATGCTGGGCACCTGGCGGAACGGGCTTCCGCTGCGTGCGGGCACCCTGGCCCTGCTCGCGGTGATCACCGTCCAGAACGTGTGGAAGGGCTTTCCGGCGGAACCCACCGCCCTGGTGGACCGCGTGATCGTTCCGGCCCCGGCACCAACGGTGCCCTATCGGACCGGCATGCTGCATGGCGTGGAGGTGCACGAGGTGGAAGGGGAGTTCTGTTGGGCCACGCCTCCCCCCTGCCTGGCACGCGGTTTCGATCGCCATGTGCGCCCCCGCGGCACGCGCCTGCGGGACGGCTTCCGGTACGTGCCCGGCCCGATCGCACCCCAACCGGTGGCCCCGTGACGGAACGTGCGTAACCCCGAGGCATCGCACGCCGTCCCACCAGCGTCTGATCGCCACATACCGGAACCATGCGCATCCCTCTCCTGATGCTCTTCGCATCCCTCGGCGGCTCACTGGCCGCTCAATGCACCTTCACCCCCACCATCACCCCGCCGGCGCCCATCCTCTGCCCGGGTGATGCGGTGGTGCTCACCACGCAGGTCTACGACGGCTACCAGTGGTTCAAGGATGGGCAGCCCATCCTGGGTGCCACGGCACAGACACAGGTGGCCACCTATGCCGATGCAGGCTCGGCGTTCACGGTGCAGGCCACCCTCGACAGCTGCACGGAGATGAGCGCTCCGGTGCTGGTGGATGGCTGGGCCTTCCTGCTGCCCTACGTGATACACGCCGGCGCCCCCTCCACACCGGACAGCCTCGGGAACCCTACGAACTGCGTGGGCGACACGGTGCTGCTGATCATGGGCGCTCCGAACACAGTGAACGTGCAGTGGACATTGAACGGCAGCCCCATCCAGGGGGCCACGGACGATACGCTCGTGGTCACCACCTCGGGGTCCTATTCCGCCAGCGGCGCGCCGGTCATGTGCCCGAACTTCATCCAACAGCTCGGCGTGAGCATCGATATCACCTTCATCTCCCCGACGCAGCCACTCATCACACAGATCGGTACGGACCTGTGCGCGAGCCCCACGGGCCAGGCCTACCAATGGTACCTGGACGGGGTAGCCCTGCCCTCTGGCACCACCCCCTGCATCCCCATCCTGGGCGTGGGGCTCTACACGGTCTCAGTGGACTACGGAGGTCCGTGCGAGAACCTGTCGGCACCGTTCGTGATCAGCAGCATCGCGGAGCCCCAGAGCGAACAGGCCCTGCAGCTCTTCCCCAACCCCACGCGCGGTGCGGTGCGCATCAGCCGTGGCGATGAACCCCTGGTGGGCAACTGGGGCCTGGTGGACCTTCAGGGACGCGAGGTGATGGCCGGGCGCTTCCGTGGCTTCGGAGACGAGTGGATCGACGTGAGCGCCCTGCCCGCCGGTCGTTACTGGCTGCGTCCGCAGCTGGGCGCCGACTGGGCACCTGCCGCGATCACCGTGCTCGACTAGGCCTGGAAGTACTGCGCGAGCTTGCGCAGCGGCTTGGCGAACATGATCAGCGGGCTCACCGGCTCGTGGTTCACCCGCCAGGCCTTGAGCACCTCGCGGTTGGCGTTCCAGATGTGCTTCAGGCTCTTGTTGCTGGCCCCGCCCAGGCGGAAGCGCACGATGGTGAGCGGCACGTAGCGCGCCCGCAGCCGGTGCTTGTACAGGAAGCGGAACATCAGCTCGTAATCGGCCGCGATGCGGAAGCGCAGGTCGAAGCCGCCGAAGCGCTGGTAGGCCGCGCGGCGGATGTAGGTGCCCAGGTGGGGCGGCATCCAGCCCTTGCGGAAATTCTCGCGGTGGTAGGCCCCGCCCTTCCAGAACCGGCGCACCCGCCGGATGTCGCGCGGGTCCACCATGTTGGCATCGCCGTAGATCACATCGGCATCACCCTGGGCGAACGCGTCCGCGAGCTTCGCGATCACATCGGGCGCCTCGAGCAGGTCGCCCGCGTTCACGAAGCCGACCACATCGCCAGTGGCACGGGCCAGGCCCTTGTTCATGGCATCGTACACGCCCTTGTCCGGCTCGCTGATGAGGATCGAGCGACCGTCGTCGATCCGCTGGAGCACGGCGCGCGTGGCCTCGTCCGGCGAGGCGCCATCCACGATGATGTGCTCGATGTGCGGATGCGTCTGGGCGCGCACGCTGGCCACGGTCTCAGCGAGCTCCTCGCCGGCCTTGTAGCACACCGTGATCAACGTGAACCTCATTCGATCACGCGCTCGCGCACGGGTTGTGCAGGGTTGCCCTGGTGGATCATGTAGGCTTCAAGGTCCTTCGTGGCCACGCTGCCTGCGGCCAGCACACTGTGGCTCTTCAGGGTGACGCCGAGCATCACCATGGCACCGGCCCCCACCCAGCTGCCTTCCTCCAGGATCACCGGACCGCTCATGGTGGGGTAGTCGACCCTCTTGTAGTTGTGGCTGCCCTGGATGATCATGGCGCCCTGGCTGATCACCACGTGGTCGCGGATGATGAGCTGATCGATGTTGTCCAGCCAGGCGCGCTGCCCGATCCACACGTGGTCACCGATGGTGAGCTTCCAGGGGTACTTGATGTTCACCCCGGGATGAATGACGACCCCCTTCCCCACCCGCGCACCGAACAGGCGCAGCAGCGCGGGCTTGGGCGAGCGGAACGGGAACAAGGGGTTCTGGAAGAAGAGCGCGTTGGTGAAATACCACAGCGTCATCTTCACCGCGCCCGCTCCCTTGGGGAAGTCGGCGTTGTTGAAGCGGCTGAGGTCGACGCGCTTGCGTTCGGTCATGGCACCAGGAGCTCCAGCGTGCGTTGTACCGGCGCCGGATCGTCCAAATATCGCTTGCCCAGGGCGAAAGCAGCACCGGCGTACCTGCGCAGCGCCTCCTCCTCCATGTGCACCAGCTGTTGTATGGTCCGCGTGAAGCGGGCCGGGTCCTCCAGGGGGATGTCCCAACCGGCCTCCTGGCGCTCAAGCGCCTTCCACGGCGTGCGGTCGCTGATCACCAAGGGGAGCCCCGCAGCGAGGGCCTCCACCATGGTGTGGCCGAAGTTCTCGCCCTGGCTGGGCATGAAGAGGGCGTGGTAATGCCCGAAGAGGCCGGGCACCTCCTCCGGAGCGGCCACACCCTTGTGCGTCACCGTGATCCCGGGCGGCAGCTGGGCGATGGCCTCACGGCACTTCGCCCAATACACCTGGTCGTAGATCGGTCCGTAGAGGTCGAAGACCACCTGGCCCTGCACCTGCTTCAGGCGCTCGATCGCGAAGAGCGTATTCTTCTCAACGGCGATGCGCGCCACGCTCACGAGCCGAAGTTCGCCGGAGCGTTTCACGCGCATCGCGGGTTCCTGGGACCGCAGGCGACGGCCCAGGTTGGGCACCAGGTGCACCTCCACATCTCTGCCGACCCAGCGCTTCACGTCCTCCACTTCCTCGGCATTGGTGGCCTGGAAGACCACATCGCGGTAACAGCCCAGCGTGCGCATCACGGCGAGGAAGGCCCGCTTCTTCAGCGCGCCGTGCTTCATCATGCCGGCCGCGAGCATGCCGCGCACGGCCACCACGCGGCGCTGCGAGGCACCCTTCAGCAACCACAGCGGTATCACGCTGAACCAGCGCGAATACATCCCGTTGATGTACACCGTGGCCCAGGGACCTTCGCTGAGCAGCTTGCGCCAAGTGGCCGCGTTCACGCCGGTGCGCGAGGCGTACCAGACCTTCTCGCCGCCGGGCATCACGGTCCAGCGGTCGGGCACGATACCGGTGTAGGGCGTGGTCTCCGTATAGTCGGTGTCGGTGGTCACGATGTGCAGGTCCACCTTGTCGCGCAGGTGGTCCACCAGGTTGGCCATACTGCGCACGGGTCCGCCCGCCTTGTAACCGGGCAGGTACCAGTCGATGAACACGAGCGCTCTAGGCTTCACGGCGGGCTTTCATCAGGTCCATCACCACGCGCGACCATTCCGAGGGCGTCCATTGCGCACCCAACGCGCGGCTCCGTTCGCCCATGGCGCGCAGCTCGGCATCGCTGCTCATCATCAGCATGCGCATCATGGTGCGCAGCGTACCCGAATCACCCGCGATGAAGCGATGCCCGTTGGTGGTCTCCTCCAGGAAGCGCTCCCCCGCGCCCACCGCACTGCTCAGCAGCAAGGGGAGGCCGGCGCAGGCGTGCTCGTGCACCACCACGCCCCAGGGCTCATAGGTGCTGGGCAGGACGAACACGCCGCACTGCTCCACCACCTTCGCCATGTCGTCCGCCTGCACGAAGCCCAGGTGACGGATGCGGGCATGTCGGCCGGAGGTGGAGCGCTTGACCTCCTCGTGCAGTTCGCCCGTGCCGGCGATCCACAGCTCCCAGTCGCCGGCCAGACCTTCATCGCAGAGCTTCGCGAACACGTCGCACAGCAGCTGGTGGCCCTTGCTGGGGATGTAGCGCGCCACGCAGAGGAAACGGTGCGGCCAGCGGTCGACGCGCTGCGCGAGGAGCCGTTCGCCCAAGGGCAGGAAGCGGTCGGTGTCGGCGCTGTAGAAGCCGCGGCGGATGTTGAGCTCCGGGAAGCCGAGGTTGCGGGCGTAGCGCGCCTGCGCCTCCCCGGTGACCCAGGCATGGCTGAAGGTGCGCGTGAGCCAGAGGCGCGAGGCACCCACTGCGGCCCATTGGCGGGCATCGCCCCGCCAGGCCGTGTCGCTGCACATCACCGTGGGGATGCCCGTCTTGTGCAGTGCGCGGCACACCTTCAGGTAGCCCTTGTCGACCCAGCCGCTGGCGAAGGCGATGTCGGGTGCGATGTGGTGCACCAGCCGCATGAGGGCCTGCTCGTCGTACGCGTCACGCTCATACACCTTCACGCGGTCGGCGAAGCGGAGGGTGAAGGGCGCCTCGCGGTTCACCGGCCAGCGCACGATGTGCACCTCCACATCGTGGTCGCGCACCAGGCGCTCCACGCATGCCAGGAAGTAGGGCGCGAGCTCCGTGTACAGGAAGAGCGCCTGGCGGTGCGTGCTCATGCGACCTGGCGCGGGAGGTGGTCCACGCCGGCGTCGAGCAGCTCGCCGAAGGTGGTCATGGGCAGGTCGTCGAACAGCCGGCGCATCTTGGGCTCGGTGGTGGCGAGGTTCACGTAGCTCATGAACCGGCGCTTGGCGCTCATGGGCAGCCGCGGATGGCCGGGATCCACCTCGCGGGGGTGCAGGTAGAACACCACCGGACGCTGCTCCTGGAGCACGGCCCGGGCACGGTCGCGGATCACGGCGTACGGAAAGAAGCGGAGGTATCCGCCGCCGAAAAAGTAAAGAGGGCGTCCGAAGGCGCTGCCCAGGCTGATGGGGAACTCGACGATGTCGCCCTTGGCCGTTGGCACCACGTGCGGCACGGGCAGGGCACCCGGCCAACCACCGTGGTTGCGGCTGCCCGGCCAGATGCTGCTGTCGTAGGCATGCCCGGTCTCGGCGAGGGCCTCGAAGAACCAGGGTGTCTCCTGCGTGACGCTGAAGCCCGGCGCCCGGTAGCCGCGCACACGCACGCCGGCCGCATCCTCGATGATGCCCTTGGCCCGACGCACGTCCTCGGTGAAATGCCGGCGGTCGTGCTTGTAGACGAGCTCGTGCGCATAGCCGTGCGAGGCGATCTCGTGCCCCTGTGCCGCGGCGGCACGCACCAACTGCGGATGGCGCTCGGCCACCCAGCCCAGGAAGAAGAGCGTGGTGCGCACGCGCTTCTCCGCGAACACCTCGAGCATGCGCCCGAACGAGGCCTCCACGCGCGACTCCATCGTGCCCCACCGCTCCATGGGGGGGGTCGAGGGCACGTCGAGGATGTGGAACCACTCTTCCACGTCCACGGAGAACACGCTATGGCCGGCCATGCCGCAAAGGTACCCGCCCGGGAAGCTTCAGCGGATGCGGATGTCGGTGACCTGGTGCATCCGCTCCCCTTTCGCGAAGCGGGCCTTGTACGACCTGATCCAGAGCACCAGCAGGGGTACGCCCACCAGGGTCGGCCACAGCCATTGCAGCCACATGGGCTGGATCATGGACAGGTTCACGGCGCTGAAGGCCGACACGGTGGCGATGTAGCCTCCCAGCATGCCGGACATGTGGGCGTAGAACCAATCCCGCTTGTCGTGGTTCGACTGGAAGAAGCGCCTCACCTGCCCCCAGACCATGAACAGGCCGATGGCACCGAACACGGTGAAGATGATGCTGACACTGGAGCGCTGGCCCAGGGCCAGGTGCGAAACACCCCAGATGAAGAGGCCGGCGTTCACAAGGCCTGCGAGCCCATGCAGCAGGTAGTCCATCCGGGCGGGGCGCTGGCCTTGGTGCAGCCGCTTGAGGTAGAGGGCGCGATACCCCGACGCCACCATATGGAAGCTGAAGATCGCCACCAAGGCCATGAGCACATTGGGGCGCATGATGCCGGCGACGATGGCGGTGACCGCCACTAAAAGCATGGCCCAGAAGAACACCCGCCCCCAGCGCCGGTGCCAATCGCCGCCTTTGCGCACCACCATGGCCAGGGGCGCCACCACCAAGGCCACGAAGCCCGATGCGGCATGCAACCGCAGGTCGATGAGCAGGAGCAGGTCCTCGTCCATGGTACAGCGAACGATGCGGATGCCCCAATTTAGGATGTACCCGGCACCCGGGAACGACGAACATCAGGGTATCCTACGGGGCCTTGAACCTGAACCCTTCCGGAAGCCAAGGAGCTGGCATCGAACTCCCCGTGGTGGGGCCGAACGGAAGAAGGTCAATCGAGGAGGATCACTCGACGACCACCAGGCGCATCCGTTCGAGGTGGATGGCTCCCTCCAAGTTCACGATGTACAGTCCCGGTCGGAAGCCCGCAGAGCTGAACTCGCCCGCACCGTTCCTTAATGTGCCAAGCTGCACCGTTCGACCTGAGGCATCGATCACGGTGAACCGTTGGTCTTCGAACCCAGCGGTCCTTATGCTGACGGTTTCGCCCTCGTGTGCAGGACATGGATGGAGGGTGATCGTTGACGGCTCAACGCTTGGCCCATTGACAGGAAGCGGGTCCGAGTATGGGTTAACGGTAAGATCGGTCGTCTGGCAATTCCCATCCGTGCGAACAACGTACATGGCCCGTATTCCCGGGCCGTATCCATCCACCCAGCCGGCCACCACGTAGCCTCCGTCCGAGGTGGTATCAACGGAAAGTCCATCGGCCGGGGATCCATTTCCGAAGTTGTTCCCATACTGGAACCAGCCACCGCCATCGGTCACCGTAAGGATCATATCGCGAGCACCGAGGTTCAGCGTATTGTAGCCGGTAAGCACGAATCCCCCGCCCTGGGTTGGTCGGATCTCCGCTCCTCCTGCGTCGGCGGTGTTCCCGATGAACTGCTCCCATTGCAGTTGGCCGCCGGCATCCAGAGCGACCAGATGGATCTGGTCCACGCTGCTGTTACTGCCGTTCGTGCCGCACGCAACGACCGATCCGCCGGATGTCTCCAACACACTATTGAAGCGATCGGAACTGTCACCGCCCAGGTACGTCGTCCAAACGTGTGCACCGGTGGCATCGAGCCGGGTGATGAACCCATCGTCCTGCCCCGAGGCTCCGGGTGAGCGTCCGCAGACCAGCACACCATCATCCAAGGTCACCGACAACCCGAGGCATTCGCTTGCGCCATTGAAGGGAAGGGTCCTGGTCCAAAGGGTATCCCCATCAAGGTCCGTTCGAACCACGTACGCCGCACCGAGCGGATGACCAAGTCCGTAGGTCATGCCACCGAGCACGAACCCGTCACTGGCCATGGCGAACGCGTTGCACAGGTCCCATTCGGCGGTGCCGTAATGCCTGTTCCAGAGCATCCCCCCTTGGAGATCGGTCCGGACCATCCAAAGGTCATATCCGCTGGAGGTTCCGCTCGATGAAGTGGCGGCTACGATGAAACCATCCGGCAGCTCCCTGCATGCCACACCCACTTCCACACCGTTACCTCCGTAGACCTGCGACCAAAGTGGATCACCGTTGCCGTCCACCCGGACGAGGTAGACATCCCCACCACCAGCCCCGAAGCTCCCGGTGGAGCCGGCAATGATGAACCCGCCGTCGGTCGTCTGGCGCACACTTGCGGCCTTGTCGCTACCGAAACCACCATACGTCCGGCGCCAGGTCACCTGTCCGTTCATCGGAATGGACGCCGCGAAGACTAGAAAGGCCAACAAGGGCCGAACCGGGGATGGAGGGAGGAACATGATGCAGGGCGAAACTACCCAATTGACGGGCCATCCTTGAAGGGCGCTGCCTGTTCGTCCTGTCGCCGATCCACTGGTTAGATTCGTCGACCCTGTCCCATCGGGCCGGGCGGTCATATGATCATCCGACGGCCGGATAAACACACCGGGATCCTCATCCTCCTGATCGGTGCCCTGATCGCGTTCAAGGCACGAACGCTTGACCTGCCTTACTACTGGGATGAGGCCTGGGTATACGCCCCCGCGGTGAAAGCCATGTCCACGAACGGACCGAGCCTGTCGCCGACCGCCATCCCTCCGGAGCTCTCCCGTGGCCATCCACTGATGTTCCATGCGCTTGCTTCGACCTGGGCCATGGTGTTCGGCATCGGCAGGACGAGCATGCACGCCTTTCAACTGGTGCTTTCCTGCATTGTGCTTGTGCTCACGTATGTGCTTGCCAGACGGTTCGCTTCCCCGATTGCCGGACTGGCGGCGGCGGCGCTGGTCGTTGTGAACGAGCTCTTCCTGGCCCAATCGGCCATCCTATTGCCCGAGATGGCCTTGACACTCTTCATGCTGGCGGCCATGCTCGGTGCGCTCAGCAGGAATGCGCTCCTGTACATCGCGTTCGCCTCCGCCGCCCTGCTTACCAAGGAGTCAGCGCTGGTCCTCCCTGTTGCGGTGGGCACCTTGCAGATGCTCACACTGCTCACCTCCAGCTCCAAGGAGGAGCGCCGGGAGGAACTGAAGTGGCTGGGCATCGCACTGATGCCTGTTATCCCGGCGGCGATCTTCTTCCTTGTCCAATGTTCAAGCCTGGGCTGGGTGTTCTATCCCGAGCACCTGGGCATGATCACCTGGGATGCGAAGGACATCATCTACAAGGCCAAGACCATCTATCTGCGGGTCTTCGAGGACCAGGGGGCGCTGGTGCTGACCTATGCGGCATGTTTCGGCGGGCCACTGCTATGGCGACCGGTTCCACTGTGGCGCGGTGTGTTGACAGTGCTTCTCCTGACCGCTTCGATCAAGGTCCTCTGGGGCCGATGGCCGCTCCCGCTCATTCCCACCCTGCCCGCCACATTGCTCTGCCTGGGACTGGTCGTGTTCGTCCTTCTCCTGCCCGCTCTACGAACATCCAAGGAGCCGGGTCGGGTCATCGGTCTGGCCTATCTCTTCCTGGTCGGGTATTGGGCGTTCTGTGCGTTGAACTTCTACACGGACCGCTACCTGTTATGCATGGTCCCCATGATGGCGATCGCATCGATGACCGTGCTCCATCATGCGCTTGCCGACCGCCCGCCTTGGGTGTTCCGCGTGGTCACGGCCACCGTGATCCTCGTGCCCGCCATGCGCATCGGCACCGGTCCGGACGTTGGCGATACCAAGCTGAACTATGCAGCGGCCATCCGTTCACAGAAGGAGCTTGTCGGTCACTGTGAACAGCAGCGATACCATGACCGTGTGTTCTACGGTTCCTTCATGGACCGCTACTACATGAACGACACCACCCTGGGTTACCTGTCCTCGGGACGCACATTCCCCTTGATCGCGGATACACTCTCCCCGACCACCTCCCTGGCCATCATCGGAAGCAACACCCCTCCCGAGGAACGCGCGATGCTTCATGCGGCCGGCTTTAGGACCGAGGTCCGTTTCGGGGATGTCGTCGCCTGGAACGAGCTGCTATCACGGCCCGAAGCCCACCTATCTCCCGCTCATCCCTGAGCCGGTGCCGTTCGGAACGATCCTGCGGCCCCGGTCGTTCCTTCACCGCACCTTTGGCTTCCAATCGCCCCCATGATCACCCGCGGCATGTTCGGATTCCTGCTGTTCCTGGCCATCCTGGTCCTCATCGATATCTATGCCTTCAAGGGGGTGAGCACCGCGCTATCCGGCGCCGGCCCCGGTACAAGGCGGTGGGTGCGCCTGGTGTACTGGGCCATCTCCATCGGCATGATCGCCCTGCTCGTATGGGTGTCCATCAGCGTGAACGAGCTCCGCAGCACACGGAACCACTCGTTCATGTTCTCGCTGGCCGCCTTGTTCATGCTGTTCTTCCTGCCCAAGGTGGTGATCGTGGTGTTCCATGGGCTGGAGGACCTGGTGGAGGCCGGTCGTTGGTTGTTCGACAAGCTCACGCCCGGGGCGCCCGTTGCCGAAGGCGAGCCGATCACCCGGCTGCGGTTCCTGTCCCAGATCGGACTGGCCCTGGCGGCCATTCCGTTCGTGGGTGTGCTGTACGGCATCACGCACGGGCGACGCAACTTCCGTGTGGAGCGTGTGCGGCTGAAGGCACCGAACCTGCCGGCCGCTTTCGACGGCCTGCGGATCGTGCACATCAGCGACATGCACCTGGGCAGCTTCCCCAGCGGCACCGACATCGTGCAAAAGGGCGTGGACCTAATCAACGAGGAGCGCCCCGACCTGATCCTCTTCACCGGCGACATGGTGAACGACTACGCCGATGAGGCCGAGGCCTGGGTCGACACGTTGAAGGACCTGCAGGCGCGCATCGGAAAGTTCTCCATCCTGGGCAACCACGATTATTCCGACTATGCCCGCTGGGATTCGCAGGAGGCCAAGCGCGCCAACCTCGAGCGCCTGAAGAAGCACCACGCCGCCATGGGCTTCCGGCTGATGCTCGATGAGAACACCCGGATCGAACGGGACGGCGAGGCCATCACCCTGCTCGGTGTGCAGAACTGGGGCCGTCGTTTCCAGCAGTACGGCGACCTCCCGAAGACCATGCAAGGGCACGACCCGGCCACCTACCGGATCCTCATGAGCCACGACCCCACCCATTGGGAGGAGCAGGTGGTGGGTACCGGCATCGATCTGACGCTAAGCGGCCATACCCATGGTGCGCAGTTCGGCATCACCATCGCGGGCCAGACCTACAGCCCGGCCCAATGGGTGTACAAGCACTGGGCAGGCCTGTACGCCGAAGGCACGCAACACCTTTACGTGAACAGGGGCTTCGGCTTCATCGGTTTCCCCGGGCGCGTAGGCATGCCGCCGGAGATCACGGTGATCGAACTGCAGAAGGCCTGATCAGGCCGGGAACACCCCCACCGCCTGCTGCACCGCCCGTTCCAGCTGCGCCAGGTCGAGGCCCGTGCGGACACCCCGCTCCTCGAGGCTGCGCACGAAGAGCTCCATCTGCAGGTTGCCCACCAGTTCATCTTCGGCCATGGGGCAGCCGCCGTAGCCCTTGATCGCCCCATCGAAGCGCCGGCATCCAGCATCCCAGGCGGCCCGCGTCTTCGCCGGCCAGTTGTCGGGGCTGCAATGCAGGTGCGCACCGAACTCCACCTCGGGCAATGCGGGGATCAGGGCGGCGAACATGGCGGTGATGTCCACGGGCCGCGCAACACCCACCGTATCACTGAGCGCGATGATGCGCACACCGAGCTCCTTCACCAGCCGGTCGGTCCAATGCAGGGCCACTTCCGCGTTCCACGGATCGCCGTAAGGGTTGCCGAAGGCCATGCTGATGTACACCACCAGCTCCTTGTCGGCGTTCCGCGTGAGTTCCGCGATGCGTGCGATGCGGCCCCATGAACCCTCAATGCTCGTGTTCGTGTTGCGCTGCTGGAAGGTCTCGCTGATGCTGAACGGATAACCCAGATAGGTCACACATTCCTGCTTCACCGCCTCCTCGGCACCGCGCTCGTTGGCCACGATCACCAACAGCTTGCTGCGCGAGCCGCTGCGGTCGATGCGGGCCAGTACTTCGGACGTATCCGCCAGCTGCGGGATGGCCTTGGGGCTCACGAAGCTGCCGATGTCGATCGTGTCGAAGCCCACCTGGAGCAAGGTGTTCAGGTAGGCCACCTTCACGTCGGTGGGGATGAAGGGCACGATGCCTTGCATCGCATCCCGCGGGCATTCGATCAGCTTCACGCTTTCCATCGGGCGTAGGCCTGGTTGATGCGCTTCACCAGCGCGGGTCCTTCGTAGATGAGCCCGGTATACACCTGCACGAGGTCGGCACCGGCTTGGAGCTTCTCCAGCGCGGCCTCCGCCGAATCGATGCCGCCCACGCCGATGATGACGATGGGCCGTGGCAGGCGGTCGCGCAGGTAGCGCACCACTTCGGTGCTGCGCTGGCGTACCGGCGCTCCGCTCACGCCGCCCGCCCCCATGACCTCCACCTCGCCCTTCGGCGTGCGCAGGCCTTCGCGGGAAATGGTGGTGTTGGTGGCGATCACGCCGGCGATGCCGCTCTCCTTCACCACGGCCACCACATCATCCAACTGGGCGTCGGTGAGGTCCGGTGCGATCTTAAGCAGGATCGGCTTCCGCGGTCCGCTTCCCGAACGCTGTCCGTTGAGCGCATGGAGTCGCGTGAGGATCTCGAGCAAAGGTCCCTTGTCCTGCAAGGCGCGCAGGCCGGGCGTGTTCGGACTGCTCACGTTCACCACGAAGTAGTCCACCACGGGGTACAACGCCTCGAAGCACGTCACATAGTCGTCGAGTGCCTGCTCGTTGGGCGTCACCTTGTTCTTGCCGATGTTGCCGCCCACGATGATGCCAGGCTTGCGCTTCCGCAGGCGTTCCACCGCGGCCTGCACGCCGCCGTTGTTGAAGCCCATGCGGTTGATCAGGGCGCGGTCGGTGGGCAACCGGAAGAGGCGTGGCTGCTCGTTGCCGGGCTGGGCCACCGGGGTCAGCGTGCCGATCTCGATGAAGCCGAAGCCCAGCGCGCTCAGGGCGTCCACATGCTTGGCGTCCTTGTCCATGCCGGCGGCGAGCCCCACGGGCGATGGGAAACGGAGGCCCATGACCTCCACGGCGGCCTTGGCCGGAGGCTTCGCGCCGCCCACCAGCGCCAAGGCACCAGGCACCTTGCTGGCCAGTTCAAGCAGATCGAAGGTGAGGTGGTGAGCCTGCTCGGGCGACCGGCTGAACAGGAGCGGACGAAGAAGCTTATACATCGGGCGGCAAAGGTAGCCGCGTCATTCCAGCGTCATGCGCACGCCGAGGAAGCCCCTGATGCCCTGTAAAGGCGCGTACATGTAGGTGGCGTCAAAGGTGTACCCGTTGGGGTTGGTGGCCGGGTCGTCCGCTGTGCGGTCGAAGGGGTCGAAAGGCCGCATCAGTGGGTCGGCGGGCACGAAGTCGAGCAGGTTCTTCACCCCGCCGTACACCTCGAAGCGCTCGTTGAAGCGGTGCTTCACCTGCACGTTGAGCAGCATGTACCACGGGGAGTACGCCGGACGGAAGTCGCTGGGCTGCACCGGCAGGCGCATGGGACCGTACCACTGGCCGGTGAGGTCCACCGTGAGGCGGTGCGGCAGGTCCTGGCTCACCGCGAAGGTGCCCTGCCAGTCGGGCGCGAAGTACTGGTCCTCGCGCACCGTGCCCTCCACGGTGTACACGTCCATCCACGTGGCGCCGGCGTTCGCCCGGAAGCCGCGCCCCAGGCGGGCCTCCACGTTGAGGCTGGCGCCTTGGGCGATGCCGTGGCCTTGGAGGTTGCGGTACACGATCAGGTCCTGGTCGGTGTCGTAGTCCGGCAGGATTCGGTTGCTGAAGCGCGTGAGGAAGAGCGAAGCGTCGAGGCCGATGAAGCGCTTCTCGCCGGTCCACTTGCGCACGGCGTTGAGCGAAGCGTTCCACGAGCGCTCGGGCAGCAGGTCCTCGGCGATCACCACGGTGCGTGCGCCGGTGAGGGCGGCATGGTCCTCGGTGAAGAGGTTCACCACGCGGTAACCGGTGCCCGCATTGGCACGCAGGGTGAAGCGGCCGCTCGGGGCGTACTTGTAGGCCAGACGCGGCGACTGCACCAGGCCATGGTCGCGGTCGTGGTCGAGGCGGTAGCCCGCGAGCAGGGTGCTGCGCTCCGCCACCGCCCACTCATCCTGCACGAAGACGCCGGGAAGCGGCCTGCGGTCGGCGTTGTTGCGCGTTCCCGGCGCTTCCCCGATCGCCGTGGCAGGCGTGTTGTCGTCGTAGAAGGTGCTGCGGTACGCAAGTCCGGCGAGCACATCGTGCCGCGCCGCATACCGATGGCGCCAATACAGCTGACCGAAGAACACCCGTTGCACCGCATCGTAGGGCGTGGTGCCGTACCAGCTGTCCTGGTGATGGCCGTTGGCGGAGACCTGCAGCATCACCTGTTCGGCGAAGGGCAGCTGGTACTGGCCGATGAGCTCCCAGCGGCGGGTGGCGATGGTCTCGCCGTAGATGCTGTCGCCGCCC
>JAEUSV010000116.1 GCA_016788485.1 Flavobacteriales bacterium
GGCGAGCGCGTCCACGCGCACATGGTCGTCCTGCGCCACCAGCAGCCGCTCTGGCGTGGCCCCCATCCACGTGCCGTGCTCCGGGGTGCGCACCAGCGCCACGAACGCGTCCGGGTAGGTGCGGAGCGCCTGGTCGAACAGGTCGCACACGTGCCCCAGATCCAACGCCACGTTCACCACGCGTGAAAGCACGGCCTTCCGAAGGGTGCCGCTGGCGATCGCGGAGCGGATGGCCTCCACGCTGGCGATGAATGCTTCCCGCGAGGTGTCCTGCTGTGCGTGCATGGGCGGAAGGGCGGCGCCTTCGCAGCCTTCGAGCGCCTCGGGGTCGGGCTCCAGGTCGCCGTCCACCAGCTCCACATCGCTGCGCACGAAGGCGATGCGGGCGGGGTCGAGCACGAAGGGGGCGAGCAGGAACACATCGTTCAGCTCGAACAGCTCACTACCGTCCACGTGGTCGAGCCCGGGCGTGCGTTGCGCCCAGAGCACCGTGGGTGCGCCTGGGCGACGGAAACAGGCGAAGGTGAGGCCCTCGGACAGGCACCGTTCGAGCGCGGCGCGCAGGCCGGTGGAAAGGCTCATCGCTTGGTGATGATGAGGTTGGTGATGCGGCACAGGGCCACGAGGGCGCCCTCCTCATCGGTGATGCGGATGTCCCACACATGCGTGCTCCGTCCCTGGTGCATGAGGGTGCCGGTGGCGGTGATGGTGCCGGAGCGCACGCCCTTGATGTGGTTGGCGTTCACCTCGATGCCCACCACGCCCTGCGTGCCGGGGTCGATCACAAGGAAGGAACCGCAGCTGCCCAGCGATTCGGCGAGCGCCACGGTGGCGCCACCGTGCAACAGGCCCATCGGTTGATGTACCGCAGGGCCCACGGGCATCGTGGCCACCAGCGCGCCATCGTCGGCCAGGGCGTAGCGGATGCCAAGGGTCTCCATGAGGGTGCCCGCGGTGAGGGCGTTGGCCTGTTGAACGTGCTCGGGGGTGAACATGGGAAGGAGCGTGCAGGGCGAAAGTAGCCCGCACCGATCTTTGCACCCCGATGAGCGAGCCCCGGAAGAAGCGCCTGCTGCTGGTGGAGGACGAGGAGAGCCTGCGCTCGGCCCTGCGCCTCAACTTCGAGCTGGAGGGCTACGATGTCACTACGGCCACGCGGGGAAGCGAGGCCATGGAGCGCATCCGTGGCGCCCGCTTCGATGGCATCGTGCTCGATGTGATGCTGCCCGATGTGGACGGCTTCACCATCTGCGAGACCATGCGGTTGGAAGGGGATCGCACACCGGTGCTCTTCCTCACCGCCCGCAACACCCCGCAGGACCGTATCCGCGGACTGAAGAGCGGCGACGATCACCTGGGCAAGCCCTTCGAGCTGGAAGAGCTCCTGTTGCGCGTGCAGAAGCTCGTGGCGAGGGCCGGGGAGGGAAGCCCGACCGTTGGACCCGCCAAGCGCACCTTCGGCACCAACAGTGTGGATTTCGACTCGTTCGAAGTGGTCGGCCAGCGAGGGCTGCGGAAGCAGCTCACCCAGCGCGAGATCATGCTCTTGAAACTGCTGATGGACCGTGCCAACGAAGTGGTCTCGCGGGAGGAGATCCTGGAGAAGGTCTGGGGCTACGACGTGTTCCCCACCACCCGCACCATCGACAATTTCATTGTGGCGTTCCGGAAGTATTTCGAAGTAGAACCACGTGAGCCACAGCACTTTATGAGTGTTCGAGGGGTGGGCTACAAGTTCGTGCCCTGATTTTTTTCGTCCGTACTGGCAACCCTCTTTCCGGGCCACCGTCTTCTGGTTGTCCAAGGCTCAAGTTCTTCCTGGCCTTGGAGCTGGTTCCATCAAATCCTTGCAGGTTTACCGCGCAGGGGCCCCACCGGGCCCCTGTTCGGTTTTTCGGGGGGCGGTCGGTGGGAAGGATCGTCGAAAATTCCTTGAAAGGCCCTTGTCAACGGACACGGCGTTCGCTACTTTAGCCGTGGCTTGTCATGGGTGCGATGCGGTGAGAGGAGCAAGCCTGAACCAAAGACCCCACGTAATACATCACTTCCATGAACGCACGCTACGCGATCCTCGCCGCTTCGTTCTCCCTTGGCACTGCGCTCATGGCGCAGAGCAATTTCGACATCGGCCTCTTCCCGGGTTCGAACGGCACCCTGGAGGTGAAGGTGAGGCCTGCCGATGATTTCGATGGCATCTTCTCGAGCCTCGTTTTCAGCCTGCGGTACGACCGCAACAGCGACCTGCAGCTGGGCGAGCCGCTCCAGCCCGCTGACGTGGCCCCGTACATGGCCGTGACGCGTTCGGGCGGTCTGCGCCAGGAAGGCTCCTTCGACTACCAGGTCTATGCCGGCTTCGGGTTCCAGAACATGGGCGCCGCCGGTGTGAACTGGGAGGCGGGCAAGGAGTACACGGTGCTCACCATCCCCTGCACCGGCACCGGCACGGTGGAGCTCATCAACGATGCCTGGACCGGCGAGGTGCGCAACAACGCGGACTACTACGTCTCCCTCGGCGGCATGGACCGCACCGGTGTCATCTATCGCTCCATGGTGCAATTGGGCGGCGATGACGATGCCGTCATCATCCAGCCCAACCCGAACCAGGGCGAGTTCATGTTCTCGTTCACCAGCACCGAGCCCACCGACATCAAGTTGGAGATGCTTAACGCCCTCGGCCAGACCGTGTACACGGAGCGCCTGCGCGAATACCAGGGCACCTTCCGCAAGGACATGGACCTCACCGCCCAGAGCAACGGGGTTTACTACCTGAAGATCACCCGCGGCAACGAGCTGAGCGTGCACAAGGTGGTGTACCGCTGAGCTTTTGAACTACGGAATTTGAAGGGAGGCTGCGGCCTCCCTTCGCTTTTCCTAGCCCACACAGGCCTTGCAATAGCTGCTCTTGCTGTTGTGCGTGAACGGCACCGCGGGATCGAGCAGTTCGGCGACGATGTCGAGCAGCAGGCTGCGCAGCATGGGCAGATCGGTGCGGGTGATACGCTCCTCTCCGTTGAACTGCAGCAGGAGACCGCCGGAGCGCGAGGCCTGTTGCAGGGGCAGGATGGCTGCGGCCACGGCCTCCTCCTCCGGTCGTGCCTCCAGGTAGGCGAAGGCATACGTGAGCAGCTGGAAGCCGTGGTGGTCCTTCGCCGCGCGCAGGGACTCCACCGTCGGGTCCTTCACCCGCAAGCTGTCCTCCTTCGCCTTGCCCGTCTTGAGGTCCAGGATCGTCACCAGGCCGTCGCGCCGGTCGATGCGGTCGATGCGGCCCTTGATCCGCACCTCGAACCCGAAGCGCTCCAAGGCCCCCGGGATCGGCACGTTCACCGCCTGTTCGAGCCCGAGCACGGTCGTCAGCGCCCCTTGCCCCAGTCGTTCCTCCTCGATGCCCATGAACGCATCGAGGGCCTTGAGCGCCATCGTGCGCTGCAGCAGGGGTTGGCCATGGGCAAGTAGCTCACGGCCGAACTCCTGTTCGAGCAGGTGTTCCAGATGCGCGGCGGACTCCTTGCGGATCGCCGCCATGTCAGCGACGGTCAAGGGGCGCTCCACGTGGGCGTTGTAGGCCAGCTCGAACGCCTTGTGGATGGCATTGCCGAGCAGGTCGGGGGCGATCATGCCGGACGGTTGCTCACGCTCCTCCGCCCCGAGGAAATGGGACAGGAGCAGGTCGAGGGGGCAGCGCAGGAAGGTGGCCAGCGCCGAAGGGGAGATGCCTTTTTCCAGGCGCTCACGGAGCAGCCTGAGGGTCTCCTGATCCTTCTGCACGGCGATGCCTGCGCTGGCGCGATGCGGCACGGGGCTTTGCAGGTGGCTGTGCCCCAGTTCCGTGTTCGAGGCCGGCACCAGCTCCAGTTCAAGTTGCCGGATGAACCTGCTCTCGCCCTGCTCGGCGCCATCCGGGCACACCAAGGTGACGTCCGGGCACCGCTGGATCAACCGCATGAAGTGGTATGCGGATACGGCCTCCTGGTCGTGGCGCGAAGGCAGGTGGTGGTGCCTGCGCAGCTCGTGCGGGATGAAGCTCTTGTCCATCGCCGATGGGGGAAGGTGGCCTTCCTGCGCACTGAGCAGGATGATGCGCCCGGGGTCGAGCGCGCGCGTCTCAAGCATGCCCATCAGTTGGGCGCCGGCGAGCGGTTCGCCGAAGAGCCCGAGCCGCTGTTCCTGCTGGATGCGCTGGTGCAGTTCCGCATAGCTGCGCCCGTCGATGCCCGGGCAATGCGCCCGCACCAGCCGGTCCATCCGTTCGTGGGCCACGGCGGCCAGGTAGAGCTGCTCCTGGATGAAGGCATCGCTCGGGTTCGATGCCTGTGCGAACGCGATCAGGGCCAGCAAGGCGCTGCCGATGGCGGCACCGTCGGTCGCAGGTGCGCCCAATGCCGCGAGGCCATGGTCGCGCACCGCCTCATCCAGCTCGTCGATCACCACGCGGAGATCGGCATAGGGCACATGCGAACGCCGCCGCTGCTGCAACGCGGATGAGGCCTTGCGTGCCCATGCGCCGAAGAGGCCTTGTGCGATGAAGGGATGGCCGATGACCTTTTCGATCGCGGTGAGCGAAGGGCCCTGTGCAGGGTGGGCATCGCGGTGCAGGGTGAGCAGCGCGTTGATGAGCGCGCCCACGGGCAGCGCTCGCAGCGGCATGCCCATGGTCACGTTGATGGGTCCGGTGGCTCCGGGAAGGGCTTCGAGCAGGGGCATGAGCAGCTGCTCGTCGGCGAGCACAACGGCGGTGCGCGCACGTTCGTCGTCGCTCAGTTCCCCGAGCCTGGCCGCGGCATAGAGCGCTTGTGCCGCGCCCACCGGTGTGTGGATCACGCGGATGGTGCGTTGGAGCGTACGGAGCGAGCGGCGGGGCGCGATCCGTCCCGGTCCCAGCGCGGCGATCGCGGAGCGCACCGCATCACCGGCCTCCTGCGCGGCATCGGCCAGGTAGTGCTCGTCGGTGTCCCAGGCCACCTGCAAGCAACCCTGCACCTGGAGGGCCTTGAGCACGTCCAGCTGGGCCACGTTCAGGGCATTGAGGCCGGCGGCCCAGATCGCGGGGTGTTCATTGCCCGGCTTCGTGGCCTGCTCCGCCGCGACACGCTCCACCAGGCCACCGGTGCCATGCCCCTGCTCCCGCCAGCGCTGGTCCAAGGCGCGGTGAAGGGCGCCCTTCATGTGCCAGTAGCGGAGCATCCGTTCCTGGCCCTGGCTCAGGTCGTCCGCGCGGAAGCTCCAATCCAGTTCCTCCCAGTTGCGCAGGTCGCGGTAGAACGCATCCAGGTCGATACGGTGGGCGTCCACCTCGCTCATGTCGCGCAGGGCCGTGGGTGCCCATTGCAGGAACTCGTTGAGCGGGGAGGCCTTCGCGCCCTCCAGCCGAAGGTGCTCGGCATGGGCCTCGAAGAGCAGGTCCATGCTGTTGCCCGTGCGCATGCCGCCGATGCGCTCGCACAACCCGTTCAGCGTGGTGGTGCGGGGGCTCCACAGCGCGCTCTTCGCGCGGCGGGCGAGCTCATGGCGCAGGTGCAGGCCGGCACGCTGGCTGGGCAGCACCACCGTCACCTGTGAGAGGTCCTTGCCGTACTCGGCAAGCAGCAGGTCGGCCAGTTCGCCCAGGAAAGTGTCCATCGGTTGCCCAAATTAGCGGCCATGACCTTCGATCCACCGCGTTACCGCAGGACCGCCACGGGTGCCAACAGGTACCGGATCGAGGCGGATGATCGCTTCACCGAGCTCCAACGGCTTGGCCGGCGCTGGCTGGTGCACGTCGTGCGCGACGCGCCCTATCCCGAGCGCGTGCGCATCGCGGAAATGCTCGATGGGCTCGGCGGCACCTTCGTTGAGGACGATCCGGCCGACTTTGAACGGATATTGTTGGAGGCAGAAGGGCAGGGGTGAGGGAACATCGGGCGCCGAAAGGCGTTACCTTTTCGTCATCCTCATCGGATGCGCGGCCTCCTCGCCATCGGTCTCTCCTGCCTGCTGTCCTTCGCGGCACAGGCCACCCACATCATCGGGGGCGAGCTCTATTACGACAACATCGGTGGTGACCTCTACGATGTGACCCTCAAGATCTACCGGGATTGCGGGCCGAACAACACGAACGGCACGGGGTTCGACCCATCGGTGGAGATCGGGGTGTTCGATGCCAATGGAGCCTACCTCTTCAGCGAGTTCTTCACCTTCCCTGGCAGTACCACGGTACCTGTGGTGTTGAACAATCCGTGCCTGGTGGCCCCTCCGGTGATCTGCGTGGAGGAGGCGGAATACACGGGCCAGCTGACGCTTCCTTCGGGCACAGGGGGGTATATCCTGGCTTACCAGCGCTGCTGCCGCACACCATCCATCCTCAACCTGCAGAACCCCGGCAGCCAGGGGCTCACGTGCATGGCGCAGGTGCCCGATGCCAGCATCACGGGTCCCAACAGCAGTCCGCGGTTCACGCTGTACCCGCCCATCGCGCTGTGTGCGAACATGGCGATGACCTTCGACCATTCGGCCACCGATCCCGATGGCGATCAGCTCGAGTACGCGCTCGCCGAACCGTATGATGGAGGCAGTACCACGATCCCCCAGCCCTCTCCGCCGGCCCCACCGCCATACGGGCCCGTCACCTGGGCCCCGGGCTATTCGGTGGCCAACATGATCAATGCGTCACCTGCGCTCGCGATCGATGCGGTGAGCGGCTTCATGCAGTTGACACCCACATTGATCGGCTCGTTCGTGATGGGTGTGCGCGTGACGGAGCGGCGCAACGGCCAGGTGCTTTCAGAGGTCACCCGCGACCTGCGCTTTGATGTGGTGAACTGCCAGGTGAGCACGGCCAGCGCCATCCAGCAGCAGGCCACGTTCTGCAACGGGCTCACGGTGGACTTCGTGAACCTGGGCGTGGGCGGCTCGTTCCATTGGGACATGGGCGTGCCGGGCACACTGGCCGACACCAGCGACCAGGTCTCGCCCACCTTCACCTATCCCGACAGCGGGGTGTACACGGTGACGCTCATTGCCGACCCCGGATGGCCCTGTGCCGATACGAGCACCGCGACCTTCGCCGTGTACGAGCCCATCACCGTCACCTTCAATGCACCGCCCGTGCTGTGCATGGACGCACAGCCTATGCCGCTCACGGCGAGCGGACCCTTCTCCGCCACGGCGAACGTGGCCTGGGACACTGGTCCGCTGGGCATCGCACCGGTGCTCAATGCACAGCAACTGCTGGTGACCTTCTCGCAGCCGGGCGATCATGTGGTGCAGGTGGACGCGGAGGAGAACGGCTGCACGGCGACGTTCTCGGACACGGTGACCGTGCATCCCCTTCCGGTGGCCGCGTTCACGGCCGACACGGCGGGCTGCGCCCCATACCCGGCGCAGTTCACCGACCAGAGCACCGCATGGACACCGCTGGCGCATCTGTGGCAGTTCGGCGACGGTACCACCTCCACCGCTCAATCGCCCCTGCACACCTACACCCAGGCCGGCCGTTACGATGTCTCGCTCACCGTCACCACTTCCACAGGATGCGTCGACACCGCCGTGGTCGTGCGTCCCCAGCTCGTACAGGTGTGGCCCCTGCCTGAAGCCGTGCTCTGGGCCGAACCCATGGAGACCTCCATCATGGACCCGACCGTGACGATCAACGATGCGAGCGTGAACGCGCTGGCCTGGTCGTTCGCGCTGGACGGCACCACGTACGAACAGCCCGGTTTCGTGCACACCTTCTCCGGAGCGGGGGCCTTCCCGGTGGAGCTCACGGTCACCTCCGGACCGGGCTGTACGGCCACCAGCAGCATCACGGTGATCGTTCGCGATCATCTCTTCTATGCCCCGAACAGCTTCACCCCCGATGGCGACGGGGTGAACGACAGCTGGCGTCCGAGCGTGCTGGGCGCGCGCACCTACGAGCTTTCGGTCTTCGATCGCTGGGGGGCTGTCGTCTTCAGCACCACCGATCCCGAAGCCGCGTGGGACGGCATCGGGGCTTCGCAGGGCACCTATGCGTACAAGGTCCGGCTCGCGGAGTACGGGCCGCTGGACCGCGAGTACAACGGTTCCGTCACCCTTCTGCGTTGAACACCATGTCCACGTGCGGGATCCCGTCCCAGTCGTACACGGGACCCGTTTCGCGATAGCCCAATCGGCCGTACATGCCCACCAGGTGGGCCTGGGCGGAAAGCGCATTGCGGGGCGAGCCGTACCGTTCGGCCAGCCATTCCATCGCCGCGCGCATCAATTCGGCGGCGATCCCCTTGTTGCGATGGCGCGGATCCACCACCACCCGGCCGATGTGTGGCAGGCCATCGGTGGACGGTGGCAGCATGCGCGCATAGCCGATGAGCCCATCGGCAGGGTCGAGCGCCAGCACGTGTTCGGCGGTGGGGTCGAGCCCGTCGATCTCGGCGTAAGGGCATCGTTGTTCCACGACGAACACGTCCACGCGGAGCCTGAGCAGATCGTGCAGTTCCAGCGTAGTGAGCGCCTGGAACGGCTTGATGGTGATGGTCGGTCCCTTCATGGTGTGACCGGCACGAGCTCGCCGGTGCGTGTGTAGAGCAGATGGCCGCTCACCCCGGGCAAGCCCAGTTCGCGGAGCAGCCGCATGTAGCCGCGCACCTGTTCGTGGTGGGTGTCCGATGGCCTGCCGGTCTTGATGTCGAGCACGCGGGTGGCATCGGGTAGCAGCACGATGCGGTCGGGCCTTGCGGTGTGCCCCTCGCGCGTGATGATGTCCGTTTCGATGCGGGCCTCGGTGCCTGGCGCGAAGTAGAGGTCAAGACCCGGTGTGCGCAGCAAGGCCTCGAGCTGTTGCTGCAGGCGCGCGCCGTCCGTGGCGTCGAGGTCGCCCAGCCGGGTGGCGCGCATGATCGCGGCCTGCAGGTCGCCCACGTCCTTCATTTCGGCGAGCAGGGCATGCACCAGGTTGCCGTGCACGCGGTCCCGCGCCGGCTCGGCCGGGTCCCATCCTTCGGGGGCCTGTCGGCGAAGGGCCAGACGGCCGCGCCAGCCTTCACGCGGTGCCACGGGCAGGTGTTCCATCGGTGGCTGCGCACCACGGTCGCGGGCCCGCTCGCGCTGTCCGAAGGTCCAGCCGCCATCGGCGTGCGCGGGGCCCAGGTGCGCGAGCAGCGCGGTGGTGATGGGGTCCTTCGCTTTCGTGTCCACGCCGACGTACAGCCGTTCCACGGGCCGTGTGAAGGCCACGTAGAGCATGTTCAGCTGGTCGAAGAGCGCGAGCTCGCGCTCCTCGTTCACCTCGGGAAGCTCCGCGGCCTCGATCTCCTTGCGCATCGATACCAATGCGCTCGGGAGCTCCGGCACCGCCTCGCCGGGATGGACCCAGATCCGTGTGAGCTTGTTGCCCCGTCCGTTCATCGCGGTGGTGGGCACGATGGTCACGGGATACTGGAGGCCCTTCGCCTTGTGCACGGTGAGGATGCGCACGGCCGTGGCATCGTTGGTGAGCTCCACGGCGCGTTCGCTGCCGCTGCGTTCCCAATGCTCGAGGAAGGCGGCCACATCGGGACCTTCGGACGTGGCGTGGGCATGCGCCTCGTCGAGCAGGAACAGCAGGAACGCATCGCTGGCAGGGTCGCAGCCGATGGCCTTGGCCACCTGGCCGATGAGCTCGGTGAGGGGTGCCTGTGGGTCGATGCCGGGGTGGTCGGCCAGCCAGGCATCCATGCGCTCCGCCACCTTGGGCATCCGCCCGTCGATGGGGTCGAAGGGATCGGCGGCCGCATCACCGGCGTTCAACAGGGCGAGGAGCTGCAGCGCTTGGGCGGCCTGCGCGGCATCGCGGTGGCGCAGGTAATGGAGCACCGAGATGACGAGGCGTGTGGCGGGGTCGCCGCCGATGCGCAGCCCGTCCGGCGAGACCACGGCCATGCCATTGGCCACAAGGTGTTCGGCGATCGCGGCACCCTGCCGGGTGGTGCGCACGAGCACGGCGATGTCGCCGGCCGGGTAGCCGTCCGCCAAGGCCTCCTGCACGAAGCGATGGGCCATCTCCACGTAAGCAACGGTCTCTTCGCTCTTCTCCCCGAGCGGTTCGAAGCGCACCAGGCCCTCCTCCTCCTTCCACGGTTCCTGTTGGTGCCCTTCGTAGGCCGCGCGGAGCGTTTCAGGAAGCACCTGCCGCAGGTCGGCGAAGAGCGCGTTGTTGAGCGCAATGATCGCCCGGCCCGATCGCCGGTTGTGCGCCAGCGGGGCTTCCTTCTGCTCCGCCTGGATCAGCTGTGCCTCGAGCTCATTGCCGCGTGGCAGGCGCTCCTTGCCGAAGATCCGCGGGAGCTGGATGAACTGCCGGACCTCGCCGTTGCGCCACCGGTAGATGGCCTGCTTGGCATCGCCCACGAGGAGCACCATGCCATCGGTGGAGAGGGCGTTCTCGATCAACGGCAGCAGGCAATGCCACTGCAGCAGGGAGGTGTCCTGGAACTCGTCGATCAGGAAGTGCCGGTAGCGTTCGCCCAGGCGCTCGAACAGGAAGGGTGCCGGTTCCTCCTGCACGATGCCGGCCACCTTGCGTGTGAGGTCGCTGAAGAAGGCGATACCCTGTGTGCGCTTGTACGCCTCGAGGGCGTTGTCGAGCAGGTGGAGGGTGGCCGAAGGCATGAGGTCCCTGCGCACCGCACGGCGCACCGCCTGGATGCGGGCCTCGGCCTGCAGGGCTTCGACCTGGTCAAGGGCGTCCTCGAACATGGGCACCAGGCCGGCGATGGTGGCGATGGCGCCCTTCGAGGCCTTGCCGGAATGCCACTTGCCCGCCGAACGGGGCTTCAGGGTGTTCGCCCCCGGCATGGGCAGTTCCTCCACCGCGTTGGCCAGGCGTGTGAAGTAGCCGTGCGGCCCGCCCTTGCCATGCGCCATGTCCTCCGCATGGATGCCGTTGGCCTCCAGGGTGTCGAGCACCGTGCGGCCGATGGCCCGCACCTTCTCCTCGAAGGCCCGCAGCTCCCTGCGGAGCCTGCGGTCGAGCTCGATGAAGGTGCGCTCGCTCAGGGTGCGGAGCGCGGCGAGGTGCTCCACGGCCTCCTCCTTGGAAAGTTCCTTGGAGAGCTCGCGGATGGGCAGGTCGACGCGCCACGCTTTCTCATCCTCCACGAGCCCCTCGCAGATGGCCATGAGCAGCTCGGTGAGCGCGGGGTCGTTCCCGGCCTCGGCCAGGAGCAGTTCGACGGCCTCGTTGCGCACGTGCTCCTCGTCGGTGGTCATGCGCAGGTCGTGGTCCAGGCGCAGGTCGCGGGTGAAGGGTTGGACCACCCGGCGGGTGAAGGCGTCGATGGTGCCGATGGCCACATCGCCCCAGTGGTGGACCATGTGGTGCATGGTGCGACCGGCGCGCTCCCGCAGCACGTCCTCGGAAAGGCGGAGGTCCTGGCACAGTTCGTCGCGCAGGCTGGCCACGGCCCCCCCGGTGGCGCCTTCGGCAAGGCCCTGCAGGTAGGTCATCACCCGCTCGCGCATCTCGCCCGCGGCCTTGTTGGTGAAGGTGAGGGCCAGCACATGCCGGTAGGCATCGCTCGCGTCGGTGTCCAGGCACTTGGACAGGTAATGCCGCACCAGGGCGTGGGTCTTGCCCGCGCCGGCGGAACTGTGCAGCACGATGAACCGGGGAGCTGCGTTCATTGTTCCGAAGATAGGATCACAAGCCTCGTACGGATGAATGTGACATGGATCATGGCCCCGCGCGAAGCGGCCAGGACTACCTTTGCAAGGATGCACAACGTAAGCCACAAGAGCTATTGGCGGCGGGCATGGCCTGCGCTGATGCTGGGAGCGCTCCTCATGGTCCAGTCGGGATGCAAGGATGATGACCCGGTCACGCCGTCCACACCGGCTTCTACGACGACCACGTTGAAGCTGCGCATGGATTTCCTTGTGAACGGTGTGCCGTTCGATCCATCCAGCATGACGGTGACGGACAGCTTCGGTGTGAAGATGAGCGTGAGCCGCCTGCGTTTCTTCCTCGCCAAGCCCTGGTTCCTGGATGACAATGGCGACACGGTGGCCACCTTCCCCTCGACCTACCTGCTGCCCAGTCTTTTCGAGAACGGACAGGTGGTCACGCTCGGACAGGTGGACGCACACCTGCATACCATGGGCTTCCTGATCGGGCTGGACAGTGCCACCAACCATGCGGATCCCCTGCAATGGACGGAAGCACCGCTCACGGATGCCACCATGCACTGGGGCTGGAACCCGGCGGTCGGCTACCAGTTCGTGCAGGTGGAGGGACGCTTCGACCAGAACGGGGATGGTATCGTGAACACCAGCGACCCCAACTTCTTCTACCACTGCGGCGGTGACGTGCTGCTTACCGAGAAGCAACTTGAAGTACATACCGACGCGGATGCGGGAGGAACGGTGGTGATCACGCTTGCCTGTGAGGTGGGCGATGTCTTCCGGGGGATCGATGTGGTGCAGGACCCCGTGGGCGAGGTCCCCAGCCCGCTGACCCGCCGTGTCGTCGACAACCTTAAGAACGCCATCACTCATCCATGAAGCGCCTGGTCCCCTTCGTTCTGGTCGTTGCCGTCCTGGCCGGTTGCGGACGTGGTGAGCGTGCATCTGCTCCGGGCACGGTTCGGCTAACCGTGGCACCGATGTGGGACGGTATGCCGTTCGACAAGAACACGATCTACACCAACATCAGTGACGAGCGGATCCAGGTGCAGCTGCTGAAGCTCTACCTGGGCGATGTGGCCCTGATCTCCGCCGGCGGCGATACGGTGGATGTGTTCGATGTGGACCTCTTCACCCTGACCGATGGCCCCATCACGCGGAACTACCCGGCCCTATCGGGTGACTTCGATGCCGTGCATGTGGGCCTGGGCGTTCCGGCCGCATTGAACGGCATGAACCCCAGCATGTGGGCCAACAACGAGCCGCTGAGCGTGGTGAACGGGATGTACTGGACCTGGGCCACCATGTACCGGTTCATGATCTTCGAAGGCAGGTTCGATACCCTGTCCTCTGGGATCGGAACGCCTCCCTACCAGTTCAGCATCCACACGGGGCGGAATGAATGCTACCGGACGGGCTCGCTCCCGGTATCGTTCTCGTTGCAGCCCGGCGATACGGCGGACCTGCGCATTGAACTCGACCTCGCGCGCTTCTTCTACAGCGCCAACGACACCCTGTACATGGACACCGAGAGCCAGCAGCACGGGTCGCTTGGGGAGCTGCCGATGTCGCAGAAGTTCAGCGACATGGTGATCGCGAGCATGTCGGCCCAACCCTGAGCGCATGCGCCGTTCCCTGGTCCCGCTCCTTATCGCCGCATTGCTCAGTGCCTGCGGAAGGGACCCGGACTTGGAGACGGCGACATTGAGCACGGTGCCGTTCCCGCTCGAGCTCCCGCCCGGGGCGCCCATGCCCCCTGTGCCTGCGGACAACCCGCTCACCCTGGCCTCCGTGCAGTTGGGCCGAAAGCTGTTCTTCGATCCGCGGCTGTCTCGTCCGGAGGGAACCTCGTGCGCCACCTGCCACATCACCGCACGGGCCTTCGCCGACACCACTGCGAAGAGCGTCGGCGCCCAGGGGCTGAAGGGCATGCGCAACTCGCCCTCCCTCGGCAACGTGGCCTATCACCCCGGGTTGTTCCGGGATGGCGGCGTGCCCAACCTGGAGCTTCAGGTGATGGCGCCGCTCCATGATCACCTGGAGATGAACAGCGACATCAACGCTGTTTCGGCCGCGTTGCGTGACGATCCGGAGTACGCCCGGATGAGCATCAAGGGCTACGGTGAACCGTTGACCCCCTGGGTGATCACGCGGGCCATTGCCAACTACGAGCGCACCCTGCTCAGCGGCTGGTCGCGATATGACCGTTACCTGCAGGGCGACCCCGGTGCGTTGACGGCGCAGGAGCAGGAGGGCATGCAGCTTTTCATGAGCCCCGCACTGAACTGTTCCGCCTGCCACAGCGGCTTCGACCTCAGTGACCACGGTTTCCACAATGTGGGCACCGCGCTGGACTACGGTAGCGATCCCGGTCGCCAGCGGATCACCCTCGACCCCGCGGACGAAGGGAAGTTCAAGGTGCCCAGCCTGCGGAACGTCGCGCTCACCGCACCGTACATGCACGATGGTGGCATGAGCACCCTGGAGGAAGTGGTGGACCATTTCGCCACGGGGGGGCTGCCGCATCCGAACCGCAGTCCGCTCATGCAGCCGTTCGCGCTCACCGCTTCGCAACGCGAGGCGCTTGTCGCCTTCCTCCGAAGCCTTACCGATGAACGGTCGCTCGACCAGCTTGTCCCATGAAGAACGCCTTCCGCTACTACCTGATCGCCGCCATCGTTCCCCTGCTCGCCTCGGGATGCAAGGATGATGAGCCCGCCAACCCTTCCGGTGGCGGCGGGGCGAGCACACCGACCCCTTACACGCTCCAGATCCCGGCGAACTTCCCGCCCATGAACGTTCCGGCCAACAACCCCATGACGGTGGAGGGGGTGGAGCTGGGGCGCTTCCTCTTCTACGACAAGCGGCTCTCACTGGACAGCTCGCAGTCCTGTGCATCATGCCATGCGCAGGCCTTCGCGTTCACCGACAACGGGAACGCCGTGAGCACGGGCGTTGACGGTTCGGTCGGCACGCGCTCCAGCATGGCCTTGGTGAACCTGGGCTGGGGTACGAGCTTCTTCTGGGACGGTCGTTCCCCGACGCTGGAGGACCAGGTGCTCCATCCGGTGATCAATCCCATCGAGATGAAGGAGACCTGGCCGCACGTGGTACAGAAGCTGCAGGCGGATCCGGCCTACCCCACGCTGTTCCAGCGCGCGTTCGGCAGTTCGGTGATCGACTCGGTGAACTGCGCGAAGGCCCTGGCGCAGTTCCTGCGCACCATGATCAGCGGCAATTCCAAGTATGACAAGGTGCAGCGTGGTGAGGCGTCCTTCACCCCTGATGAGGCGGAGGGCTTCTTCCTGTTCCAGGCCGAGGGTGGTCCCGCTGGCCAGGTGATCTACCTGCCCGGTGGTGGCCAGGTGGTGGGCCAGGGAGGAGCGGATTGCTTCCACTGCCACACGAACGCTGCGGGCCTGTTCACCGATGAGCAGTTCCATAACAACGGGCTCGACGCCACGTTCACCGACCTTGGCCGTGGTGAGGTCACCGGCGATCCCTTCGACATGGGCCGGTTCAAGACCCCCACGCTGCGCAACGTCGCCGTGAGCGGTCCCTTCATGCACGACGGCCGGTTCGCCACGCTCGAGGAGGTGATCGACCATTACGACGACGGAGGTCAGCCTTCGGCGACGGTGGATCCGTTCATGAAGTTCACCGACCCGGACAACACGATGGGGCTCACGCCGCAGAAGAAGCAGCAGTTGCTCGCGTTCCTGAACACCCTTACGGACTGGGACTTCCTGAACGATCCGGACTTCCAGGACCCGGGCCCGCCGCAGCTGCCGGAGTGATCTCAGGCGGCGCGGACCTCCTCGGGCGAGGGGCTCCAGCGGTAGCATTGCATCTTGTCACCGAACACCGGTGACTTGAAGATGCTCGTGCCGAGCAGCATGCGCGCGCATTCCTGGACGCCCTCGGTGATGCTCGGATGCGGATGGATCAACCGGGCGAGCGCCGCGATGCCGATGTTCTCCTGCATCATGAGGGCCACGGCCTGGATGGCGCTGCTCGCGTGCTCACCCACGGCACGCATGCCCAGCACCATCATCGCCTCATCGTCGGTCACGAGCACCTTGAAGAAGCCCTTCGTACGGCGCATGGCGATGGCCCTTGCGAGGCAGGCGTAGTCGATGCGGGCCACGCGATAGGGGATGCCCCGCTTGCGGCATTCCTGTTCATTGAGCCCCACACCGGCCACCTCGGGATCGAGGAACATGATGGTGCTGATGGCGCCATGGGACAGGGGGACGCGCTCGCGGGCCAGGAGCTGTTCCACGGCATGCCGTGCCTCCACCTCACCGAGGTTCACGAGCATGTTGGAACCGGTGGCATCACCGACCACATGGATGTGCGCCACCTTGCTGGCCGTGCCATCCAAGGGGATCAGCGCTGTGGCCGGGTCGAGGGTGATGCCGGCCTCGGCGAGCCCGATGTCCTCGAGGTTCGGTACGCGGCCCACGGATACAAGGGCCTTTTCCACCACGACGCGCTCGGTTCGTCCGTCGGGGTAGGAAAGATCGTACTCGACGCCGTGGGGCATGGCCTCGATGCGTTCGAGCTTCGCGTTCCGGTGGATGGTGACCCCGCGGCGCTCCAGGTTGCGCGCCACGAGCTCGCTGATGTCGGGGTCCTCGAAGGGCAGGATCCGTTCGGCTCGGTCGATCAGGTGCACCTTGGTGCGTCCGAAGTTGCTGAAGATGGTGGCGAACTCGCAACCGATAACGCCGGCGCCGATGATCACGATGCTCTTGGGAAGGTCGTCGATACGGAAGATCCCGTCGCTGGTGAGGATGCGTTGCTCGTCAACGGCGATGGTGGGCACCACACGCGGCCTGCTGCCGGTGGCGATGATGATGTGCTCGGCGCTCACCTCCTTGGTCTGCTCGGCACGTCGCACCTGCACGGTGTGAGGGCCCGTGAAGCGCGCCACGCCGCGTTCGTGGGTGAACAGCTCACCGCTGTTCTCCAGCAGCTGCATGTGGCAGGAGAGAAGGTACTTCCGTTCGAACAGGGCTTCGTTGAGCGCCCGGCCGATCTCCTCCCAGCTCATGCGCAACGGCTCGCGTCCGCGGCTCCGCACCACCTCATTGGTGGCCGCCATGCGCTGGCTCAATTCCCAAAGGGTCTTGCTGGCCAGGGCCCCGTTGTAGATCCCGGTACCGCCGATGCGCTCGCGCTCCACGAGCAGGGTGCGCTTGCCCAGGTCGATCGCGCGCATGGCGGCCGCATAGCCTGCAGGTCCGCCACCGATCACGCAGAGGTCGTAGTGTTCCATCCCTGTCCGGGGTTCTAGGTCCGCGTTCATACGTGGCCGCAGACGGGATGTTACCGCTAGTCGAAGGTGCGGGGTGCCTCAACCTCCGCGCAAGGCCGCCGTCGAAGGGGAGGGTATCCTTCCCCGGCATTCTTCCGTACACAGGCGCGAACACCTCCGTTCCGTGCCCACACGCAAGCTAGCCACGGCCGCACTGCTCCTGCTCCTTACAAGCGGTGCACGTGCACAATGCCCACAGCTGTACGACTACTGGGGCACGCCCAGCGACACGCCCACCTGGTACAGTTGCTCGGGCACCAGCTTCACCCTGCTCGTGGCCTCGCCCACGCCCATCGGTACCTATACGATCGATTGGGGCGATGGCTCGCCGTTGACCTCCGGAGCATCGCTGGTGGCCCCCCAGAGCGTGAGCCACGTGTACGCTTCGGCCGTCGCCCAGTACACGGTCGTCCTTACGGAGACCTCCAGCGGATGCACGGTGACCGGTACGGTGATCATGGAGGAGAGCACCAGCGCGTCCATCCAGATACCCGTCGGCGGTCTCACCCAGGTGTGTGCGCCGCAAGCGGTGGAGTTCGTCAACAGCAGCACCAACGTCTCCCCGAACACGGTCTTCACGTGGGACTTCGGTGATGGTTCGGCCTTGCAGACCTTCCCATACACCAACCTCGGACAGACGCTTTCGCATACGTATCTGCCCGGTACGGTGAGCTGCGAGACCACGGTGCGGCTGTACGCCGAGAACAGCTGCAACACCCTCCAGGGCGGACCCAGTGTGGCCACCTTCAACCCGATCCGCGTATGGGACCTGGACAGCGCCCGTATCGCGCCGAGCGCCACGCTGCTCTGCTGGCCCGATAACACGGTCACGTTCCTCAATGTCACGGACCGCAACTGCCTGCAGCAGGGCAACATCTTCCAGCGTCAGGAGTACTGGAACTTCGGCGACTACTGGGGTGCGGGCCAGGATTCCATCATCGACTGGACGCCTTGGCCGCCCACCTTCCCCAGGACCATCTCGTACCCCGGTATCGGCTCGTACGATGTGATGCTGCTGGACAGCAACTATTGCGGTGTCGATACCGCGATCGTCACGATCACCATCGTTCCCCCGCCTTCCGTATCGCTCACGGTGACGCCTGACACCATCTGCGCAGGTGGCACGGCGTATTTCCAGCAGACGACCACCGGTGGGGCCAACTACCACGAATGGGACTTCGGTGAGGGAGCGGGCTTCCAGTACACGGGCGCGGGCGACCAGGCGCACACCTACAACACCCCCGGCACCTACATCGTGCACTACGTGGCAAGCATCCAGGGCGCCACGGCGGGTTGTTCGGACACCGCAACCGTGCAGGTGGTCGTGCTTCCGAGCCCCACGGCCCAGTTCACCCTCGACCAGAACGCGGCCTGCGACAGCATCACGGTGGCGATCACGAACAGTTCCGTCAATGGCGTGGCGTTCATGTGGGACTTCGGCGACGGCACCTTCTCCGCGTTGCAGGACCCGCCGCCACATACGTACAGCACCGTGGGCGACCGTACGATCACCCTTACGGTGACCAACAGCGACGGCTGCAGCGCCACAGCCACGCAACTGGTGCATGTGTACGCGCCGCCGATGGTGGTCATCGGTACCCAGAACGTATGCGTTGGCACGGTGGGCCAGTTCACCGACCAGACCGTGACGGCCCCCGGCAATCCGGTGGTGAGCTGGCAGTGGGACCTGGGTGATGGCACTACGAGCACCGACCCCGCCCCGCAGCACCTTTACGCCCTTCCGGGCATCTACTTCGTGACGCTGACGGTGGCCACGCCTTACTGCGGCGGCATGGCCACCACGCCGGTCACGGTGGAGGCGAAGCCCACTGCTGCGTTCGCTCCGAGCGACCTGCTGGGCTGTTCCCCGCTCCAAGTGACCATGGTGAACGGTTCCACCGGTGCCGTGAACCATGCGTGGGACCTTGGCGATGGCACCTCCTCCAATGCCTTTTCGCCCACCCACACCTATGTGAACGTCGGTGCGGTCGATACCGTCTTCACCGTAACGCTCATCGCCAGCACCGCATTCGGCTGCAGCGATACCGCTTCGGCGGCGATCACGGTGGCACCGGCCGCGGTGGCCCAGTTCACGCACAATGGACTGCCCGGCTGTGCACCGCTGGCGGTCGACTTCACGAACCAGAGCAGCGGAGCAGGCTCCTACGCCTGGGACTTCGGCGACGGGACCACGAGCACGCTGGCGTCCCCTTCGCACACCTACGTCAACAACACCCTGCTGCTGCAGGTGAACACCGTGACGCTCGTGGCGACATCGTATGCGGGTTGTTCGGACACCACGAGCCAGAACGTGCTGGTGTACCCTGCAGCGAACTTCGACCTCGTCGTGCAGCCCGACAGCGGTTGCAGCCCCTTCACGGTCGCATTCCCCGCCCTGCCCGGCGCGGTGACGCACCAGTGGGACCTGGGTGATGGCAGCACCTCGACACAGGCCCAACCCGTGCACACCTACCTCGCGCCCGGTCCCGGTGACGCCATCTACCAGGTCGACCTCATAGCTGGAAACGCCTTTGGCTGCACTGATACCACCGATGCCACGATCGTGGTGCACCCCCAGCCGATCGCGCAGTTCACCCCCTCGCCGCTCGCCGGTTGCCAGCCGCTGGACGTGGTGTTGGACGACCAGTCGATCGGTGCGTCGGCACTGACCTGGGACCTCGGCGATGGCACCACCACGAGCGGAGCTCCCGGCGACATCGCTCATACGTACGCGCACAGCACGCCGACCACGGTGGTGAACAACGTGGTGCAGGTGGCGACCTCCGCATACGGGTGCACGGACACGGCCATGGCGTCGGTGCAGGTGTTCCCGGTGGTGGTGGCCCAGTTCGCCGCGCCGCTCGAGGGTTGCAGCCCCATGGCCATCCAGTTGAGCGACTCCGGCTCCGGGGCGGCGCAATGGACCTGGAACATGGGCGATGGCACGATCCTCATGGGGCAGTCCATCGCACATACCTATGTGAACACCGGTAACACGGACATCACCCGCACCATCACGCTGATCGCCATCTCGGCTTTCGGCTGTACGGACACCCTGGTGCAGCAGGTGGTGGTGCATCCGGTGCCGGTGGCTTCGTTCCTGGCCACGCCATCCACCCAACAGTATCCTGCGGCGACGGTGACCGTGACCAATACCACGCCGGCCGGTCAATGGACATACAGCTGGGACATGGGCGATGGTACGACCAGCGGTCTGCAGTCCCCTTTGCCGCACACCTACGGCACCTGGGGGTCCTATCCGATCACGCTGGTGGTGAGCGCCGGCCAGTGCACCGATACGGCCACCCAGCAGGTGGTCATTGCTCCGCCGGTGCCCACGGCCTCCTTCATCGGCGCGGGAGAAGGCTGTGCGCCGCTCACGGTGAGCTTCACCAACACCTCGCTGCTGGGCATCACGTACCAGTGGAGCTTCGGCGATGGTGGTACCAGCACGGCCGACGACCCCACCTACACCTGGAACCAGCCGGGCACCTATCCGGTCACGCTGATCGCCTACGGACCGGGCGGTACAACGAACACGATGGTGAAGGTGGACTCGATCGTCGTGCACCCGCGGGCACAGGCCTTCTTCGTGCTGCAGCCGGAAGAGGTCATCGTGCCGAGCCAGCCCGTGTTCCTCTACAACCTCTCCGCCAACGCCAGCACCTACCAATGGGACCTGGGCGATGGCACCACCAGTACCGAGCTGAACCCCGTGCACACCTATACCGCGCCGGGCGAGTACACGGTGACCTTGGTGGCCAACAACATGTGGAACTGCCCGGACACGTTCGCGCTGCCTGGTGCGGTGCTCGGCAACGTGGCGGGCGACCTCGCCTTCCCCAACGCCTTCACCCCGGGGAACAATGGGCCCACGGATGGCGTATACGACCCCGCCAGCTATGACAACGACTTCTTCTTCCCGGTGTACGAGGGTGTCGAGGACTACCGCCTGCAGGTGTTCAACCGCTGGGGCGAGCTCGTCTTCGAGACCACGGACGTCAAGCGCGGTTGGGACGGCTACTACCGCGGTTCCCCGGCGAAGCAGGACGTGTATGCCTGGAAGGCCTATGCCCGGTTCAGCGACGGGCGCGAAACGACCCTGAGCGGGGATGTCACCTTGATCCGTTGAGATGAAAGCAAGAACGATCACCCTGTGCATGGGAGCCTGGATCGCGCTGGCGCCGATGATGGCGCAGACGGGCTACAAGCGTGTGCACAACAAGATGCTCGACGATGCCAAGGTGTTGTTGGCGGAGGAGCACTACCTCGAGGCCGCGCGCATCTACCGCCGGCTTGAACCCATGGACACCGCGTTCACGGAGGTGAGCTATGAGCTTGCCCAATGCGCGCTCCATATCCCCGGCGGGACACCCGAGGCTACGAAGCTCCTGGAGCGTTGTGTCCGTCAGGGCCACGTGGAGGCGATGTACGACCTGGGCCTGCTCCGGCACCAGCAGCTTCGGAGCGGGGAGGCCATCGAGCTTTTCGGGAAGTACCGTACGTCCATGGGCCGGCTTCATGGTGATGCGGAGATCGACCGGCGCATCGCTGCGGCCCGCACCGCCAGGGAGATGATCGCTCATCCGGTCGATGCCGGTATCCGGAACCTGGGCGACCTGGTGAACAGCCCTGCGCACGACTACTGCCCGCTCGTTACCGCCGACGGCAATACCATGTACTTCACCAGTCGCCGTGATGGATCCACCGGGTCGCAGCGCGATCCCAGCGGACGCATGTACGAGGATATCTACATGGTGCGTCGCATGGACGGTATCTGGAGCAACGCGGTCAACGTGGGTCTGCCGTTGAACTCCGCGGTGCATGATGCCACGGTGGGCCTTGGACCCGACGGCATGTCCATGATCATCTACCGCACCAGCCCCGACATGGTGAGCGGTGACCTGCACGAGAGCCGGAGGAATGGCACGCTGTGGCAGAACCCGGTGCGCATGACCGACCGGATCAACTCAGGGGCGCACGAGCCCAGTGCGAGCATCTCGCCCTCCGGGAGCGAGATCTTCTTCACCAGCGACCGGCCGGGTGGTTTCGGGGGCCGCGACATCTACCGCATCCGTCGCCTGCCCAACGGCGAGTGGAGCCTGCCCTTGAACCTGGGGCCCACGGTGAACACGGCGGACGACGAGGACGCGCCCTTCATGCATAGTGATGGCCTTACCCTGTTCTTCAGTTCCAAGGGGCATGCGACCATGGGGGGCTATGACATCTTCAAGACGGTGAACACCGACCCCGACCGCAACGCATGGTCCGAGCCGGAGAACATGGGCTACCCCTTGAACACGGTGAACGACGACATCTACTTCTGCCTCAGTGAGGACGGACGCACGGGCTATTTCAGCAGTGAGCGCACGGGCGGTCTTGGCGGGCAGGACATCTACACCGTGGAGTTCCCCTCCACGCGGCTCGAGTACGTGGTGGTGCGTGGCCTGGTGACCGATGCCGGTGACGAGCCGGTGAAGGCGCGCATCACCTTGACGGATGCCGAGGGCGCGGAGATCGTGGGCGTTTACAATGCCAACGAACGGACGGGCCGCTACCTGATGGTGCTCCGGCCCGCGTCCCGTTACCGCATGGTGGTGGAGGCGCGCGGGTTCGACAGCCGTGTGAGCGACCTGGCCACGGGGCCCGCGGATGAGGATGGCCGTGAATTGACGCTGGACATCCAGCTGACGCGCAACGAGAACACGGCGCGCATCACCAAGTGATCCCGGAGTGAGCCCCGCACGTTCCATAGCGATACTCGGCAGTGCCCTGCTGCTGGGCGGAGCTTGCGCACAGGACGCGCAGTTCACGCAGTTCTATGCGGCCCCCACCTACCTGAGCCCGGCCTTCGCGGGCACGGCCGCGCAGAGCCGCTTGGCGCTGCAATACCGCGACCAGTGGCCGTCGATCCCAGGGGCCTTCGTCACGTACAACGTGGCGTTCGATCATTACCTCAACGAGCTCAACAGCGGCATCGGGCTGATCGCCACGCACGACAAGGCGGGCAGCGGCGCCATGAGCTACACGAGCATCACCGGCCAGTACGCCTACGAGATCGAGCTGAAACGCAAGGTGTTCCTGCGACCGGCGCTCCAATTCGGATACGTGAACCACGCGGTGGACTATACGCGGCTGGTGTTCGGTGACCAGCTGGTGCGCGGTGGAGACATCGGCACCTACGAGCACCTGGAACGCCGCAGCATCGGCTATGTGGACATGGGCACCGGCCTGCTCTTCTTCACCCCGAAGCTCTGGCTCGGCATGGCCTACCACCACCTGAACGAGCCCAACCAGTCGTTGCGCATGGGCGAGTCGTTGGTGCCCCGGAAGTTCAGCATGCACGGTGGCTATCGGTTCAACATCCGCACGGCCCTGATCCGCAAGCATCCCCAGGCCGTGGTGGCCGCCTTCAACTACCGTTCACAGGGCCGATACGACCAGCTCGACATCGGTGCATACTACGAACTGGAGCCGGTCTTCGCCGGCCTCTGGTACCGCGGCCTTCCGCTGAAGTCCTACGGCGAGGGCCGGCCGAACAACGACGCCATCGCGCTGCTGGCGGGGGTGATGGTGAAGGACTGGCGGTTCGGCTACAGCTACGACCTCACGGTGAGCGGGCTGGCGGGCCGAACGGGCGGGGCGCACGAGGTGAGCATCATCTACGATTGGGCCGATCGCCGCCGCCGCAAGGCGATGTCGAAGCGCCGCGTGGTGCCCTGTGCCAAGTTCTAGGCCCCGGCCTCCTTTTCGGCCTTGTCCATCAGGATGAGCCAGCGCTCCCCCTTGGTGTCGAGGTCCTTCGTCGTGCGCTCGAGATCGATGTACAGCTGCATCATGGCGTGGTGGTCGCCACCGCCGGCCGCGATGCGCGCGAGCAGTTCCTCCTTCCGCTTCTCCAGCGCGGGCACCTCGGTCTCCAGTTGTTGGAGCTCACGCTTCTCGCCGAACGACATCCGTGTGGAGGACGGCTTGCGGCGCACCTCCTCCACAGGGGCCGCCTTTTCCTTGCGGTCGCTCTTCGCCTCGGCCTGCTCGCGGGCCTTCTGCAGTTCGCGGAGCTCGGTGTAGCTGCCCACCCATTCCTTGATGCGCCCTTCGCCCTCGAACACGAGCAGCTTGGTGCAGAGCTTGTCGAGGAAGAAACGGTCGTGGCTCACGATCAGCAGGCACACGTCCAGGTCGATGAGGAAATCCTCCAACGCGTTCAGCGTGGGGATGTCGAGGTCGTTCGTGGGTTCGTCGAGGATGAGCAGGTTGGGGTTCTTCATCAGCACCGTGCACAGGTAGAGCCGGCGCTTCTCGCCGCCGCTCAGGGTGCTCACGTACTGGTACTGCTGTTCCTTGTCGAACAGGAAGCGCTCCAGGAGCTGCGAGGCGCTGAGCGTGCGGCCCTTGCTCAGGGGGATCACCTCGGCGATGTCACGCACCACCTCGATGATGCGCTGGTCCTCCTTCAATTGGAGGCCCTGCTGCCCGAACATGCCGAGCTGCACGGTGGCGCCCACGCTCACGGTGCCCATGTCGGGCTTGATGCGCTCGGTGAGCAGGTCGATGAAGGTGCTCTTGCCGATGCCGTTGGGGCCCACGATGCCGATCCGGTCGCCGGCCTTCAGGGAGTAGCTCCAGTGCGCCACGATGGGCTTGTAGGTCTCGGGCTTGTCGGGTGATCCGAAGCTCTTAGTGAGGTTGCGCACCTCGATGACCTTGCCGCCGAGGCGCTCGGTCTTCACGTCGATCTTCACCGCATCCCGGCTGAAATCGCGGGTGGCCGCGGCCTTGATGTCCTCGAACTTGTCCAGCCGGCTCTTGCTCTTGGTGCCGCGGGCCCTGGGCATCTTGCGCACCCATTCGAGCTCCTTGCGCATGAGGCCCTTCAGGTGCTGCTGGGTGGCGTCGCGCACCTCGTCGAGCAGGGCCTTCTTCTCCACGTAGTAGCTGTAGTTGCCCTTGAACCTTGTGAAGCTCCCGAACTCCATCTCGATGATCCCGTCGCACACGTTGTCGAGGAAGTGGCGGTCGTGCGTGACGAGCAGCAGGGTGACGTTCGGTGCAGACAGTTCCTCCTCCAGCTGCTCGATCATCTGCAGGTCGAGGTGGTTCGTGGGCTCATCGAGGATGAGCACGTCGGGCATGTTGATGAGCACCTTGGCCATGGCCAGGCGCTTCTGCTGGCCGCCGCTCAGGGTGTTCACCGGCTGCTCCAGGTCGCGCAGGTTGAACTGGAAGAGCAGGCGTTTCACGCGGGCCTCGTGGTCCCACGCACCGAGCTCCTCCATGCGCTGCACGGCCCGGTTCATCTCCGCATCGCCCACATGCCGGGCCACCGCATGCTCGTAGGCCCGCACCGCGTTGGTCACGGGGTCGTCCTGGTCGAGCATCTCGTCCACCAGCGTGTGCGTGGCGGTCATGTGCACGTTCTGGTCGAGGTAGCCGACGCGGATGCCCTTGTTGAAGGTGATGATGCCCTCGTCCGGCCGTTCGATGCCCGCGATGCACTTCAGCAGGGTGCTCTTACCGGTGCCGTTGCGGGCCACGATGGCGGTCTTCTGGCCCTTTTCCAGGCCGAAGGAGATGTCACGGAACAGCTCACGCGGGCCGAAGCGCTTGGCGATGCGTTCAACGGAGAGCACGTTCATGGGTCGCGGGAATGGCGCGCGAAGGTACGGGGAGCCGGAGTCCCGGCGGACCGCGCTATTCAGGCTCCTCCTCGAGGAGGCGGGCGATGTCCGCGATCAGACGGTCCACGTCCTTGGGTGAAGTGCCGTCGTAGAAGCCGCGGATGCGCCGCAGTGTGTCGACGAGCACGAAGTTCTCGGTGTGCACGAAGTCATCGGGCCCGCCATCGCCCTCCTCGGTGCAGGCGAAATAGCTGGTGCGGGCCAGGTCGTAGATCTGGCGGCGGTCTCCGGTCATCAGGCGCCAGCGGGCGGGATCGGCACCGTAGCGTTCACCATAGGCATGCAGCAGGGGCACCGAATCGATCTCGGGCGTCACCGAATGGCTGAGCAGGAGCACGCCATCGTTCGTGCGGTAGGTCTCCTGCACCCTGGCCATCTGGGTGCCCATCTTGGGGCAGATCGAACCGCAGGTGGTGAAGAAGAAGTCGGCCACCACCACCTTGCCCTTCGTGTCTGCCAGGGTCACGGTGTCGGCGTTCTGGTCGATCAGCCGGAAGTCCTTGATGTGGTGCACACCATAGGCCTGGCGTGCCGAAGGGTCCACCAGGCGCGGATCGAGCTCGGAGGGGTGGTACACCGGCAGCCGGTCGTCCTTGCGCAGGATGAAGTAGCCCGCCACCACGGCAGCAGCGAACAGGGCGGCGAAGGCAGCAAGGCGGACGAGGAGGGGGCGGCTGCGCATCAGTCGAGGTCCATGTCGAAACTGAAGGCGAAGATCCAACGCTGGAGCGGGTCGTACAGGTTGATCTCGCGGTCGTGCCGGACCCCGGCGTCGATGCTGCGCCCCTTGCCGAGGTTCCATTGGGCACCCAGCGTGTACCGCATGCCGATGAGCAGGTTGCCCTTGTAGTGGAGCACGTTGAAGCTCTCCGCGGCGGCATAAGGGGTCAGGGGCAGACCCTTGACATTGTAGTTCAATTCGGCCCGGTTGCGGAGGATGTCGCGGAACTGGAGCGCCTCGATGTACTCATGCTGCCCTGTGAGGCGGTAGCCGAGGCCGAAGCGGCCCATCTTGGTGGTGAGGTCAAGCTGCACGTCGTTCCTGAACGAGTTGGTGCCGGAGGGCCCGCGCATGTTGTAGCGGTTCTCGAGCATCAGGCGCACGTGCTTGTTGAAGCGGTAGCGGAAGCCGATCACCCCGTAAACAAGCTTGCCATTGAACAGGTTCTCGTTGCCGCGGTAGCCCAGTTCACCGGACAAACGGAACCGCTTCGCGAAAGCGCGCTCCACCACGGCACCGCTCTTCTTGTGGAAGGGCTTCACCACGACGGATGTGCTGACCCAGAACTCGGCGGTCTGCCTGGGAACGAGCGGGTCTGCCTCCTGGGCGAAGAGGCCTGTTGCTGCGAATAACGCGGCAGCAAGGAGGATGTGGCGACAGGGGCTCACCAGTTCGCGATGGTGATGGTCGGCACCTGCACCACCTCCTTCCGGTCGTTCACCTCCACGGTGACACGCTTCACCTCCGTGCCTGCATCGCAGGTCGGGCACTCACTGTACACGAAGATGGTATAGCTGCCCTTGCGCAGCCATCGGAACTCGAACTTCCCATCGGGGTCCGTGTCCAGGTCGTCGTCGTAGAACGAGTTGTCCCCGTAAACGATGTACACCTTCTCTTCCTGGGCCGGATAGGGGTCGCCGGTGGGCTGGCCGGTGTTGTTGTTGATGTCCTGGCGCAGCACGGTGCCGGTGATCAGGGCGCGACCGCCCTCGCCCGGCTCCTTGCTGCAGGCGGTGAGAAACGAGAGGACCAGGAGGGCTCCGAACGCTGCCTTCATGAAGGGGATGTTGATTCCCCGCGAAGGTAGGGTTACGCGGGTCAGTGCCCCTCGTACAGCGCCTCGATGCGGTCCGCGTAGCGCTGCGTGATGGGTTTGCGCTTGAGCTTGAGGGTGGGGGTGAGCTCGCCGGCGTCGATCGTGAACTCGCGGGGCAGCAGGATGATCTTCTTCACCTGCTCCCAGTTGCCGAGCCCTTCGTTCACCTTATCCACCTCGCGCATGTAGCGGTCCGCGATGCGCTTGTCGGCGATCACCTGGTCACGGTCGGTGAAGGGGATGCCCTTGAGCGCGCAGTAGTCCTTGAGGAACTCGAAGTTGGGCACGATGAGCGCGGCCGGGAACCTCCGGTTCTCGCCGATCACCATCACCTGCTCGATGAAGCGTGAGGCCTTGAGCTTGTTCTCGATGGCCTGCGGGGCCACGTACTTGCCGCCGCTCGTCTTGAAGATCTCCTTCTTGCGGTCGGTGATGCGCAGGAAGCCCTCGCCGGTGATCTCACCGATGTCGCCCGTGTGGAACCAGCCATCGGCATCGAGCACGCCCCGGGTGAGCTCCGGTTCGAGGTAGTAGCCCATCATCACGTTGGGTCCTTTCACAAGGATCTCACCGTCCTCGGCGATGCGGACCTGCACGCCCTTGATCGGGCGACCCACGCAGCCGAAGCGCAACCCGTCATGGCGGGCATCGCTCACCGTCACCACGGGCGAGGTCTCGGTAAGGCCGTAGCCCTCCATCAGCGGGATGCCCGCGGCGTTGAAGATCCGTGCGAGGCGCGGTTGCAGGGCCGCGCTGCCCGAGGCCACGCAGCGCACCTTGCCGCCCAATGCGGCCTGCCACTTGCTGAAGATGAGCTTGCGTGCGAGGGCGAGCTGCAGGTCGTACCAAGGGCTGCGTCCGTGCACATCATACCGCTCGCCGAGCTCAAGGGCCCAGAAGAAGAGCTTCCGTTTCATGCCGGTGAGCTCCTCGCCCTTGGCCATGATCCGGGCGTACACCTTCTCCAGTACGCGGGGCACGGCGGTGAACACGTCGGGGCGCACCTCGCGGATGCGGTCGCCCAGGTCGTCCATCGACTCCTGGAAGTGGATGCTGACGCCGGCGTGCATGTACAGGTACATCAGCATCCGCTCGTAGATGTGCGAAAGGGGCAGGAAGCTGATGCAGCGGGCGTTGTGGTCCACCGGAAGGCGCTCGGCGCTGGCCTCCACGTTGCTCAGGATGTTGTCGTGCGAGAGCATCACCCCCTTGGGCCGGCCGGTGGTGCCGCTGGTGTAGATGATGGTGGCCAGGTCGGTGCGCTTCACGCCCTCCTTGCGCTGCTGGAGCTCACCGGCCGGCGCCTGGTCGGCCAATGCGAAGAGCTCGGTCCAGTGCCGTTCGCCTTCGATGCGGTCGAAGGCGAACAGGTGCTGCAGGGGCGGACTGGCCTTCTGGGCGGCGCGGGCCTTCGCCAGGATCTCGGGGTTGGAGCAGAAGCAGATGCGGGCCTCTGAATGCTGGAGCACATACCCGTAGTCCTCCACGCTGCTCGTGGTGTAGATGGGCACGCTGATGGCCCCCGCGCGCAGGATGGCCTGGTCCATCAGGCACCATTCGCTGCGGTTGCCGCTGGCGATGGCCACGCGGTCACCAGGCTGGATGCCCAGGGCGATCAGCGCGTTGGCCAGGCGGTCGGCGGTGGCGATGAGCTCCTCGGTGGAGTAGGCCTTCCAAGCGCCGTTCTCCTTGGTAACGATGCTCTCCCGCTGTGGGTAACGGCGCAGCTGGAGCTCGGGTATCTCGAACAGGCGATGGATCTCCATGGGGATCATTCAATGGTGGCGTCGAACTTCACGTGGATCACCCGCACGTCGATGCCTTTCTTGATCACGAACTTCTCGTTGTAGGTGGTGGTGCGGGCCTGGTCCATGTAGAAGATCTTCTCCACCCGGCGGTTGTCCTTCTTCTTGCCGTTCTCGAGCAGGTCCAGCTCCATGATCAGGTTCACGGCGCTGTCCTTGGTGCTGCTGCGGGGCGACTTGTGGGTGCTCACCTTGAACCAGGTGCGGATGGAGAAGGGGCCGTCGGAGAACAGCACCACGCGCTCGGATCCTTCCGCACCTTTCAGCTGGCTGGAGAGCTCGGGACCCGGGGTGGCCACCTCCTTCTCGGTGATGGTGAGGTTGGTGATGCGCACCACGGTCTGGGCGTTGGTGGTGGTGGAAAGCGAGAACAGGAGAAGCAGGGCGAGGAGGGGGCGCATGGTGATCGGAGAGGTTTGGTACGAAGGTTGGAACAGTGGGTACTTTCGCAACACCAACGCAAAATACACGCCAAATGAAGACGGACGTTAAGACCCTCCTCCTGGGCGCCGCCATCGGATCGGCCCTGTTCCTCGGATACAGCTTCCGCGCACAGCCCGTGCCGCAGGCCTACACCTACCGGCAGTTCTCGACCATTGAGAGCGTGGTGCCCGGGGGCCTGGGCCGTTCCCGCGTGATCTCGAGCGATGAGAAGGACCAGACGGTGGAGAAGGACCTGTTGAACTTCTACAGCATGACCGGTATCAACTTCAAGAACGTCGCCAACAACGACCGCCTCATCGTGGAGACGATCAACCAGTTCGTCTCCGAGGGCTGGGAGCTCCATACGGTCACCACGGGGGTGAACGACTCCGGGGGAGGCCAGGGCGGCGGAGGCGGAACGGGGATCTTCATCACCCGCTACCTCTTCCGCAAGCCGATCTGACCGGCGGAACGGCATCCTCAGGCGCCCTCGGCCACCTCGGCCAGGGCGCCTGTGTATTTCCGGACGTAGGTATCGATGGACCGCGCCTTGTACTGCATGACGTAACGCGGGTGCTCCAAGGCGATCACCTGCCTGAACAGGCCCAGCCGGTCGTTCAGCTTGGAGAAGTAGGCCGCGTTCTTCCCGGTGCCGATGCAGAGCACCACATCGGTGCGCATGCCACAGCCCAACAGCGTCCGCAGCCAATCCTCCACGAAGGGCGTCACGGCCCGCTCAAGCGCCTTGTCGTCGTAGTAGTTGAGGTTCACGCCATCCCGTACGAAGCCGAGCGGGCAGATGGAGTGCACGTAGACCCGGTGGTAGAAGGCCTCCGGGCCACCTGCGGCACGCACCATCCGGTAGAAGAAATCGCTGCTGGGCTCATGGGTGCGCAGGCCATGCACCGGGATCCCGAGGTCGCCTTCGCAACGCTTGGTGTCCGTGAAGGCCAGGCCCGTGCTTCCCGCACCAAGCCGGCCAGGGTTGATGCCGAGCATGAGCACCCGCGGCCGGGTATCGCTGTAGTACCGCCGGTGGAAGGTGGTGACGATGCGCCGCACCTCCTTCCCGTGCGGCCCGTTGAACGGGTCGAGCAGTCCGATGCCGACGGGGAGGGCCTCCTCCTTCAACCCGAAGGAGAGCACGTGTTTCAGCAGCCGGCTGGCGATGGTGGCGTTGGCCATTAGGGTCGAGCGGAAAGGTAGGCGCAAGGTGACGATCATCACGGCGAAGGGCCTGGCGACCGCCTTGCTTTGCCTCATCAACGGACAAACGACCCTCGAACCCATGAAAGTCCAGCAGATCTACACCGGCTGCATCGCGCATGCGGCCTACTACCTGGAGAGCAACGGCGAGGCGGCCATCTTCGATCCGCTTCGCGAGGTCCAACCCTACATCGACCGTGCGGAAGCGGGCGGCGCCCGGATCACGTACGTGTTCGAGACCCACTTCCACGCCGATTTCGTGAGCGGCCACCTCGACCTGGCCAAGAAGACGGGCGCCACCATCGTCTACGGACCCACCGCGAAGCCCGGGTTCCCGGCGCATGTCGCGTCCGACGGTGAGCCGTTCAAGGTCGGCGGGGCCACGGTGAAGGCCATCCACACCCCGGGCCACACGATGGAGAGCACCTGCTACCTGCTGATCGACGAGAACGGCAAGGAGCACGGCCTCATCACGGGTGATACGCTTTTCATCGGCGATGTGGGACGCCCCGACCTGGCCCAGCATGTGATCGCCGACCTCACTGAGGACAAGCTCGCCGGTCACCTCTTCGACTCGCTCCGCAACAAGATCATGCCCCTGGCCGATGACCTGGTCGTGTACCCGAACCACGGGGCCGGCAGCGCCTGTGGCAAGAACATGAGCAAGGAGACGACCGACACCCTTGGGAACCAGAAGCGCACCAATTATGCGCTGCGGCCCGACATGACCAAGGAGGAGTTCAAGAAGGAACTGCTCACCGGTCTCACCGCTCCTCCGGGTTACTTCCCCAAGAACGTGCTGATGAACATCCAAGGCTATGAGAGCCTGGACACCGTGATGGAGCGTGGAAAGCGTGCTTTGGACGTGTCTGCGTTCGAGCTGGTGGCCAACGAGGAGCGCCCGCTGGTGCTGGATACCCGTCCCGCTGCGGTCTTCGCCAAGGGCTTCATCCCCAATAGCGTCAACATCGGCCTGGAGAGCAACTTCGCCATGTGGGTGGGCGAGCTCATCCCCGACATCAAACAGGCGATCCTGCTGGTGACCGAGCCGGGCAAGGAGGAGGAGAGCATCATCCGCCTGAGCCGCGTGGGCTACGACAACACCATCGGCTACCTGAAAGGTGGTCTCGAGGCATGGAAGACCGCCGGCAAGGAAGTGGACACGGTATCGCGCATCACCGCGGAGGAATTCGCGAAGCGTTACCAGGCGCAGCCCCTGGTGTTCGACGTGCGCAAGAAGAGCGAGTACGACAGCGAGCATGTGGTCGGTGCGATCAACGTGCCGCTCAACCGGATCAGCCAGGAGCTTGCCCAGTTCCCGAAGGACAAGCCCTTCATCCTGCACTGTGCGGGCGGCTACCGGAGCATGATCGCCGCCTCGATCCTGAAGCAGCGCGGATGGGACCGGTTCGTGGATGTGGAAGGCGGTTTCGGCGCGATCAAGAGCACGGATGTGAAGCGCACGGAGTACGTGTGCCCCACCACCATGCTCTGATCCATTCACATCACTGAGCGAGACCCCGGGCCGGTGCGCCCGGGGTCTCGCGTTCAGGGACCCGCCGGGCCACGGGCGGTCGTTGATATCAAGCGCGTTGGTCGCAGGCCCCGGCGCTTGCCGATCCGGTATTTTTGAGCATGACCGAGGGCTCCGGCCAAGAACCACCAGCATCGAAGCCGGCCGGATGGGCCGTGGTGCTGCGTGCGACCCTCCGGTGGACCCTGCGTCTGGCGCTGCTACTGCCGTTCTTGCTCCTCCTGCTCATGGGGGCGCTGTACGTGCCGTCAGTGCAGTCCTGGGTCCGGGGAGCGGCGGTCGATCGGCTGAGCGCCATGACCGGTGCCCGGATCGGTCTCGATGCATTGCACCTGCGGTTCCCCTTGCGCGTTCACCTCGAAGGGCTCCACGTGCCCGATGCCCACGGGGATACCCTGCTCCACGCCGGCTCCATCACGGTCGACGCCGCCTTGGGCGAGCTCCTCCACCGGCGCATCGACCTGCGGACCGTGCACTTGGAGCATGTGCGGGCAAGGCTGCTCCGCGACGACCAGGGCCGGTTCAACTTCGATCACATCGTTCAGGCATTCGCGGGCGGTGATGCACAGGCCACCGATACGGCGATGGGGCCTGGCTGGGGTTTCACCGTCGGGACCATCGAACTGGAGGATGTGGCCTACGACATGGACCTGGGGATGGAAGGTCCGGACATGACCGTTCGCCTGGGCCGCCTACAGGTTGCCATGGACGCGCTGGACCTGGACAGCATGAAGTTCCACCTCCGCGGTACGCATGTTGAGCATGCGCACGTGGTGCTCCGGACCGTACCAGGTGCGCCCGCTCCGGACACGTATCCCGACCTGGAGAACCCCTTGGCAGGGTTCGACATCCGCTCTGGTCCGCTGCTGGTGGAGCAAGGCTCCTTCGCGCTGGTCGACGAGCTCAACGGCGACAGCCTCTGGGTCGCCGCGCAGGCATTGGTGGTCGAACCCGATGCTTTCGACCTCACCGTGCAGCACCTGCCTTTTGAGCGGGTCGTGGCCAGCGGTGCGCGCTTCGGCATGCTCACCCACGGACGTGATCAAGGTGCCAAGGATGGGGCCCCGTTCGAATGGCCCGGCGGCAATGATGGCTTCCGGTATTTCATGCGCGACCTGGACGTGTCGATGGGCAGGCTGCTCGTGACCGATGGACGGTTCGAGATGCACGCGGACAGCATCGCCGATCCGGCATCGCTATTGGACGCTTCTCACCTGGTGCTGACGGAGCTGCTGCTTGACGCGGGCGACATCGCGGCGAACAACGAACGCGTGGCGGCCGATGTGCGCGCGCTGCATGCCGGCACCGTGGAAGGGCCGCTGGACCTGGCGGTCCGGATGGATCTGGAGGCTCGAGGGCTTCGCGTGTCGAACGCGCGGCTGGCGTTCCAAGGGCAGGAAGCGCGGGTGGAGGCATCAGCGGGTTGGGACGATCTCCGCGCAGCGGTGGACCACCCGGATCGCATCCGGTTCAAGGCCGCGCTCGATGGACGAATGGCCACACAAGCCTTGGATGGACTTCTGGCGCGTTCCGGCACCACGGTGAAGGGCCTTGCCGATGTGCACGCCCGCTTTGCGCTCCACGCGTTTCTGGCCGGCAGCCTTGAAGCGCTGGACACGCTGCGCTTCATGGCCCTGGGCGATGAGGGCACGGAGCTTCGGGTGGTGGGTGCGGTGCGCGCGCCGATGGACCCCGATCGCATCGCCTATGAGGTCCACATGCACCGCTTCGGCATGGGAGCGGGCACACGACGGTTCGCGGCGGCCTGGCTTCCGAAGGGCACGATCATCCCCCGCAGGTTGGCGTTGGATCTGGACGCGCGCGGATCCCTGCAGGCGGTGGATGCCCGGGTCGACCTGCGCAGCGACCTGGGGGGCGGCCGCGGGCAGGCGGCGGTGTGGGGGCTCGATGGCGCGTGGCCGGAAGGCTACAGGGTGGACATGACCTTCGAGGACCTGCGCCTGGCCAACCTGCTGGGCGACACCACCTGGGGCTCGATGGGCCTGCGGGTGCAAGGGGCCGGTCATGACCTGCGCTCCCATGAACGGAACGCCTGGCTCGATATCGAGCCCGATTCGTTCATCTATGAAGGCAAGGACTTCAGTGCGCTCTGTGTATCCGCCGGATTGGATGGGGATTCGATCGTGGCGAACGTCGACCTCAGCTCACGCCCACTGGGCTTCATGTTGTATGGTCGGGCCGCCCTTCCCCAGGCCGACGACAGCTTGAAGGCCTCCGTTGACCTCGCGCTCGACCACGTGCACCTGAAGGAGCTGGGCGTCACCGACCATGTGCTGCGCACCGGCGGCGATTGGCATTTCGATGCGGCGCGTGCGGCGGACGGGGCGTTGCGGCTGTCCGGAACCATGGACAGTACCCGCGTATGGAACCTAGCGAAGCGGGTGGTGATCGATAGCCTGCGCTGGTCGTTCCGGGCATCCGACACCGCCACCGTGGCCGTGATCTCGGGTGATGCCGTCCATGGTGCATTGCGGTCGAACATGGCCATGGACACCCTTGTGGAGCGCATCGCGCAGCGCTTTGAGCGCCACTTCGCACATCGCTCCAAGGTGGCGCCCCGCGCTGGCGAGCATGTGGAACTGGAACTTTCGCTGCCTCGCACCGACTGGATCACCGACCTCGTGGTGCCCGACCTGCATGCGCTCGTCCTCGACCGTTGCCACATGCGTTACGACGGGGATGCCGATCATTTCGAAGCCGAGCTGGATGTCCCCCTCGTCGTGTACGACAGCGTGGAGGTCGACTCGCTGCGTTGCATGACGACCGCGGACCAGGGGGCCATGCGTGCGGCATTGGACCTGGTGCGCGCCCGGTACGGGGAGTGGTCGATGGTCGGCATCGGGGCGGACCTTACGGCACGGGCCGGCGTCGCGGACGTGGAGCTCGAAGTGGTCGGGAGCGATGGAGTGGCCTCCGGAGGAGAAGGGTCGCTGCTCAAGGTGGGTGCGGAGGTGACGCAGGAAGCCGAGGCGGTCGTGCTCAGGATGCACGATGAGCTGATCCTCGGAGGGCGGACCTGGAGGTCATCGCCGGAGGACATGTTGCGGCTCGCGAACGGAGGGATGGAGGCCCGCGACTTCGCGATCGGCAGCGGTCCGCAGCGCCTTGCCCTGGTGACCGACGAACACGTGGAATTGACGCTTGATCGGTTCGAACTGGGCAACGTGCTCGGGCTGATCTCCTCGGTCGATACGCTGGCGCTCGGCGGTGGGATGGTCGATGGCCGTGTGCGCCTGCCGGTCGCTGGCCAGGCCTTCGGCGCGCAGATCAAGGTCGAAGACCTTCAGGTGAAGGGCGTTGACCTGGGTGTGCTCACGATCGGAGCGCAACAGCCGGATGATGGGCACATCACCTGGGCCACCACCTTGCAGCACGGTGCGGATCGTGCCGAGGCCAGCGGCTCGGTGACCCTGGGAGAGACCACCGCCATGAAGGCCCGCGCGCGGCTCCAGTTCGCCGATGTGGGGTGGGCCCAGGCCTTCGTGGACGAGCACCTGAGCGAGCTGAAAGGCGGTGTGCATGGTGATGTGAGCGTGTCGATGACCGGGGAGAGCGTGGACCTCGCTGGCCGCCTGGATGTGAATGACCTGCGCGTGGGCGCCCGTGCCCTCGGGCAGACGTTCACGCTCAATTCGGGCGCATTGCTCCTGGAAGGTCCGCGCATCACCTTCGATCGGATCGTGGTGCTGGACAGTCTGCAGGAGGCCTTCCGCATCGGCGGGGGCGTGACCATCGAGGATCCTGCCGATCCGCTGCTCGACCTCGACCTCCGCACGGAGCGCTTCCATTGGGTGAACAGTACCTATGCCGACAACCCGGATTTCTATGGCGACCTCTTCGCGGGGCTCGACCTGTCGGTCAAGGGACGGTTGAGCGCGCCGCGCATCACGGGTGGCGTGAGCATCGCACCGGGCACCGACTTCACGCTGGTGATGCCGGGCAGCAAGGTGGAGATGGTCGATGGGGAGGGTGTGGTCGTGTTCACGGACGATCCCTACCGGCTGCGCGGCGACAGCATGGCCGTGCTGCATCACGCCCTGCAGGATTCGCTGCAGGCCCTGTTCGGCACCAATGAGGTGGACGTTCGCATCGCCGTGCACAAGGATGCGCGCTTCGCGTTCCTGCTCGATCCCGCCTCCGGCGATCAGGCCACCGTGCGCGGGGGAGGCGACATGCGCTTCCGCTACGGGCAGGACCAACGGATGGCCCTGGAGGGCTCCTTCACCGTCGAGGAGGGCGGCTACACGCTGAGCCTCTATGGCCTTGTACGGAAGCGGTTCGACCTGGTGAAGGGCGGCACGGTGCGTTGGAGCGGTGATCCGATGCAGGGGGGCATGGACATCAGCGCCTACTACCGTTCATCCACGGCGCCGCTTGCCTTGGTCGAGGATGAGATGGCCTTGTCCGAGTCCGAACGCAATCGCTACCGCAAGCCTCTGCCCTTCGATGTGTACATCGACCTCGGCGGCACCTTCACCGAGCCGAAGATCTCGTTCCGGCTCGACCTGCCTGACATGGACCGGAAGAACTACCCCAAGGTGGGCAACATCCTCGACAAGCTGGCGCAGAAGGGCAACGAGGAGCAGCTCAACAGGCAGGTCTTCGGCCTGCTCGTGCTGAACAGCTTCATCCCATCGGGAGCCGCCAGCGACGAGGGGAACCTGAGCGGCACGGGGATCGCCACCAGCACCGCGCGCAACAGCGTGAACGGACTGCTCACCGATCAGCTGAACGCCCTGTCGGGGCAGTACCTGAAGAACGTGGACATCTCGGTGGGCGTGAACACCTACGACCAGTCGCAGGGTGGAAGCAGCTACCAGCGCACGTCCGTCGACTACAGGGTGAGCCAGCGCCTGTTCAACGACCGGGTCACGGTGGAGGTGGGGGGCAGCGTGGGTGTTGATGAGCACGGCTCCAACGTCGGGCCGGTCACGAACACCAATACGGTCAACTACGCCATCAGCTACACCCTGACGCCCGATGGGCGTTACCGGGCACGGGCCTACCACGAGCCGGGCTACGACCTGTACGACGGCGAGATCACGATCAGCGGGGTGTCGTTGCAGTACACGAAGGAGCTCGAGGGAAAGGGGCGGGGAAGGATGCGGAAGCATGGTCCACCGTCCCGCGCCGCTGGAACGCCCACTGAAGACTCCCCGAAGCGGCCATGATCACCTTCCAAAGGCCTGCTGCTTGGCTGCCGTTGTTGACGGTGGTGCTGCTCATCGGCTGTCGCGGCCTTCGCCATGTGACGCCGGAGGATCCGCTGTACACCGGCAGCGAAGTGGTCTTCGCCACGCCACCGGAGGACGATCCGAAAGGTGCGCATGGCGAGCTGTCGGGCGTTGTTGAACCCTCACCGAACAGCACCTTCCTCGGCATGCGGCCGCGACTGGCCATCCACAACATGTTCAAGGAGCCGAAGGTGAAGGGCAAGGGCTTCCGGAACACGATGCGGTACAAGGTGGGCGAATCGCCCGTGCACTTGAGCGCCCTGCCTTTGGCCGACATTGATGCCGCCCTGGTGAACCGTATGAACAACCGCGGCTACTTCGCAGCATCCGCCACGCACGAGGTGGTCCGGGACGGGCGCAAGGCGCATGTGGTCTTCACTGTCGTACCGGGCCGTGTGCATCGCATCGCATCGGTCGTGCATGGTGATACGGTGCCTTCCGCCGATACCCTTCTCGAGCAGGTGCGCATGACCGCACCGGGCTCCCTGATCCACCCAGGAGAGGCCTATTCGCTGGCCCGGGTGAGGGCGGAGCGGGACAGGGTGGTGGCCGCGCTGCGCAACAACGGGTACTACCACTTGGCGAACGAGGACCTGGAGTTCGCGGTGGACACCTCGATCGGCGATCGGCTTCTGGGCCTCCGGTTGCGCGCTTCCCTGGAGGCCGAAGGGCTGGACCTGCGTAGGCACTACATCCGCTCCGTGGAGCTGCACGGTGATGCAGAGCCCGATGCCGCGCCCTTCGATTCCACCATGGTCGACGACAAGCTGTATGTGAACTACTTCGGCTCGTACCGGCCACGCACACTGACACGCGCGATCTTCATCGAGCCCGGGCAGCCTTACTCCCTCCGCCGCACCGAGCGCACGCAGTCCTTTCTCGGCAGCTACGGTGCCTTCAACAGCGTGCGCGTGGTCTACGAGGAGGACAGCGTTGTTCCGGGCATGCTGAAGGCCAGGGTGATGGCCACCCCGATGAAACGCTTCACGCTCTTCTCCGAGGTGAGCCTCTCGGCGAAGAGCAACAACTTCACCGGTCCCGGGATCAAGGCGGGCTTCAAGGACCGCAACCTGTTCCGGGGAGGTGAGCAGTTCACCGTGGACGCCACGGGGCGCTTCGAGACGCAGTTCGGCACCCAGGGGACCACCACCTCGTACGAACTGGTGCTCAACGCGGGGCTGCGGGTCCCGCGGCTGTTGTTGCTGCAGGGTCTCAAGACCGGTGGTCCCTATACGCCGTTCACCAACATCAACGTGAACTACGGCCTTTACCGCCGCATCGGGCTGTACGGCATGCGCACCGCTTCCGGGACCTACAGCTATGCGTGGCGGAGCGATGCGCGTACCTGGCATGAACTGGACGTGGTGGAGCTGAGCTTGAACGAGCCCTATTACACGAGCCCCGAGTTCGAGGACTTCCTCTCGCAGAACCCCTCCATCCGCCGCAGCTTCGAGGAGCAGTTCATCGTGGGCGCCGGCTATTCCTACGCGCACACCACGCAACGCAGCCGCTCCGACCGCAGCTGGTGGTGGTATGGCGGGGGCATCGACGGGTCGGGCAACCTGCTGTCCACCGTGAAGTCCTTCAGTCAGCGTGACCGACCGGTCGAAGGCTACACGCTGTTCGGCCAGACCTATGCGCAGTACATCCGGATACGCGGGGAGGTGCGGAGCACGCAGCGGTCAGGCGCCCGTGGTGCCTCGCTGGCCGCGCGGTTGCTCGCCTCGTCGGGCCTGTCCTACGGCAACAGCTCGGTGATGCCTTACGTGAAGCAGTACTACAGCGGCGGCCCCAACAGCGTGCGTGCCTTCCGCGCCCGCAGCATCGGTCCTGGCAGCTACACACCTCCGCCTGACCAACCGGACAACGTGCTCGTGGACCAGGTGGGCGACATCCGGCTCGAGGCGAACCTGGAGTACCGCTTCCCGATCGCCGGTTACGTGAAGGGGGCCCTGTTCGCGGATGCGGGGAACGTGTGGTTGTTGCGGGAGGACCCGCAGCGCCCGGGCGCGGAGTTCGAATGGGGCGATGCCATGGATGAGCTGGCCGTGGGTGCTGGCTTCGGCATTCGCTTCGACGTGGAGGTGATCGTGCTGCGCCTGGACCTCGCGATGCCCTTGCGTCGACCGGACCTGGCCGCGGGTGACCGCTGGACCTTCGATGACCTGGACCCCCAGCTGGAGGACAACGCGATCCTCAACATCGCGATCGGTTATCCGTTCTGAAGCGGCGGAACGGGTGGAATGACACCGGAGCATTCGTGCCCGGTGATGCTGTTCACGACCCGTACTTCACCACCATGGCCAGCTGACCAGCATGGTAGGCCGTGTGCGTGACGATGCGGCCAAGTGCTTCGGCCTTGGTCTTGCGCCCGAACTCCTTGGTCTCGATCACCGAGTCCCAGTCGTCCCCGCCGGTGGCCTCGATCGCGCGTCGCAAGGTGTCGGCGCTCCCCGCCACATAGGACCTCAACGCATCAAGGTCCGTCCATTCACCGGTGTCGTGCCCCTTGGCCACCGTGCTGGCGTGCACCTGCACGTCCTGCAGCTTGAAGACGTTCTTCGCGAAGAGCAGTTCCACGTCGCCGATGTGGCGGATCAGGAAGCCTGCACTGTTGGGCGAGGGCGCCAGCTTCTTCGGCAGGTCGGCCGCCGTGATCGTGTCCAACACCTTGGTGAAGCGGGTGCGCCCTTCGGCGAAGAGGGCGAGGAGAGAGGCGGTGCGTGCGTCCATGGAGATGGTGTCAATGCCAGCCGAAGGTACCACCGCAGAGCCACCAGGTGCGACCGAAGCCCATGTCGCGCAGCACCTGAGCGGCCTGCACACTGCGTCCACCACCTTTGGCACACACGGTGAAGATCTCTTCCTGTGAACCTCAACAGCCGATCTTTACGTCGAGCTGAATAAGTGCTGATCTGAACGCACCACACCATGGCCGCTGCCGACCGTCGCACCCTGATCCAGGTCTTCACGATCAATGCCCTGTTCTTCGTGGCCGAAGGGCTGGCCGGCTGGTGGGCGCAGAGCATGGGCTTGGTGGCTGACGGGCTGGACATGCTGGCCGATGCCATCGTTTATGGCCTCAGCCTTTCGGCCATTGGTCAGGTGGCGGTCCGCAAGCGGCGCATCGCGCACCTGAGCGGCTACTTCCAACTGGCGCTGGCGGCCATCGGTTTTGCCGAGGTGCTGCGGCGGGTGTTCGCTGCGGGCGCGCCACCCGAGCCGTTCACCATGGCCTTGGTATCGGTGTTCGCCCTGGCCGGAAACCTCACCTGTCTTTACTTGCTGCGCCGCGCCAAGGATGGGGAGGTGCACATGCAGGCGTCGTGGATCTTCACCAGCAACGATGCGAAGGCCAACGTGGGCGTCATCCTCGCGGCCGGGCTCGTGGCGTTGACCGGTACCAACTGGCCCGACCTGGTGATCGGAGCGCTCATCTTCGTGCTGGTGATCCGCGGGGCGGTGAGGATCCTGAAGTTGTAGCGCCCGGTGATCGCTCAGGGCAGCGCTTCGGGTGCGCTGGGGGCAACTCTTCCCGCCATCCAGCCGGCCATTTTCAGCCGTGCGCTCTCCATCAGGTGGTACATCACCGGCACCAGGTACACGGTGAGCAGCATGGAACTGGTGAGGCCGCCGATGATCACCCAGGCGAGGCCGTTCTTCCATTCGCTGCCGGTTCCGGTGGCCAGGGCGATGGGCAGCATGCCGAAGACCAT
>JAEUSV010000091.1 GCA_016788485.1 Flavobacteriales bacterium
CCCCAGGACGCCACCGGCAAGGTCACCGACGACACCCGCGCACGCGCCATCGTGCCCACCGTGAACAAGATCCTCAAGGACGGCGGCAGCGCCATCCTCATGAGCCACCTGGGCCGCCCCAAGGGCAAGGTGAACCCCGCCATGAGCCTGAGGCCCGTGGCCGAGCACCTGGGCACGCTCCTCGGCAAGCCCGTGGTCTTCGCCACCGATTGCGTGGGCCCGGATGCCAAGGCCAAGGCCGCGGCGCTGAAGCCCGGCGAGGTGCTGGTGCTGGAGAACCTGCGCTTCCACCCTGAGGAGGAGGGCGGCGACGAGGCCTTCAGCAAGAGCCTGAGCGAGCTGGGTGATGTGTACGTGAACGACGCCTTCGGCACGGCCCACCGCGCCCACGCCAGCACCACCATCGTGGCCAGGTTCTTCCCCACCGCCAAGCTGTTCGGCTACCTCATGCAGGCCGAGATCGACAGCGTGGGCAAGGTGCTGGGGGACCCGCAGCGCCCCATGACCGCCATCGTGGGCGGCAGCAAGGTGAGCAGCAAGATCGAGGTGCTGCAGAACCTCATCGGCAAGTGTGATGAGCTCATCATCGGCGGCGGCATGGCCAACACCTTCGTGAAGGCCATGGGCGGCCAGACCGGCGCCAGCCTCGTGGAGGACGACCTGCTCGACACCGCGCGCGGCATCATCAAGGAGGCCGAAGCGAAGGGCGTGAAGCTCCATATCCCGACCGACGCTGTGGTGGCCGATGCCTTCGCCGAGACCGCCAACACCGACCAGTGCGCGGCCAACGCCGTGCCCGACGGCTGGATGGCCCTGGACATCGGTCCGAAGAGCATCGAGGCCTGCCGCGCCGCCATCCTTCGCAGCAAGACGCTGCTGTGGAACGGCCCCATGGGCGTGTTCGAGATGAAGCCCTTCCAGCAGGGCACCATCGCGATCGCGCAGGCCGTGGCCGAGGCCACCGGCAAGGGCGCCTTCAGCCTGGTCGGCGGTGGCGACAGTGTGGCCGCGGTGAACCAGTTCGGCCTGGCCGACAAGATCAGCTACGTGAGCACCGGGGGCGGGGCCATGCTGGAGTACCTGGAAGGCAGGGTGCTGCCGGGGATCGCCGCGGTGCAGGGTTGAACCCGTTCCCGGTGTAGCTTTGGGAAACGCCACGGTAAACCATGACCACGATCCTCAAACGCAGCACTACGCGCAAGCAATTGGCCGCGCTGCTGAAAGCCAAGCGGCGCAAGCGTAAAGGCAAGGGGGTGGACGTGAAGAGCTTCGCAGGCAAGCTGAAACTGGCAGGAGACCCACTGGAGATCCAGAAGCGGATGCGCGATGGATGGAAGTAGGCTGCTGGTCGATACCAACATCATCCTCTACGCACTGAAGGGGGATGAGGAGTTGACCGAGCTGATCCACGACCAGGACCTCTACATCTCGTTCATCACGCGGATCGAACTGCTCAGCTTCCCGAAGATCGATGTGGATGGCATCAAGCTGATCGAGCGCTTCCTGGAACAAGTGCCCGTGGTAGAAAGCAATCCCGTGATCAACGCGGATGCGATCGCGCTGCGGCGCAAGAGCGGGTTGGAGGTGCCCGATGCGGTCATTGCCGCCAGCGCCCGCTTCATTGGCGGTCGCCTGCTCACCGCCGACAAGGACTTCCAGAAGGTTGAGGAGGAGATAGAGCTGTTGTTGTGGAAGCGCTGAGCGGCGGTGCAGGGTTGACCGCCGCGGCGCGGTGCCTGGGTTTCCGAGCGACCCCGAGGCAGCGCCGGCCCTGCTCTCGCCCGGCACTTTTCCCCTGCGGTCTGGCACCTGCCATGCCGGAAGCCTGGAGCTGATCCGCCTTGGGCCGGATGTCTTGTGCCCCGTTCACTCTACCACCACCGTCTGGCTCACGCGCTGGCCATCGTGGTCAACCTGCAGCGTGTAGCTGCCCTTGGCAAAGGCAGACAGGTCCAACGTGCGCTGGGTGCGGCTGCCGGAGGCGGTGAAGACCTCGTTGTGTACCAGAGCACCACGCGCATCGAACACCTGCATGCCCACAAGCCCGGTGAGCTCCAGCTCCACGGTGAACTGGCCGCGGTTGGGGTTGGGGAACACGCGGACGCCGCCGGTAGCCATGTGGCTGCCACCTACGCCCACATTGGCAGTGACCTCAGTGCACAGACCGGCCGTGTTGATGCAGTTGTTGCCATCCAAGTAACTGTATGTGATCGAGTGCGCACCCAGACCCGCCCCGGCCGGATCGAAGGTGCTGCCTGTGACGCCCGGGCCGATGAAGACACCGCCAGCCGGATTGCCAACGAGCGTGACCGGCGCATCTGCCAGCGTGTAGCTGCTACCAAGGCCGGTGAAGCTCACCGGATCGGGGCTGATGCAGGGGGTCTGCGGCTGAGCGCTGTAGAGGGCCTGGACCTCTGCTGGGGTGAGAGCACGGTTCCAAATGCCGATATCATCCAGAGTCCCATGGTAAAATGCACTATTTGATCCGGCAAATGGTCTTGCGCCAATCCACATCGGTAAATTATTACTGCTCAATCCACCAATAACACTTGATGCGGATACAGCAACTCCATTTATGTAAAGTTTGGCGGAATTGTTATCGTGTGTATATACTGCATGGACCCATGCATTGGTAACGAGATCAGAATTAGAGTTATAGCTCACCCATCCATTGCTTCCAATAGTATACGTTGCCCATATTCCATTAACTGGAGTGGTTGATTCAAGAGCCAATTGAAAGCTTTGACCCCATCCGCTAGTTTCTCTTTTACTCACAATATGACCTTGATTTAACTGGCTGGACAATCCATAATCAAAACAATTATACCATGCCGATATAGTTACGTTCTGTACATCCAGAGATGGTGAATCATCAATTGATATATAATTATCAATTCCATTAAATAAATATGCAGATCCTGAGTTTCCAAAGCGATCATCTGTCAAGGTTGCGGCATTCACGGTGCCATTATTTCCATTCCCGCTCTCGTCATTGGCATTGCCGTTGAATGGCCACCAGCCTACAAGGCCATTGCTAGGGACGTAAGATGGAACCTGGGCCTGAAGCGTGAGCGCGGTGAAAAGGGTGAGGGTGGACAGAAGGTGACGCATGGTGCTGTCGGTTGAGGTGGTCGGTGAGACAGTAATGTGATGGTTGAGCGCGGTGGACGGTTCAGAGGCTATTCAACCTATTTTCCGTATAACCAAGCTGGGCCGTAATCGATCGCCGCATGATCAGCGTAGCGTCCCGGGAATAGATCGAAGCTCTTTCCATAGGGGGTTCGATGAAATGCCTTGTCCATCCGCACCAGCCCGGCGTAATCCGGTCCGGGCACTTCGCCCAGCTCAAAGACCACGTCGAAGAGCTCGCGGGGATGAGCGTGCAGTTTGAATTCCTTCTGCTGCGCGGGTGTGAGGTCGTTCAGCATGGTCTGTAACCAGCCTTTGGCATTGGCATGAGCCAGTACACGAGCGGCCTCGGCATCCGTAAGGCAGCGCACCTTGCGGATCACCGCCACCTGGTAGTAGCCGTCAGAAAGCTGGTTCGACGCTGGAGTCTTGCACGTGGGCAGCGTGTTGGCCTTGATGCAGATGCGCGTAATGAGCTGCAGCTCGGTAAAACTGCGGCCGGCATGCTTTTTCGCCTTCAGGGCTTGGATGTACCCGAACTGCCACAGGCCATCGCGGTGCGCGGGGTTGAAGAGCCACTCCTCGAAACCGAAACCATGCTTGCCTTCGAATAAGTCACCTTTCGGTGTCCTGCACTTCCCGCAAAACCCAGAAGGCTTCACCCAGCCATTGGCATTGGGAGTTATGCGGGTCCAAGGGCTTTGGGCAGGGACCGTCGTGCTCATTTCCTCCGCGCTATGCCTACAATATTATCAATTATGCTTTAGTATCGAACCTGCGACACGCAGCGCACCCTGCTGGCTAGCACACCTTCAAATGGAGCGACAGCGCGCACCAATAATCGCCCTCCACCCCATCACCCCCGCGGACATCACGCACATCCACCGCGGCCTCTCGCACCCGGAGGTGATCCGCTACTACGCCGTGCGCTTCATGACGCTGGAGGCCATCGGAGCAGATGGACTGGTACGCCACCATCGAGCGCGAAGGCACGGGGAAGTGGTGGGCGATCCGGTCGACGGAGGACAATGAGTTCCTCGGCGCCATCGGCATCAACTTCATCCATCCGGTTCATAAGCGCTGCGAGCTGGGCTACTGGCTGCTGCCGGAGCACTGGGGCAAGGGCATCATCCACGATGCGCTCGGCCACGTGCTCGACCACGCCTTCAACACCCTGGGGCTGCACCGGGTGATGGCCGAGGTGGAGCCGGAGAACATCGCAAGTGCACGGGTATTGCTGAAGCACGGATTCCATCGCGAAGGCACCCTGCACGAGTGCGAGCGCAAAGACGGTCGCTGTATCAGCCTGGACGTGTATGCTAAGTTGGCGCCCGAGCGGAACTGAGCGCCAATGGCGTACCTTCGTGCGACCAAGGCCCAGGTACCGAACCCGCGCTTCCCCATCCCTCCGGATCCGGCAGCTCCTGTTCAGCACAGCACCGGCCGCGGCAGGAACCTAACCAAGCAGCATGGCCGAGTCGTTCAACAAGCGCGAGAAAGAGAAGCGTCGTCAGCAGAAGCAGGAGGAGAAGGAACGCCGCAAGGCGGAACGCAAGGCGAACGCTCCGGGCGGTGGCTTGGACAACATGATCGCGTACGTGGACGAGTTCGGTCGCATCACCGACACGCCGCCCGACCCCACCAAGCGCCAGGAGATCAAGGCCGAGGACATCGAGATCGGCGTGCCCAAGCGCACGGCGGAGGAGGAGGATCCCACGCGCCGTGGTCGCATCGACCGCTTCGACGAGGACCGCGGCTTCGGCTTCATCCAGGAGGACGGCACGCGCGAGCGCTTCTTCGTGCACGTGAGCGAGATGATGGACGAGGTGAAGGTGGGCCAGGCCGTGATCTTCGAGGTGATGCGCGGCACCCGCGGCCTCAACGCCGTGAAAGTGCGCAAGGCGTAGGCCTTCAGTCGGCGGCGGCTTCCTGCACCTCCTTCTCCACGCGCTCCAGCGCCTGCTTCACCCATTTCGTTTCGCCCAGCGCGGGCACCAGCAGCGGTGCGAACGCGCGCACCGGCGCATAGAGCACCGAGCCTTCACGCGTATTGCGGTCCGGCGTCCACGAGGCCTCTTCCCTGGCGAAAAGGATGTTGAGCAGCACGCTCAGCACGAAGGCCTTGCGCACCACCGCGAAGGCCACGCCGGCCACCTTGTTCGGCAGGCTCAGCTGCGCCACGTCAATGGCCGTGGTGAGGGCGCGGCCCAAGAGGTTCACTGCGGCCAGCACCAGCAGGAAGGTCACCAGGAAGCTCACGGCCTCCTGGCCGGGGTCCAGGCCGAACCAGCCCGCCACCCTGTCGTTGAGGTGGATGCCCGCCCAGATGCCCGCCACCCAGGCCACCAGCGAGGCCAGCTCGCGCACGAAGCCGTGCAGGAAGCCCTGCACCACCGCGAAGGCGAGCAGCGCCAGCAACACCCAGTCCAGCCAGTTCATGGATGTGAATGTGGGGAATGTGCGGCATGTGGCAATGCGGGCCGTCCGATGGCATCTTTGCGCCCCGCAGGAAGCCGAATTCTCCCCTTTCTCATTTCCACATACCCACCCCTTGGACCTCGCATTCGAAAAACGCTGGCGCGACCTCATGAAGGACATGGAGCGGCGCTTCGACGCTCCGGTGGACCTCAACGGACTGATCTTCCTGGTGGGCGTTCAGGAGCTGGGGCAGCACGCCCGCGAGTTCAAGAAGGACGAGAAGGTGGCCCTGATGCACATCGCCATCTGCGTGCTGCTCACCCCCTACGGCTACTACAAGGAACTGGGGCGCGATGCCGACGGCTGGCCGCACTTCGAGCGGGTGAAGGACCTGCCTCCCCTCAACGAGAAGGAGCAGGAACGGCTGATGAAGGAGGCGCTATTGGACTACTTCGAACGCTGAAGGTCCTATCGCACGTGCTGTGCCGACCGGCACGGTCACGCACGAACAATGCTGTGGGAACAGCGGTCTACGGGGTCACCGGCACCAGCACCACGGTCTCCTCGTTGGTCTCTTCCTCGAGGATCTTGATGATGCCCTGGCCCACGGCGCTGTCCTTGAAGCTCACGATGTCGAGCACCGCGAAGCCGGCCTGGCCCTGCTTGTAGAAGTCGGTGTAATCGAAGGAAGCCCGGCCCTGTGCGTCCGTCATCTTCTCCTGGGTGAGCCGCGTGGGGTCGCCCAGGGGATAGGTGGGGTTGGCGTAGAGCTTCACATAGGCATTGGGCACGATGAACCCATCCTCGTCCTGGATCGTGATGATCGCGGTGGTGGGCTTCTCCTTGTTGCAGGCCGCGAAGAGCGCAGCGGTGGCCACCAGGGTAAGCAGGCGGGCGGGAAGGCGCATCGGTCGGGTCGGATTACTTTTGGCAGCCTTGTTGCTTGGCCACCAGAGCTTCAAAGGTAACAAAGCCCATGACCCCCACGCAACGCACCCTCTCACTTCTCGCCACCACCGTGGCATTCCTGACACTTCCCCTGCTCTCCTCCGCACAGGGCAAGGGTTCCGACAAGCGCCCCCGGGTGGAGATCCGCACCGAGCTCGGCACCATGGTGGTGGAGCTCTACAACGAAACGCCCCAGCACCGCGACAACTTCCTGAAGCTGGTGAAGGAGCACACCTACGACAGCCTGCTCTGGCACCGGGTGATCCCGCAGTTCATGATCCAGGGCGGCGACCCCACCAGCAAGCACGCCAAGCCCGGCGAGCCCCTGGGCATGGGCGGCCCCGGTTACACCGTGCCGGCCGAGTTCAACAAGTCCTTCATCCACAAGAAAGGCGCCCTTTCGGCCGCGCGCCAGGGCGACCAGGTGAACCCCACCAAGTCCAGCAGCGGCAGCCAGTTCTACATCGTGCAGGGCAAGAGCTGGCAGGCGGCCGAGATCGACATGCTGGTGAAGCGCAAGCAGATGATGAACCCCGCCGGCGACTACAGCTACACCCCCGAGCAGGTGGCCACCTACACCAGCGTGGGCGGCACCCCGCATCTGGACGGCGACTACACCGTGTTCGGTGAGGTGGTCCAGGGCCTGGAGGTGGTGGACAAGATCGCCGCCGTGCAGTGCGGCCAGGGCGACCGGCCCGTGCAGGACGTGCACATGTGGATGCGCATCGTGAAATGAGCCTCTCCGAACGCATCGCGGCCCTCGAGGAGGAAGTGCGCAACGCCGCGGCCCGCACGGCCGATGAGGTGGAGCGCTTCCGCGTGGCCATGCTCGGCCGCAACGGGGCCGTCACCGCCCTGTTCGACGACTTCAAGCAGGTGGCGGCCGAGGAGAAGCGCGCCCTGGGCCAGCGGCTCAACCAGCTGAAACAGAGCGCGCAGGCGCGCTGGGAGGAGCTGAAGCAGGCCTCCGAGACAGGTGCTGGCGGTGCCGTCCAGGAGGGCGATCCCACCCGCCCCGCGGCCATCGACGCGGCCGGCTCGCTGCACCCCATCACCCTTGTACGCCAGCGCATCGTGGACACCTTCGCCCGCATCGGCTTCACCGTGAGCCAGGGCCCCGAGGTGGAGGACGATCACCACAACTTCAGCGCGCTCAACTTCCCACCGGACCACCCGGCCCGGGACATGCAGGACACCTTCTTCGTGGAGGGCGCCGGGCAGTATGCGCTGCGCACCCACACCAGCAGCGTACAGGTGCGCGTGATGGAGGGGTCCAAGCCGCCCATCCGCACCATCAGCCCCGGCCGGGTGTACCGCAACGAGGCCATCAGCGCCCGCGCCCACTGCATGTTCCACCAGGTCGAGGGCCTGTACGTGGACAAGGGCGTGAGCTTCGCCGAGCTCAAGGGTACGCTCGATCACTTCGTGAAGAGCATGTTCGGCCCCGACGTGCGCATCCGCATGCGGCCGAGCTATTTCCCCTTCACCGAACCCAGCGCCGAGGTGGACATGAGCTGCACCATCTGTGGCGGCCCCGGCTGCACGGTGTGCAAGCACAGCGGCTGGGTGGAGATCATGGGCTGTGGCATGGTGGACCCCGCGGTGCTCGCCAACTGCGGCATCGACCCCGAGGTGTACAGCGGCTACGCCTTCGGCATGGGCGTGGAGCGCATCGCCCAGCTCACCTACCGCGTGCCCGACCTGCGCCTCTACTGGGAGAACGACGTGCGCTTCCTGGAGCAGTTCCGGGCCGACGCGTTCCGCAGCTGAAGATCCGGCCGCCAAGGCACAACGATGCGAAGGGGATGAGCGAAGAACTGCGTTCCTCGGCGCCCCGGCACGAAACCCTTTCCGCGGACGTCTGCATCATCGGCGGCGGCCCCGGTGGTTGTGCAGCGGCCCTGCAGCTCGCCCGGCACGGCGTGCGCACCCTGCTCGTTGAGAAGGCCACCTTCCCCCGCGACAAGGTGTGCGGCGATGCCCTCAGCGGCAAGGTGATGCGCACCCTCGAGCGCATCGATCCCGCGCTCGCCCAACGCGTGAACGCCGATGCGCGCCGCATGCCCAGCTGGGGCGTCACCTTCGTGGCCCCCGGTGGCCAGGCCCTGCGCGTGCCCTTCACGCGCGACACCGGCGTGGGCGAGGCCCCCGGCGCGATCCTGCCCCGCCTGGCCTTCGATGCCCTGCTCTTCGACGCCGTGAAGCGCAACGGCGCCGTGCAGGTGCTTGAGGCGACCGCGGCGAAACAGTACACCCGAACGCCCGATGGCTGGACGGTGGCGCTCGAAGATGGACGTACCGTGCGATGCAGGCTCGTGCTGGCAGCCGACGGGGCCAACTCGCACTTCGCGCGCCACGTGGCCGGGCTGCCCATGGAACCGCGCCACCACGCCGCCGGAGTGCGCGCCTACTACCGCGGCATCACCGGCCTCGACCCGCAGGGCTTCATCGAGCTGCACTTCCTCAAGGAGCTGCTGCCCGGCTACCTGTGGATCTTCCCCCTGCCCGACGGGCGCGCCAACGTGGGCCTGGGTCTGCGCGGCGACCGCGTGCGCGAACGCAAGCTCGACCTCAAGGCCGAGCTGCACCGCCTGGTGGCCACGCACCCCACGCTCAAGGACCGCTTCGCGAACGCCCAGCTCGAAGGACCGGTGCTGGGCATGGGATTGCCGCTGGGCAGCAAGCGCCATCCGCTCAGCGGTGATGGCTATCTCCTCATCGGTGATGCCGGCCACCTCATCGACCCCTTCACCGGCGAAGGCATCAGCCACGCCATGATCAGCGGGGTGCACGCGGCCGACGTGGTGCACGAGGCGCTGCGCGAGGGGCGCACCGACGCGGCCTTCCTGAAGGCCTACGACGGGCGCGTGTGGAAACGGCTGGGCCAGGAGCTCGCGATCAGCACGCGGCTGCAGGACCTCGCCCACCAGGCCTGGCTCTTCGACTTCGTGGTGAAGCGCGCCAACCGCAACCCCGCGCTGGCCGACACCATCAGCAGCATGTTCACCGACCTCGACCTGCGCGCGCGCCTGAAACAGCCCGGCTTCTACATGGACCTGGTGCTGGGCCGCGGGTTGAAGCGGAACTAGGCCGCCTGCTTTCTCCGCCACACCATCACGGTCACGGCCAGGCACAGCCCAAGCGCTCCGCCAGCATAACTGAAGTTGTGCATGCTGCCCACGGCCAGGAAAGCGTGCGGGTCCTCCAAGCCCGGGGGTAGATACCAGCCGTTGGGCACCGTGTCGAGGAGGTACCAGCCGTAGGCAAGGCCGAGCAAGGCACATACCGCGGCCGTGCCCAAGGTGATCATGGTGGCACGCACGATCTCCTTGCGCATGCGCTCAGTGTCCTTGAACACAAGGCCCAGCGGCACCAGGAACAGCGCGATCAGCGCCCCCACCCACCACGTGGCCAGGAAGCCGATCACTGCAACGGTGGGCCGGTGTCCGCCGAACCACTGCGGCTCAAATCCGAACTGGTCGTACTTGAAGCGTGTGAAATACTCAGGTGCGATGGTGAAGCTCAGTTGGTCGTGCAGCGCACCGTAGAGGCCCGCAAGGAGAGGAAGAGCCACCAGTCCGACCAACACGGTAATGATGCGTGCCATCGCTCTAATTCACTTCACACGCACCACCAGCCCGTTGCCCAGGAGGTAGCGCCGCTTCACCTTCAGTGTTCCGATGGAGTGGTCGCATTGCACCGTCGTCACGTCGCGATCGCTCTCGAATGCCGCTCCGACCATTCGGCCGGTACTGTCACGCATATCGCTGGGTCGGTCCCAAGCGCCAAAGCCATAGAGGATGTTCCGCTCCTGACCCGGACCGACCTGTAGCACCAGGGTGTCACCGGATGCGTCGGCCACCGGTTCCACCACCACGGTGAACGGTTCGTTGGAACGGTTCTCGACCAACAGCTGCTTCATCGGGTCGCAAGAGGACTGCATCGCCCAAAGAAGAGCTGCACCTGTCAGCAAGGTGGGGCCACCAGCGCCCATCAGGAGGCCAGGGCCTAGGCCGGGCTCAGCTTCAGCATGTTGGCCATGCCCTTCTCGGCGATGGGCATGCTGGCGATGTTGATCACCAGATCTCCCTTCTGCACGTGGTTGCGCTTGCGCAGCAGGTGCTTGATGTCGGCGATGGTGTGGTCGGTGCTCACCGTCTTGTCGTAGTAGTGCGCGCGGACGCCCCACACCAGGTTGAGCATGCACAGGATGTCGGGGTTGCTCGTGAAGGCGTAGATGTTCGCCTTCGGGCGCATGCTGCTGATCTTGAAAGCCGTGTAGCCACTGTGCGTCATCGTCACGATCGCCTTCACGGGCATGGCCTCGGTCATGCGCACTGCGGCGATGCTGATCGCGTCGCTCACGGTGCGCTCGTTGCTCTCCAGCGGCGGGTTGGGCACGTTGTACATGCCTTCGGCCGTCTCCATCTCCATCAGGATCCGGTTCATGGCCTTCACCACCTCCACCGGATGCTTGCCCACGCTGGTCTCGGCGCTCAGCATCACCGCATCGGCGTGGTCGAGCACGGCGTTGGCCACGTCGTTCACCTCGGCGCGGGTGGGCGTGATGTTGGTGATCATGCTCTCCATCATCTGGGTGGCCACGATCACCGGCCGGTGCATCGAGAGGCAGCGGCGCACGATGTCCTTCTGCACCAGCGGCACCTTCTCCATGGGTATCTCCACGCCCAGGTCGCCGCGGGCCACCATCAGGGCGTCGGCCTCGCGGATGATGTCATCGATCTCCAGCAGCGCCTCGGGCTTCTCGATCTTGGCGATCACGCGGGCGTGCTTGTCCTGTGCGCGGATGATGTGCTTGAGCTCGATGATGTCGCGGGCGCTGCGCACGAAGCTCAGGCCCACCCAGTCCACGTTCTGCTCCAGCGCGAAATCGAGGTCCTTCAGGTCCTTGTCCGTGAGGCACGGAAGGCTCACCTTGGTGTTGGGCAGGTTGAGGCCCTTGTTGGCGCTGAGCGGCCCCCCGTTGATCACGCGGGTGGTGACGCGCGAGCGGCCATCGGTGGCCACCACCTCCAGGCGGATCTTGCCATCGTCCAGCAGCGCGATCTCGCCGGGCTTCACGTCCTGCGGGAACTGCGTGTAGGTGGTGCTCACCAGGCCGGGGCGGCCCTTCACGGGCTCGGTGGTGATCACCAGCTCGCTGCCGTCGGCCAGGTCGATGGGGCCGTTCTCCATCGCGCCCACGCGCAGCTTGGGGCCCTGCAGGTCGGCGAGGATGGCGGTGTTGAGCCCGAGCTCCTCGTTGAGCCGGCGGATGTTGGCGATGAGCTCGATGTAGAACTCGTAGGAGCCGTGGCTGAAGTTCAAGCGGGCCACGTCCATGCCCGCGCGCATGAGCTCGCGCAGCACGTCGATGGGGGCGCTGGCCGGCCCGATGGTGGCCACGATCTTGGTCTTGGTATCGTTCATGGGAGGTTGCCGGATGACCGGCGGAAGCACGTTGTCTATTGAAGCAGTTTATGGCCCGTGCGCAGGTCCTGGTAGGCCAGCGGAAAGGCGGTGAGCACGAACTCGCTCCCCCGCACCTGCTGCAGGAGGTCGGCGGCGCTGATGGGGGCTTGTTCGTCCACCACGAGGAAGAAGTCGGCCTGGCGCTGCTCCTTCACCAGGACACCGTCGTCGCCGTGGTTGTTCACCAGGGTCCAGCGTACGTTGTGGATGTCGTCCACATGCTCGAACACGGCGAAGTGGAGCTCCTTGCGCGGCCCGGGCTCGATGATGTCGTTCCTGCGGCGCGCCAGGTTGATGCCCAGCGACCGGTTCAACGACCAGCAGAGCCGGTAGTCGTTGACATGGCTGCTGATGCCCACGAGCATCACCTCGGGGTCCACGGGTTCCTCCAATCGGTACTTGGCCACGGGTTCCTTCCTGCGGTCGGTCGTGGCCAAAGGTAGCGCCGCACGGTGGCGGACGGTTCAGGCCTCCTGGCCTGCGGGCGCATCATCGCCGGGAGCGGGTCCCTGGCCGCCCTCGTTGCGCGGCTGGCGGTCGCGGCCGTCGCGGCGTGGGCGGCGCTCCGGGTCGGAACCTGCGCGGCCCTCCCTGCGCTCGGCATTGCGGTCGTTCGGGCGCCGTGCCTCGCGCGGCTTCTCGCGCTTGGGCTGGTCGGGACGCCCCCCTTCACGGGCATGATGCCCCTCGCGGTGACGCATGGCCCGGAAGGCGCTCTGTGCGGCCTCCTGCTCGGCTTTCTTCTTGCTCTGGCCACGCCCCGTACCGCGCACATCCCCGTCCACCTTCACTTCGCACAGGTACGTCTTTCCGCGGCCGCCGCGGGCGTTCTCCTCGCTGATGTGGAACTCCACCTTGCGCCGCTTCTTCTGCCCCCACTCCAACAGGCGGCTCTTGCTGTCGCGGTCCTCCTGCTCGATGGTCTTGAGGTCGAAGTGCTGGTCCAGCAGGTTCACCACGGCCTTGCGCGTCTTCTCGAAGCCCTTGTCCAGGAACAGCGCGCCGATCACGGCCTCTAGGGCGTTGCCGGGCACACTTGTCTCCTGGTGGCTGCCCAGCTTGCTCTCCATCACCCGCTCGATCTCCACCTTGCGGGCCAGGATGTTGAGCTGGTGCCGGCTCACGAGCATGCTGCGCATGCGGGTGAGGAAGCCCTCGCCCTGATCGGGGTAGCGGGTGAAGAGCAGCTCACCGATGATGGCATCGAGCACCGCATCGCCCAGGAACTCCAGGCGCTCGTTGTTCGGCAGCTCGGGGCCGTCGTCGGCGTTGGCGCTGCTGTGGCGCAGGGCCTGGCGCCAGAGGGGCAGGTTGCGCGGGGTGAGGCCGAAGGTCTTGCGGCACCACGCACGGATGCGCCGCTCCTCGGCGGTCGCGCGGCTGAACAATCGGGCTAGCACGCGGGCTTAGCGGTACTTGCGGAAGATCACCGCGGTGTTGTGGCCGCCGAAGCCGAACGTGTTGCTCATGGCGGCGTTCACCGTGCGCTGTTGCGCCTTGTTGAACGTGAAGTTCAGGCGGGGGTCGATCTCGGGATCGTCCGTGAAATGGTTGATGGTCGGCGGAACCGTGTCCGTATGCACGGCCATGATCGCGGCCACGCCCTCCACCGCGCCCGCACCCCCGAGCAGGTGCCCGGTCATGCTCTTGGTGGCGCTGATGTTGAGCTTGTAGGCGTGCTCACCGAACAGGCGCTGGATGGCCTTCACCTCCTGCGGGTCACCGATGGGGGTGCTGGTGCCGTGCGTGTTGATGTAGTCGATGTCCGCGGGCGAAAGGCCGGCATCGTGCAGCGCGTACTTCATGCACAGCTCGGCCCCCAGTCCTTCGGGGTGCGGAGCGGTGATGTGGTAGGCGTCGCTGCTCATGCCCCCACCGATCACTTCGGCGTAGATCTTGGCGCCGCGGGCCAGGGCATGCTCCAGGTCCTCGAGGACGATGGCAGCGCCCCCTTCACCCAGCACGAAACCGTCGCGGTCCTTGTCGTACGGACGGGAGGCGGTGGCCGGGTCGTCGTTGCGCGTGCTCATGGCGTGGAGCGCGTTGAACCCGCCCACACCGGCCTCGTAGATCGCGGCCTCGCTGCCCCCGGTCACCACGGCCGGGCAGATGCCGAGCCGGATGTAGTTGAAGGCGTCGATGAGCGCGTTGTTGCTGCTGGCGCAGGCGCTGGCGGTGACGTAGCTGGGGCCCCGCAGGGTGTGCTTCATGCTGATCAACCCCGCCGCGCTGTCCGCGATCATCTTCGGGATGAAGAAGGGGTTGAACCGCGGGGTGCCATCACCCCGGCCGAAGTTCATGCACTCGTCCTGGAAGGTCTTCAGCCCGCCGATCCCGCTGCCCCAGATCACCCCCACACGGTCGCGCTCCAGCTTGTCGGACAACAGCCCGCTGTCGGCGATGGCCTCGTCGGCGCACACCAGGGCGAACTGCGCATAGGGGTCCGTCTTGCGGGCCTCCTTGCGGTCCATGAAGTCCTCGGGGTTGAACCCCTTGACCTCACAGGCGAACTGGGTCTTGAACTTGGAAGCGTCGAAGCGCGTAATGGGCGCAGCACCGCTACGGCCGCTCACCAGCCCCTCCCAGTACTCCTTGAGGGTGTTCCCGAGGGGAGTGAGCGCGCCCAGACCGGTGACGACCACTCGTCTGAGCTGCATGCGGCGCTAGATCACTTCGCGTTCTTCTCCACGTAGTCGATGGCCTGACCCACGGTCTGGATCTTCTCGGCCTGATCGTCAGGGATCGCGATGTTGAACTCCTTCTCGAACTCCATGATGAGCTCGACGGTATCGAGGCTGTCAGCGCCAAGGTCGTTGGTAAAGCTCGCTTCCGGCGTGACCTCGCCCTGATCGACCCCGAGCTTGTCCACGATGATCGCGATGACCCTTGACTTGATGTCCGACATGTCCGTGCGTTTTAGTTGAGGCTGCAAAGGAAGCACATTTTCCATTCGCCGAGCCGGACGCCCCGACACCTTGTGTAACCGGTGCAGGCACAAGGACTTAGACAGCACGAAAAACAGCTCAGGCGCAGGCCCTGCGGTACACGGCCATGGTCTCAACGGCCATGCGGTCCCACCCGAAACGGGTGCGATTGGCCCTTCCGGCGGCGATGAGGGCCGCGCGGCGGTCGGGTCGCGTGATCAACGCATGGAGCTCCCGGGCCACCTCCGCGGGGGCCTCGCGGTCCACATAGGCCGCGCCATCGCCGCCCACCTCGCGCAGCACGGGGATGTCCGTGCACACCACAGGGATGTCCATGGCCTGGGCCTCCACCACCGGCAGGCCGAAGCCCTCGTACCGCGTGAGGAAGAGGAAGAGGTCCGCGCCGCGGTAGATGTCGGCCACGGTCTTGGCCTGGCCGTAAGGCCGGATCTCCACCGCGCCCTGCAGCACGCCCAGTTGGATCCGCTCCTGCAGCGCGTGGAAATACGTGTGGTCGTTGTTGAAGCCGTGCATCACCAGGCGGGCCTTGCCGCGAAGTTCCGGATGCTCGTTCAGCAACAGCTCGAAGGCGTCCACCGCGCGCTTCTGGCCCTTGTAGGGCATGAACTTGGCCACGTACAGGATGGTGAAGGGGCGGTCGCCGGCCGGTGCAGGCTCCAGGGCCTTGGGAAGGTCCACGCCGTTGTGGATGGCGATCACCTCGGCCTTGCTGGCGGGGAACCGCTGCTTCGCCTCATCGCGGATGGCGGCGCTCACGGTGATCACCGCGCGGCTCTTCGCGAAGCACACCCGGCTGATCCAGCTGAAATAGCGGCCGGCCAGGCCCAGGGGCAGACCCTCGCGCTCGTGCATGAACTCATTGTAGAAGTCATGCACAGTGGTGACGCGGCGCACCGGCAGCAGGAAAGGGGTCTCGGTGGCCAGCTTGTGCAGCGCGCGGGCGCGGTGCACCAGGCACAGCACCGGGAGCGCCACGTGGATCCACAGCAACCGCAGCAGGGTGCTGCCCCCCAGGTCGGGGAAGCGGTGCAGCGTGACGCGCTGCAAGCCCTGGAAGAAGGGGAGCTGGTCGGGGTTCACCAGGCAATGCACCGCCACATCGGGGTCATCCAGCTTGTCCAGCTCGCGCACCAAGTGCTGGGCATGGGTCCAGATGCCGCTGCCGGAGCCGCCCTTCCCGGGCCGGATCGGCACCAGGTCGATCAACACGCGGTGGCGGCTCATTTCTCGTCCGGCCATTTGGTGGACACCTTCTCCACGTGGAAGCGGCGGCGCGCACCGGAGCCATCGCCTTCGTAAAGGGCGTAGTCGACCGGACCATGCGTGTAGGCGCCGTTCAGGAGCTTCTCGGTGACGCGCAGCGCGTTGAGCGGCAGGCGCAGCGCACGGGCCCAGGCCGGCGCCTCGTTGCGCAGTTGCACGGCCTCGCGCTGCGCGCCTTCGCTCCAGCTGAGGTTGCCCCCGGTGAACGCGAAGGCGCTCAGGGGCATCGCGAGCGTGCGTGTGCGCAGCCCTTTCTTCAGCATGCGCAGCACCAGGTCGTGGTCGCCCAGGTTGCGGAAGCGGGTATCGAAGCGCAGGTCGCCCTGCCAGATGCGGCGGCGGAAGAACATGCCACAGCTGAGGTTGTACAGGTGCGAGGTGGCGATGTAGGCGTAACGGGCCGGGTAGGGCTTGCGCGCGGCGAGCAGGCTGCCGTCGGGCCGCACCAGCAGGGCGCCACCGAAGAGCACGTCGAGCTTGGGATCGGCCGCGAACACCTCGCGTACGCGCGCCAGGGTGCCCTCCAGGTATTGCTCGTCGCAGTTGAGCCAGGCCACCACCTCGCCGCTGGCGGTGTCGAAGCCCTTGTTGAGCGCGTCGTACATGCCAGCGTCCCTGCCGCTGAAGTAGCGGAACGAGGACCCGGGCACAGGCTGCGGGCGCTGGGGCTCGATGGGCGTGGCCGCCGATGCCAGCCAGGCGGGCGTGCCATCGTTGCTGCCGCCATCGGCCACGATGTGCTCCACCTCCACCCCCTGCTGGTCGGCCACGGAGGCGCGGCACCGCTTGATGTAGGCGAGCATGTTGTAGCTGGGGGTGATGACGGAGATCTGCATGCGCGGGTCGCGTGGAACGGCCTTGTACGGTGGCACGAAGAAAACGGATGCATCACCCGCGCGGACCGGCCACCCACAGCCCTCTTCCAACGGGCCATGGTGGGAACTTGCCGCGTGTACCGACCTTCGCGCCATGATCCGCATCGCCGTGCTCGCCTCGGGCTCGGGCTCCAACACCCAACGGCTCATCGAGCACTTCGCGCAGCACGCGCAGGCCCGCGTGGTGCTGGTGGGCTGCGACCAGCCGCAGGCCGGTGTACTGCAGCGCGCCTGGGACCTGGGTGTACCCAGCTACCTGTTCAACGGCGTGCAGCTGCGGGACGGCACCGTGCAGCGTGAACTGCTGGGCCAGCGCATCGACCTGGTCGTGCTGGCGGGCTTCCTGCGGCTGATCCCCGCCGACCTGGTGAAGGCCTTTCCGCAGCGCATCATCAACATCCACCCGGCGCTGCTTCCGAAGTTCGGAGGAAAAGGGATGTTCGGAAGCCACGTGCATGAAGCGGTGATCGCGGCTAAGGAGAAGGAGAGCGGCATCACCATCCACTACGTGAACGAGCATTACGACGAGGGCGAACACCTGTTCCAGGCCACCTGCCCGGTGCACGCCGGCGACACCCCCGAGGCCCTGGCCGCACGCATCCACGCGCTGGAGCATGCGCACTACCCGCAAGTGGTGGAACAACTGGTGCTGGCCAATGGCCTTTAGCTACTGGCTGCTGGCCGTGCAATGCTGTGCACGGCCAGCAGCCAAAGGCCATTGGCCGGTAGCGCATTCCTTTGCGCCATGCAGCTCGATATCGCCCAGATCGGCAAGGCCTTCCTGATCCTTTTCGCCGTGATCGATGTGATCGGCGGGATCCCCTTGATCCTGGAGGTGCGCAAGAAGGCGGGCCGGATCTACCCCCTGCGCGCCACGCTGGTGAGCCTGGGCATCATGGTCACCTTCCTCTTCGTGGGCGAGAAGATCCTTGGCGTGGTGGGGGTCGACGTGCGCTCGTTCGCCGTGGCCGGTTCGCTGGTGCTGTTCGCGCTTGCGCTGGAGATGACGCTGGGCGTGCGCCTGTTCAAGGAGGACACCTCGGCGCCTGGCCTCCCCAGCGACGACCCCAAGGTGTACAGCATCGTGCCGCTGGCCTTCCCGGTGATCGCCGGCGCGGGCACCATCACCACCATCCTCTCGCTGCGCGCGGAGTTCGAGACCGTGAACATCCTGGCCGCCATCGTGCTCAACATGGTGCCCGTGCTGCTGGTGCTCTTCCTCACCAACCGCATCGAACGCGCGCTGGGACGCGTGGGCCTCATCGTCATCCGCAAGGCCTTCGGCATCATCCTGCTCGCCATCAGCATCAAGCTCTTCGCGGGCAACATCACCTACCTCTTCCCGAAGGCGTGAGCCGCTTTCTTTGGCGCCCATGAAGATCACCGCCTACACCGACGGCGCCGCGAGCGGCAACCCGGGGCCCGGGGGCTACGGCGTGGTGCTGGAGGCGGGCCCGCACCGCAAGGAGCTATGGGGAGGCTACCGCCGCACCACCAACAACCGCATGGAGCTGCTGGCCGCCATCGTGGCGCTCGAATCGCTCAAGGGCACAGGGCACGAGGTCACCATCGTGAGCGACAGCAAGTACGTGGTGGACAGCGTGGAGAAGGGCTGGGTGTTCAACTGGGAGCGCACCGGCTTCAAGAAGAAGAAGAACCCCGACCTGTGGCAGCGCTTCCTGCGCATCTACCGCCAGCACCGCGTGCGCTTCCACTGGATCCGCGGGCACAACGGGCATCCGCAGAACGAACTGTGCGACCGCCTGGCCGTGGCCGCCCGCGAGCAGAAGGACCTTGCCGTGGACGAGGTGTACGAGCAGGAGGGCGAGGGGGAGCTGTTCGAGTAGAACCGCAAAGGCGCAAGGACGCAAAGCGAATGGCCGCGGAACGAACGGAGAACGATCTGGCGCGCGAGGTCGTGGATGCAGCGCTCAGTGTGCATCGTGAGGTTGGTCCGGGGCTGTTGGAGAAGGGTTACGAACATTGCCTGGCCTATGAGCTCCGTGAGCGTGGACTTCACGTCATTCAACAACAACCCCTTCCCGCGACCTATAAGGAAGTGGATTTGGACCTTGGTTATCGGCTGGACCTATGGGTGGAGAAGAAGATCATCGTGGAGGTGAAGGCCGTGGAGTCCTTGCAGGATGTGCACATGGCTCAATTGCCCACTTACCTGAAGCTGACGAAGAACAAGCCCGGGTTGCTGATCACCTTCAATGTTCCGCTCATCAAACAGGGCATTCAACGCGTGGTGAACGGGCTTTGAGACACGCTCACGCGTCGCGTCTTGGCGCCTTTGCGGTTCCCACCCACGCGACTTGGTAATTTCACACCCCCATGGCCAAGCTGTACACCACCGTCAATGCCGGTGCCGAGCCGCTGGTGCTCGAGCGCACCTCCCCTTCCGCCCCGTGGACGCTGCCGGGCGGCGCACGGCCCGATCTGGTGCGCACCGGGCCCGGCCAGTACAGCCTGGTGCACAACGGCCGCAGCTTCCGCGTGCTGGTGCTCAAGGAGGACCGCGAGGCCAACACGGTGCGCCTGCGCATCGGCGCGCACACCTACACCGTGCAGCTGCAGGATGAGCAGAGCCGCCTGATGAACACCCTGGGCCTCGACAAGGCGCGCGGCGCGGCGGTGAAGGAGATCAAGGCGCCCATGCCCGGCCTGGTGCTCAAGCTGCTGGTGAAGGAGGGTGACACGGTGAAGAAGAACGACCCCGTGCTCATCCTCGAGGCCATGAAGATGGAGAACGTGATCAAGAGCCCCGGCGACGCCACCGTGAGCCGGATCCACGCGCTGGAGAAGACCGCGGTGGAGAAGGGGCAGTTGCTGGTGAGCTTCTGAGGGCTCAGTCCTCCACCAGCTCGATATCGAAATCGACCAGGTCGATGAACTGCTGCACGCGCTCATCGATGTCCTCTCGGCTGATCTCCAGCAGGCGCTGCACGCCGAACTTCTCGCAGCAGAAGCTGGCCAGGGCGCTGCCCACGATGATGGCGCGCTTCAGGTTGTCGAAGCTGTGGTCCTGCGTGCGGGCCAGGTAGCCGATGAAGCCGCCCGCGAAGGTGTCGCCGGCGCCCGTGGGGTCGATGATGTCCTCCAGCGGCAGCGCCGGTGCGAAGAACACGCGGTCCTCGCTGAAGAGCAGCGCGCCGTGCTCGCCCTTCTTCACCACCAGGTACTTGGGGCCCATCGCCAGGATCGTGTTCGCCGCCTTCACCAGGCTGTGCTGGCCGCTGAGCTGGCGCGCCTCCGCATCGTTCACGCAGAGGATGTCCACGCGGGCGATCACCTTCTTCAGGTCATCCAGCGCGCTGTCCATCCAGAAGTTCATGGTGTCCATCACCACGAGGGCGGGGTCGGCGACCTGGTCGAGCACCTTGGCCTGCACCTTGGGGTCGAGGTTGCCGAGCATCACGTAGGGCGCGGCCTTGAAGTGTTCGGGCAGCTTGGGGTCCAGGTCGAGCAGCACGTTCAGGCGCGTCTCCAGCGTGTCGCGCGTGTTCATGTCGTAATGGTAACGGCCGGCCCAGAAGAAGCTCTCCTTGCCCTGCAGCACCTCCAGGCCCGCCAGGTCCACACCGCGCTGGCGCAGCAGGTCCATCATGTCCTTGGGGAAATCGTCGCCCACCACGCTCACCAGGCCGAGCTTGTCGAGGAAGAAGGAGCTGGCCAGGGAGATGTAGGTGGCGGCACCTCCGACGACCTTGTCGGCCTTGCCGAACGGGGTCTCGATGTTGTCGAACGCGACGGTGCCAACGGTGACAAGCTGCATGGGCTGGGGGATGGATGGCCGCAAAGATGCGCGATCGGCGGGGCCCGGAACGAAAAAGGCCCCAGCATGTGCTGAGGCCTCTTCGCTCCCCGGACTGGACTTGAACCAGTGACCCCCTGATTAACAGTCAGGTGCTCTAACCAGCTGAGCTACCAGGGAAGGTTCCCCGTTAAGGGACGGCAAAAGTAGGTGGATCGGGAAAAACCGCCAAACATCACACCCACCTTTGTGCCTCCCATGAACGCCCCTCCCCGCTGGAAGACGGCCCTGCTCATCTGGCTGGCCATCTATCCGTCGATCACCCTGCTGATGCTCTTGTTCGGGCCCTATCTGGCGCTGCTTCCGATCCCGATACGCACGCTGGTGATGACCGCGGTGCTCGTGCCATTGATGGTGTTCGTGCTGCTCCCGCGCCTGCAGCGGTGGTTCGGCCCCTGGCTGCGTCGCTAGGCCCCGAACGCACGAGGGGCCGATGGTCTCCCACCGGCCCCCCGACCCGCTACGACCGGGCTGCGATCAGGCTGCGGCCTGCTGCACCTTCGGCGTGAGCAACTGGAAGTCGCTCAGCACGATCTCCGTCACGTACCGCTTCTGCCCGTCGCGGCCCTCGTAGCTGCGGTGCACCAGCTTGCCCTCCAGGGCCACCTGGGTGCCTTTGCGCAGCAGACGCTCCACCATCTCGGCGGTGCGGCCCCAGGCCACCACGGTGTGCCACTGGGTATCGGTAACGCGCTCCCCATCGGCGTTCTTGTACCGGTCGTTCGTGGCCACGCTGATCCGCGCCACCTTCCGCCCCTTGGCGATCTCCCGCACTTCCGGGTCGAAACCCAGGTTCCCGATCAACTGCACCTTGTTCTTCAGCGTGTTCATGACTACTTGGTTTTTGGTTTGACTCATGCCGAGGTTGCTGAGGCCATCGACGGTGCAAAGGAGGAACGGTGCATTCCGGACATTCGGCCAGTAGTCATTTGTAGTCGTTCACAGGCGTTTGCAACCGTTTGCTTTACGGCCTTCGAACACGCCAGGAACCGCCGAAAAGCCCGTTGCTGCTGGTGATCCCCTACCTTTCAAGAAGGAGCGGCCACAGGCAGCGCTTGGGAGGTTACCCCGCGTCTTGCTCTTGAAAAGGCCCTTTTTCGATTTGCGCGAGCTCACGGAACGCGAACTGGTGGAAGGCTGCCAGCGCGACGACCGGCGGTGCCAGGAGGCATTGTACGGGCGTTATGCGCGGCGCATGTATGCCGTATGCCTTCGCTATGCGCGGCACCAGCTCGAGGCCCAGGACCTGATGCAGGAGGGCTTCATCCGCGTGTTCGACAAGCTCGGCGGATTCCGCATGGATGGCAGCCTGGAGGGATGGGTCCGCCGCATCATGGTCACCACCTGCATCAACCACTACCGCCGCAAGGCCTTCCAGAACGAGAAGTTCGGACTGGAGAACGTGCCCGACGGACCGGTGGAGCCCCTGGCCATCGACAACCTGGGCCAGGCCGAACTGATGAAACTGATCGAAGGCCTGCCGGACGGCTACCGCATGGTCTTCAACCTGTTCGCGATCGAAGGCTTCGACCATGCCGAGATCGCCGACATGCTGGGCTTCGGGGAAAGCACCTCGCGCAGCCAGCTGGCCAAAGCCCGACGCATGCTCCAACAGCGGCTGGGCGCACACATCGTGAACGAACATGAGCGAAAAGCATCCCATTGACGAGCTCTTCCACCGCTCCTTGCACGACGCGGAGGTGACCCCGCCGCCTGCGGTGTGGGAGGGCATCGCACGCGCGCGCCGCAAGCGGAGGGCTGGCTGGCTGCGGTGGGGCGCCCTGGCCCTGCTGTTGGCCGGCGCCGCCGGCCTGGGGCTCTGGAGGCCCTGGCACCAGGAGCCCGTGGCCCAGAACCCTGGACAAGCGAACACCACACCCGCCGTGCCGCACACATCCATCGCGAGCACGCGCCCGAGCGACCCGGCTGCCACATCCCCGGACATCGCAGCGGATCAGCGCGCACCGGGAACCACGGACATCGCACAGCCTGCATCAACGAAAACCGTCCGGTCGAACGACCCCGGCCCCAACACTCCACCGCCCGCAAGGAGGAACAGCGGACACCGCCCGGTCGCCAACTCCGGGATCAAGCCAGAACCGGCCGGACCCGCCGTAGCAGCCCCGGACCTGGCCTTGGAGACACCCGCCGATGCTCCCTCGACACCGCGCGATGGGCAGGAGCACCTGGCATGGCTCACGGTACTTGGACCCCGGACCACAGCTGCTCCCGCGGTAAGTCCGCTCGGTCGCGAACGATCACCCTACGTGCTGCCGGGTGCGGAATGGTGGGTGGCCTTGGAAGTGGGCCGTCACGACGTGGACCGCTCGTGGTCCGGCAAGGATGAGGCGCTCGTGGAGGCGCTCAACGGCACGGAGGTCCCCCATCCGACCTGGAGCGCCGGGGCCCTGTTCGGCCGCACCTGGCGCAGCGGCCTCGGTGTTTCGGTCGGTGCGGCGTACGAAGGCTCGCGGTACGAGTTCGACCACGTGGAACAGCAACTTCCTGTTGATTCCGTGATCGAGTACACCTACCTCGTCACCCTCGACACCCAGGTCTTCGTGAGCACCCCGGCCACCACCGTGGTCTATGGGGAGCCTACGGAAACACGGGTCACCGGCAGTAACAGTCTGGGTATCCTGCAACTGCCCGTGGAACTTTACTGGCACGCACCGGTGAAGCGCTGGTCGTTCGGCGGGCGCATCGGCCTGATAACGGAGCTTACGCTGGTGCGACGGGGCTACACCCTGGTGAATGACGAGGAGCTCGGTCTGCTCAGCGCCCCCTGTGGCGAGGAGCGCTTCGATAGCCGTTACGGACCGGTGCTCACCGGCATCATCGGGGCCGACCTGGGCTACACCCTTACCGAGCGCTGGGGGCTCTGGCTCTCCCCATCGTACATGCGCGGCCTTGCCGCCTTCGGCACAAGCGATCAACCCTGGTCACTGCCCGAGCGGTTCAGCCTGCGCATGCGACTTTCGTACTCGTTCATCCGCTGATCCGTGATGCGCACGCTCCTCCTGTTCACCCTGCTACTGCCCGGCCTGCTCCGCGGCCAGCTCTTCGACCTGGGCCTGCGCGCCTCGGGTCCGCCCTGTGACAGCACCCTCGTGGTCGACTTCGCCGTCACCGACAACGGTGGCATGCTTTACACCTACACGGCCGATATCGACACGGGGAACGTCACCGTGGTCGGCCTGCAATGGAACCTGTACAACATCGGCCTATCCTCCGGCGCCGGACCCTCGATCACCGAACAGTACTTCGTGCCGGGCCAGTACGCAGTGTGCCTAACAGTGGATGCCCTCGATGCACAGTCGATGCCGTGCAGCAGCACCGCATGCAAGCTGGTCACCGTGTACGCCGACAGCACATGCTCCGACCTTCTGGCGGATTTCACCATCACGAACATCGCGGGCAATACCGTCACTTTCGATGAGCTCGCCTCCTTCACCGGTCCGATCGCCAGCTACGACTGGAACCTCGGCGATGGGGCTTCCGTGAACGGTCCTTCGCCCACGCACACCTTTCCCGGGCCGGGACCCTTCGAGGTGTGCCTGACGGTGACCGCCGCACCGCCCGACGATGAATGCGCCGCCACCAAATGCAAGTGGCTTTACCTGGGCCCGGGCAATGTGCCCTGCTCCACCCTGCTGCAGCCGGGCTTCCTGTTGGTGGTGGTGGACAACACCGTGGGGGTGCTGGACACCTCGCTGACCTCGGGCATGAACTACACCGTCGACTGGGATTTCGGCGATGGCTATACCACCAGCGGAGCAGTGGCCTACCATGGCTACGATGTGAGCGGATTCTATAACGTGTGCCAGACCGTCACCCTTTGGGGGCCGCTGAACACCGACACCTGTTCCTCGGTGACCTGCCAGCCGGTATATGTGGACGTGCTGGGCGTCACGGAGCGCGAGGACGCTGGGGGGATCGTGGCATGGCCGGTGCCGGCCGGGGATGCACTTACGGTCCATGGCCTCCGTCCCGGCACACGGTCGCTGCGCCTGCTGGACGGCCAGGGTCGCGTGGTGCGCGTCTTCGAGCGCGTGGTCGAAGGAGGCCTGCTTGACCTGGGCGGCATCGCACCGGGGATGTACCTGCTGCAAGAAAGGGACAGCACACGCTCGGTGCGAGTGATCAAGTCCTGAGAACGAAGAAGGGGCACCGCTTGCGCGACACCCCTTCACACGCAGGGCTCCGACCCTAGTTGGCGACCTCCTCGCCTGCGTTGCTCACCAGCTCGAAGTCGTTGAGCACGACCTCCGTCACGTACCGCTTCTGGCCATCCTTGCCCTCGTAGCTGCGGTGGACCAGGCGGCCTTGCACGCTCACCTTGGTGCCCTTGCGGAGCTGTTGCTCCACCCGCTCGGCCTGCTTGCCCCAGGCCACGATGGGGTGCCATTGCACATCGTCCTGCCACGTGCCTGTCGCATCCTTCCACCGGTCGTTGGTGGCCATGCTGAACTTGGCCACGCGGCGTCCGCCCTTCACCTCCTTCACCTCCGGGTCCCTGCCCAGGTTGCCCAGCAGCTGCACACTGTTCCGCTTCATCGTTTCCATGTTCCTGTCGTTGTTGTTCGTGGTTCGTTTCCGTTGACGACGCAAAGGACAAGCGGCCCTGGAGCGACAGTCGGGCAGTTGTCATTTAGGGAACTATATACCAGTTGGGACAGGCCGGAAAGCGCGTCCCTATTGAGATGTGTGCCTCGTTCCAACAATGATCGTGGATAAGTGCTGACCGGTTGCTGACGGCCTGCTGATCACCGCCGGTAGATTTGCTGACATGGACGCCACCGAACAGTTCGCGCACTTGCGAAAACTGCTGGACGAGGCTCTCTTGCTTGTCAGTGAGCTTGAGGCTGAACAGTTGGTTGGTTCGCATACTGTCCTGGCTAAGCCTGATGCTCACGTCCGATCGCAACTCTTGACCCCGACCGGGAAGATCCGGGGGCTGTCCGACCGTATCATCGGTGCCTTGCGAGAGAAGCAAGAACCAATGACGGCATCCGAGTTGACGACCGCTGTGTATGATCGCCAATATGGTCTGTCATACGACGCCATGAAGCGCAGGGTGGCCGTCTGTACATCTGCTCTCCATAAACGCCAAGGCAAGCTGGTATGGCAGAAGATGGAATCCGGAGAGGTGTACTGGTACTTGCCTGAATGGGTAGAACAGGGGAAACAGGCATGGAAGGGCTCCTTGATAACTGATCGCCTCCTGGTGGTGCATGATATGCTGAAAAGCACCCATCCCCGCCTCCAAACACCTACGGAAAACACTGAGACTAACCCATCACCTAACGACGACGAGAGTTCCTTGTCATGATGATCGTGTGCCGTTCGCCGCGTCGTAAGCGGTCGAACCCGTCCCGACCGGGACAGGGCTGAGATACCAGCCGGATGAACTGCACGCAACCACCGTAGCTCAAAGGATAGAGCGTCCCGCGCCACCTACTGCTGCAACCAGGGGAGGCACTGAGGGAAGATGCAGGTTCGAGTCCTGCCGGTGGTACTAGTCGCGGCCGAAGCCGGTCCCATTAGCCGTCCAACCGGGGTGGCAGCCCCGGGCTTAGGCAGAGGAGGTAGAGCTCCCAAACGCGACCCCTTATTTCAAGCGAGGCTCGGTTCCGAAGGGGGCCGGGCCTCGTCTGCAAATGTATGGTGCGAATTACTTCGATCCAAACGCCCTCCCAGTGAGGGCGCGCCACATCCAGCGCACGAGGTCGTGGATCTAGCGGAACCTGGGGTGAACGAAGCTCACTTGCGCTTGCTCTTCTTGGTGGCCTTCTTGACGGCCTTCTTGGGCTTCTTGACGGCCTTGGTCATGGCGACCTTTAGCACGTCCTGAAACTCGCCCTGGATCTTCAGCGTCCGGTCTTCCATGTCGTGAAGGTATGCGACCGACCCGGCCTCACTGGGCCTTGCCGATCAGTTGACGGTAGGTGATGCGGCGACCTTCGGCCTGCTGAACGGCCAGCGTATGGCGGTCCTGCTGGCTGAACTCCCGCGTGTTGTACCGGAACGTGAACTCGTCGCAGTAGCGATCCAGGTGCTTGGGGCTCACGTAGTGGTACACACCTACCATACCGCGCTTGAAGAGCGCCCAAAAGCTCTCGATCGTGTTGGTGTGGGCGGTTCCACGCACGTACTCACCACCGCTGTGGTTCACCGTTTCGTGGATGTAGGTCCGGGCCAGTCCGGTATAGCCGTTGTGCTCGTCCGTGTACACGGTGGCATCAATGGCTACGTGCTTCCGCATAATGGGCTGGATGGTGGCCTTCTTGCTGTTCAGCACCGACTTGGCGACCACCTTACCACCACGCTGAACGATGCCGAACACGGCGGTTTTGCCAGCGCCACCCTGGGCACCTTCGATGCGCTTGTTGAGGTGCTTGTTCGCCTCCTTGCCACCGACATAGGTTTCGTCGCACTCAACTTGCCCGGCCAGCATTGCGGGCGCGTTCTCCTTCAGCATTTCACGAAGGCGCGATAGCACGAACCATGCACTCTTCTGGGTGATGCCAAGATCCTTGGCGAGCTGCACGCTGCTGATGCCTTTGGGGTGGTTGCAGGCGAGGTAGATGCCAATGAACCACACGCGGAGGGGAAGCTTCGTGTTCTCGAAGATGGTGCCGGTGGTAACACTGAACTTCTTGCCGCACTCCTTGGAGCAGCACTTGTAGCGCTTGCCGCCTTCGATGCTGTAGGCACCTACGGTACCACAGAAGTGGCACGCGGCCGGGCCTTGGCCCCAGCGCAGGGTGGCAAGGTGCTTACGGCAAACCCCTTCGTCGCTGAATTGGGTGGTGAGCTGGATGATATTCTCGAAGCGCATGGGGCTGTGTTATTGAACAGCCCAAAGGTATATACAATGCATATACGTGTCAAGTGGTGGCCGAAAGCTTTTCCTCCAGGGTCCGGCGGATGAAGTCGGACAAGGTCCGTCCCTCCTTGGCCGCAGCCTTGACGAGGCGAGCCTTCAACTTGGCGTCTATGCGGATCAGGACGTTCGTGTCCTTGGGCGGGAGCGTGGTCTTTGCCATGGGGCCAAGATATACAACGTATATACGCAGAAGCGCCCTGGTCGGGAAACCAGGGCGCTTCTGCGAGGGGGCAGGAAGCAACTATGATGCTTCGCCAGAAACGCGGTAGACAAAGGACCCCACCGCCTTGAGGCCGTCATATTCTACGCTGTCGTAGACGAATGAGCTTGCCATGTCAAGGGGCGAATCCTCAAGTGCCTCAACCGCGCTAATCATCTCATCATCAAGGCCTAATGCTCTGAGTTGGTCAATAATCTCGGACATTACTTCGTGGCCGTTTTAGGGTCGTGCAATTTAATGACGCTGTATGACTCCGAAATGAACAGTTTAGCGAAGCTGGTCCTCTCGAACAGGAAATGCATAACCGCCCACAGCCTCCGCATCGCTACGTCAAGGCCCTTAATCGACTCAGCATGAGTGATTTTCAACTCGCACTCACTCCACAGAACATCCCTCGGAATACCCCGGCTATGGGACTTCCACTTTGAGGCTCTGGCGAGCCGCTCGGCAATCTCGCCCGCCCGCTTCCGCTTCTCATCTGGCGTTACGGGGATACCGACTTTCGTCGTTTGATGCTCTGTCCAGTTCTTGAACTTGTAGTCATGGAGGTAGTTTTCAACCATCTCCTTTGAATAAGCGGTGGCCTGGATCGCGTTCCCGATTTCCTTGGCGTCAAGCCTATTCAAGATCTGTACGTCTGTCCAGTCTGGCTTTTCGTTCTTGAGCATCCTTGCCTTGCCCCTATCCTGAATATCCTGGATAACGGTCAAGACTCCTTGTAATGGAACGAACACGCCATCTCGATTCGGGCCCTGAGGGTCGGTTGGCCCTAAGTACGACGATGGCCCCATGATAATGTCATTACCGCTCGTGGCAAATATGGTTCCTGCGCTCATTGCGGATTGCAGGATAATGAAGGCCACGTCATCGAACTTCGCCCGAATCTTATCAACGAACTTGGCCACTTGCTGAGCACTTCCGCCAGGGGTAACAAGGACAATATCAAGTGCCTTTCCAGTGGCGTCGACCGAGTTTAGTAGTTCGTCAAACGGAAGGTCATCGGTGTTGTCGATTGCCGTAAATGCGCCAACCTTTGCGTTGATGACGTTCGCTGCATAGCAAATGATTGGTCGCTTACGAATCGCTTGAATCTCCTTCAGGCCCAACACAATGTCATCGGGGGCTGCTATTTGTGTCAGTCCAGCCGCAACCAAGCTGGCGTATTCTTCCCCAACCTTCATTATATCATAAGGTGTTTTCCTGGTCGGTGGCGTTGGGGGGGGCGGTGGAGGAGGTGTGGTTGCCATGTTTCTAATACATAGACCCCTAAGCAAGGAAATGTTTTTGAAACCCTACCGCATCACCCAAGTGTATATACATTACCTTCGACACGTTCTTTCACATCGCGGGCACCGGGTCAGTAGGCCGGTGACGAAGCAGGGGGCGGGCGCATGAACCATCCCCAGGGAGCCTAGCTAAGGCACCAACACCCGCAGACCCGCAAATCGAGGCCGACCGGCCAGCGGGCGCACTCATAGGGCCTGTCCCAACTGGTATATAGTTCCCGTCATTTACAGTCGCTTACAGTTGTTTGCTGTCGTTTGTTTGGCGCCTTGGTCCTTGGCAGGGGGATCGGCTCGCGGACCCGCTGGGTGCTCGTTCCCGCTATATTTAGCGGCCCAAGTGAAGACTCCCCATACATGAGCGAAGCGAAGAAGAAGATCATCCTGGTGCCGACCGACTTCACCAAGGTGGCCGATTGCGCCATGAACCATGCGATGAAGCTGGCCGAGCGCAGTGAAGCGGACGTGGTGCTGCTCCATATCGTGGACAAGGCCAATGATGTGGACGAGGCCATGACGAAACTGGAGCTGGAGGTCGGCCGCGCACGGAAGTGGAACACGACCGTGAAGGTGAGCCCGCTGGTGCGCGTGGGAAGCGTTTACGAGGACATCGGTGATGCGGCGGCCGAGATCGGCGCAGGCCTCATCATCATGGGTACCCATGGCATGCGCGGCATGCAGTTCATCACCGGAAGCCGCGCGCTCCGCGTGATCACCAACAGCTCGGTGCCCTTCATCGTGGTGCAGGAGCGCCTGATCAAGGACGAAGGCTACCGCGACATCGTGGTGCCGATGGACCTGCACAAGGAATCCCGCCACAAGCTGACGCTGGTGGCGGACATGGCGCAGTACTTCAAGAGCCGTGTACACCTGGTGGTGCCGAAGGAGACGGATGAGTTCCTGCACCACCAGCTGGAGAACCACCTGAAGTTCGCCAACACCTACCTGAACGAGCGTGGCGTGGAGCACACCTCGGTGATCCTGGACACCGACAGCGATGAGTTCGTCAAGGGCCTGATCCGCTACGCGGTGAAGGTGGACGCCGACCTCATCGCCATCGTGAACATGCTCCAGAACAGCATCTTCGGCGTGCTGGGCGTGCCCAACGAGCAGGAGGTGATCACCAACGAACCCATGGTGCCCGTGCTGACCATGAACCCCCTCAACAACACCGTGAGCAACATGCCGGTGTGGGGGCCCTAGGCGCATTCCGACGGAGAACAGGAAAGGCCCGCTTGAAGCGGGCCTTTTTCATCGCATCGCAGCGGTCTACGCACGCATCCCGATCACCAGGATGTCGTCGACCTGTTCATGGGCGCCCTTCCATTGGTTGAGGGCTTCGAGCAGCATGATCTTCTGGCGTTCCATGGGCAGGCCATGGATCTCCAGGAGCAGCTCGCGGAACCGCCGGTACAGGAACTTCTTGCCCTTGGGACCACCGAACTGGTCGGCGTAACCATCGGAGAAGATGTAGATCACATCCCCTTTGCGCAGCTGTATGCGGTGGTCGGTGAAGGCGCGGCCCTGCAGTTCGAAGCCACCGATCGGCATCTTGTCGGGGGTGAACTGGACCACCTCCCCCTCGCGCACCAGGTAGAGCGGGCAGTTGGCACCTGCGTAGTCGAGCTCGAGGCTCTCGGGGTCGAGCGCGCACAGGGCCATGTCCATGCCATCGCGCACGAACTGGTCACGGTCCTTGTGCAGCGCGTCGAACGCGATGCGGTTAAGGTCCTCGAGCACCTTCGATGGACGCACATGGTCCACCGTGCGCACGGCCTGGTTGAGCCCATTGTGGCCCACCAGGCTCATGAAGGCGCCCGGCACACCATGGCCGGTGCAATCGACCGCGGCGAACACCACCTTGCCGGCGACCCTGTCGAACCAGTAGAAATCACCGCTCACGATGTCCTTCGGACGGTAGAACACGAAGCTCTCGGGCAACAGCTCCTTGATGCGCCTCTCGGGCGGCAGGATGGACTCCTGCAGGCGCTTCGCGTAACGGATGCTGTCCGTCACGTTCTTGTACAGCTCCACCACCTTGCGGCTCTGGCGCTCCACCTCCTCCTTCTGCCGCACCACCTCCTCGGTGCGTTCGTTCACCTTCTGCTCCAGGATGCGCTCGCGCTCGGCCAGCTCCTGCCTCATCTTCAGCAGGGCATGCCCAAGCACGTCCTCCTCGCTGAGCGGGTCGTAAGCCGTGTTGAAGTCACCGGCCGCCACCGCGTGGCTGAAGTCGGTGGTGCGCTTGAGGCCATCGATGAGCCCCGCCAGGGCCTTGCCCATCTCTCCGATCTCGTCGTTGCGGTCGGGGATGCGGCTGCGGGGGAAGACCCCCCGGCCAAGGCTGAGCAGCACACTGCGCAGACGTCGCACGGGGCCAACGATGCCCCGGACGATCAGGAACGCCACCACCGTGCCGATCACCAGCAACGCCGTGCCCAGGTAGAGCACGAAGAACTGCAGTGAGTCGAAGCTGCGGATCATGCTCTCGCTCAACTGCTGGCGTTTGGCCTCCTGCAGCTTCAACAGCACATCCAGGTCGTTGAGCACCTTCTCCATGCGCTCATCGAGCGGACCGCCCTCTTCGGCCATGTCGCTCCGCTCGAGGTACACGAGGGGGTCGCGATAGCTCTCCAGGGAGGGCAGCATGAGCTTGATCTGGTCGTGCATGTCGAAGAGCTCCTGCATCTCGCTCGTGGTGCGGTTCAGCAGCCCCACCTCCTCCTTGCCCCAGTAGGCCGAAAGGGTGTCGATGCGGTCCATCACCGCCGGGAGCTCCTTGGTGGTCAGGTCCACCAGGGCGGTCTTCTCAGGTGCGTCGGGGATGCTCTCCACCTGGGCCCAGTGCTTGATGAGCATATGGGCGTTCACCAACACGTTGCGCAGCTCCACCAACGCATCCACGCCGGGGGAGTACACATTGTTGATCTGGTCGTTGATGCTCCTGCTGCGTTCCAGCGAACGGCTGGTGAGGAAGACCACGAGCATGGCGAAGAAGATGAACAGGCCGAAGCCCATCCCGATCTTCCTTCCGATGGTCATCCTGAACCGCATGGCCGTTCACTTCTCCGGCTGCGGCTCCTGCTCGAGCTGCTCGTAGAGCTGCCGGTAATGCTCGCTTTTCTTCTCGTCCTGGAGGCTGTAGTAGATGCCTTCAAGCCCCAGGAGCGTCTCCTTGCGCCCAGGGTTCATCTCGAAGGCCTTCAACATGTACGGCAGGGCGTCCATGAAGAACTCCCGGCTGGCCTCCTGGATGTGCTGCAGGCTGGGGATGTCGTTCTCCGAACTGATGCGCTGGATGTTGTAGACGCCACGGTTGTAATAGAGGGTGGCCAGGTTGTAGTTGGCCCCGTAATTGGCCGAATCGAGCTCCAGCACCCGCTTGTAGGTCTCCACCGCCTTGTCGAAGCGGTCCAGCTTGTTCCTGTCCTGGTTGAACTGCTTGGTGTACACCGTGCCCAATGCGTTGTTGAACTCGATGTCGCGCTCGCGCAGGTCGCGCTTGGGGTCGAGCCGCAGGATCGCCGTGCGGTACTTGCCATACAGCGTCAACGCCTTGTCATGGTCCAGTTCATTGAGGGCGCGTGCGGCATCGTTATAGAGGGTCTTGGCCAGGAAGTCGTAGGCCTGGATGCTGCTCTGGCTGAACTCCTTCGCCGTGTCCAGCTCGGTGCTCATGTACAGGCTCGCCATCGCCTCGTCGCGCAGGGTTCCGGCATCGGGGGCGGCGGGCGCCTTCTTGTACAGGTCCTTGTACACGAACCCGCGCAGGACCCAGGCCTCCGGTGTGCTTGCATGCTCCGGGCTCTTCACCGCCTGGTCCAGCAGTGCGCGCGCGCCATCCAGGTCACCCTCCTGGTACTTCCGGTTGGCGTTCACCAGGGCGTCCGGCTGGGCCATCGCGCCCGACCAGGCCCCGGCGAGGGCCAGCAGAAGGAAAAGGAGGCGCAGGGTTCTCATTTCGCGACGGAATGGGCCAGGTTCACGAGGGTGGTCCCCACCTCGAGCTTGTGCTGCGCGGCGTTCTTCAGGCTCAGTTCGTACTTCAGGGTGTTGGCGATGCGCACGAAATTGACCACGCTGCCATCCTCCAGTGCGCCCTCGTACTCCGTGACCAACAGGGTGGGCCGGCCCTTGAGGTTCTTGTACAGAGCGGGCATCAGCGCGAGGTCCGATTGGCCCACGAACAGGATGTGGCAGGGCTCCACCTCGGCAGAGCGCGGCAGCTTGAGCACCTCGATGGGCTGCTTGCCGATGCTGCGCGAAGCGTACTTCTTGATCAGCTCCTGGTACAGGTTGGTGCTGCCGATGACACCGATCTTGAAATTGCCGGACTTCATGCCCGGGTCCTTCCACTCCACCAGCTTCGCAACATTGTAGATGTAGCTGGCCTGTACGATCGCGGAGGTGTCCTTGTCGGCCTCGCGCGGGTCCGTGGCCGACAGCAGGGCCGGCAACAACAAGAGCAGTACGAGCCAGCGATGGGCCTGGGCCCAACGGGGTGCGGAGCGCGTACTTTTGACGAGGCCTGCCATTGGCGGGTTCACCGAGCTTACCGATCCCATGCCGGAGATCCTAGCCCAACGGCGGCAAAGTAGGCGCACCCTGCTGCGGGCGGGGTTGTGCCTGGCCCTCTTGTATCCACAGTACGGTGTTGACGCACAGGTATTTGCGGCGATCGACTCCGCAGCCAAGGCCGCTCCAATGGGCCATGGCTGGCTTCAGTGGAGCACCACGCACATCGGCCACCGGCTCACCGGATCGCCACAAGGAGCGCGTGCCGAGGAGACCGCGGACAGTCTTTTCCGCAGCGGCGGGCTGGAAAGGGTGACCTTCCATCCCTTCGAGGCCCGGGCCTGGCAGCGCCAGGGCGTGACCCTGCATCTTGCGGCCGGCGACAGCACGTACAGCCCCGCCTGCGTGGCCTTGGCCCATTCACCCGTGTCCGCCGATGTCTCCGGGACGATCGTTGACCTCGGCAATGGATTGGGGGCCGACCTTGCCCGTATCGGCGATGGGCTCAGGGGCCGCATCGCCTTGGTGAACATCGGGCTCATCGATGCACCCAAGGAGGCCGGCAACCTGCACCGCTCCGAAAAGACCGCCCTGGCCATCAAAGCGGGCGCGGCCGCCGTGATCTTCGTCAACAACGTGGACGGCCATGTGCTGCTCACAGGCACGGCCTCGGTCGATGGCAACCTCATCCCGGTGCCGGCAGCCTGCATCAGCAGCGAGGACGGGGCCACCATCCGGCGATGGTTGCATGCGGGTCGCCCCGTGGAGGCCACGCTGCGCATGACCAACCGCAGCGACATGGTGACCGCGCGCAACGTGATGGCCGAGATCCCGGGCACCGACCTCGCCGGGGAGGTGATCCTCGTGGGTGGGCACCTCGATTGCTGGGACCTGGCCACAGGCGCCACGGACAACGGCCTGGGCTCCTACAGCATCCTGGATATGGCGCGGTGCCTGAACAAGCTGGGGCTCAAGCCGCGACGGACGATCCGTTTCGTGCTGTTCATGGGCGAGGAGCAGGGCTTGTTGGGATCACGCGCACTGGTGGAACACTATCGCGGCACCGGCGAACTCGCGCGCATCCGCTGCATGGTGAACATGGACATGACCGGCCACCCACAAGGCTTCGGCATCACGGGGCCCGAGGGATGGAAGGAACTGGTGGAGCGGATCAACGGGGAGATCCGTGCGGTGGACAGCACCGCCTTCGCCGGTCGCACCAGCACGGGGGCCTGGTTGCATAGCGACCATCAGCCGTTCATGCTGGCCGGCGTCCCGGTGATCAACCCGCACAGCGACCTCGGCGGCCATGTGTACGGCTGCTATCACAGCAGTTGCGACGACATCCACCTTGTGGACCCGGAGGCCATGGTGGACAATGTGCGCTTCGTGGGCATGCTGTTGCTCGCACTGGCCAACGAGCGCGAACTGCCCCCGCATTTCACGGACGACGCGTTGCGCGCCCGCATGATGAGCGAGGGGCTCGAGGAGAAGCTGCGGATCGGCGGGGACTGGCGCTGGTAGCGTTCAGGCCTTGCCTTCGGCCCCGTCCGCCTCGGCGGTGGTGAGGCCCTGCAGGTCGCGATCGAACAGGTAGAGCCCGCCCTTGTCACCACCGATCAGCTTGAGCTTGTCGATCAAGGTGCGCGCCAACGCTTCCTCCTCGATCTGCTCGCTCACATACCACTGCATGAAGTTGTGGGTGGTGTAGTCCTTCTCCTTCAGGCATGTGTCGACCACCTGGTTGATGGTGGAGGTGACATGGGTCTCGTGCTCGAGCAGGCTGCGGAAGATGTCGGTGGTGTCCTTGTAGTTCTTCTGGGGCTGCTTCAGCGCAGGGACCATGGCGTGCCCGCCGCGCTCGTTCACGAACTTGATCAGCTTGAGGGCGTGCATGCGCTCCTCGTCGCTGTGGCGGTACAGGAAGGCCGCCGTTCCGCTGAGGCCTTGTGTTTCAGCCCAGCTGGCCATGGCCAGGTAGGTCTGACTGCTCATCGACTCGATCTCGATCTGTGCATTGAGTGCCGCCTCGATCTTCTTGCTCAGCATGGCTTCGTTGGTTGTTCGTCAAAAGTAACGTGCGTGTCCGGGCCGGGGTTCACTTCGTGTTGAACGTGTTCATGGCATGGCCGATGCCCATGAGCGCCACATCCAGCACCGCATCACGCGCCAGGGCCACCCGCTCGGGCAAGGCCGCCACCTCCTCCCTGGACCAGGGACTGAGCACGTAGTCCGCTTGGCGGCCCTTGGGGAAGTCACTGCCGATGCCGAACCGCAACCGTGGAAAGGCTTCGGTGGCCAGCAATTGGATGATGCTCGTAAGGCCGTTGTGCCCGCCGGCCCCGCCGCTTGCCCGCAGGCGTATCCTGCCGAAGGGCAGGGCCAGGTCATCGGTGATCACCAGCACACGCCCGGCGGGTATCCGCTCCGCGTCCATCCAGTAACGCACGGCCTTGCCGCTGAGGTTCATGAAGGTGGTGGGCTTGATCAGCACCAGTGTCCGGCCCTTGTGGCGCACCTCGGCGCGATCGCCCAAACGGTCAGGCGCGAAGCGCATGCCCGCACCGGAGGCGATGGCGTCCAGCACGGCAAAACCGATGTTGTGGCGTGTGCCGTCGTATTCGGGGCCGGGGTTGCCCAGGCCGACGATCAGGTGCTTCATGGCGGTGGCAAAGGAAACGGGCCCGGGGATCCCCGGGCCCGTTCAGGCGGATGCGGGGCCCGGGCCCCGGATGGATCACTTCTTGGCGGCGGGCTTGGCCTCGGCGGCCTTCGCCGGAGCGGCGGCGGCGGCGCCGGCAGCGGGTGCTGCGGCAGCGGCCTCCTCCACCTTCTTCGGCATCTTCACCGCGACCACCACATCGCTGGGACGCTCCAGCACGGCGAGGCCCTCGAACTTGAGGTCGCGCACGCGGATGCTGTCGCCCACCTCCAGGGCGTTGATGTCGAACTCCAGGTGCTCGGGCAACGCGGCGGGCAGGCCCTTCACGCGCAGTTTGCGCAGCGGCTGGCTCAGCTTGCCACCCTTGCGCACGCCGGGGCTCTGGCCCACCAGGCGAAGGGTGAGCATGACGCTCGCCTCCTTGCTGTCGCTCATCTCGATGAAGTCCACGTGGAGCAGGCTGTCGCTCACGGGGTGGAACTGCTTTTCGGCGAGGCGCGCCAGACGCTTCTGGCCATCGATGTCGATCTCGATGCGGTACACCTCGGGGGAGTGCACGATCTTCTTCAGGGGAGCCTCGTCCACGCTGAAGTGGATGGTGCTCTCGCCACCGTACAGGACGCAGGGTACGCGCTTGTTGCGGCGCAGCTGGGCGGCGCCCTTGGTGCCCTGCACCGTGCGCAGGCTGCCGTTCAGTTCTACTTTCTTCATTGCTTGGTTCGCCTGGCCGGCGCGGCTTTGGAGGTTTTGACGGTCTGATCGTCTGGGTGACGCCTGGTCTTGGTCAGGCGATGATGAAATGGCTGCTGATGCTCTCGTGGTTGCGCACGCGCTTGATGACGTCGGCGAACAACTGCGCCACGGTGAGCTGCTTGATCTTGGTGGTGCGCGCCCGCTTGGCCTCGCTGATGGGAATGGTATCGGTGACGATGAGCTCCGTGAGGCTGCTGCGCTCGATGCGGTCGCAGGCCTCGCCGCTCAGCACGGCATGGGTGCACACCGCTCGTACGCTGTTCGCGCCCAGGTCGGTCATCATGTCGGCCGCCTTGGTGAGCGTGCCCGCCGTGTCGACCATGTCATCCACCAGCACCACGTCCTTCCCCTTCACATCGCCGATCACCGTCATGCTCTCCACCTGGTTCGCCACCTTGCGCTGCTTGTAGCAGATGGCCATGTCGCAGCCCAGGTGCTTGGCGTAGGCGCTGGCGCGCTTGGTGCCGCCGGTGTCCGGCGCCGCCATCAACAGGTTCGGGAGGGCCAGCTCCTGGATGTGGGGCAGGAAGATGCTGCTGGCGAAAAGGTGGTCCACCGGCACCTCGAAGAAGCCCTGGATCTGGTCGGCGTGCAGGTCCATGGTCATCACCCGGTCCACGCCGGCTGCCGTGAGCATGTTGGCCACCAGCTTGGCGCCGATGCTCACCCGCGGCTTGTCCTTGCGGTCCTGGCGGGCGAAGCCGAAATAGGGCATCACCGCCACGATGCGCTTGGCGCTGGCACGCTTGGCGGCATCCACCATCATCAGGAGCTCGAAGAGGTTGTCGCTGGGGGGGAAGGTGCTCTGCACGATGAACACCAGTTCACCGCGCACCGTCTCCTCGAAGCTCGGCTGGAACTCACCGTCGCTGAAGCGGCTCACCGTCACTTCGCCCAGCCGCTCGCCGCTGTAGGCGGCGATCTTCTCGGCCAGGTACCGCGTGGCGGAACCACTGAAGATCTTGGCGCTCTCGTACATGGCGATGGGTCCTGGCTGCCCCCGCGCCCGCACGGGCGAAAGGGGGTGCAAATGTAGGGATCTTCCGCGGGTTATCAACGATCGTTGGTGAAGCCCGTCCGGGCCATGGGCGCATTGTGCGACCTTCGTGCGGAATGACCCCGAAACACGGCCAAGGGCCGAAGCCTTCAGACCTGGAACAGGAAGTCCTGGCGGCCGTGCGCCGCGCCGGCCACGCCGGCATCACCAGCCAGCAGCTCGCCCTTCAGGTGGGCATCCGTGACAAGGACCAGCGCTACCGCATCTTCGACGCCATCGATGCCCTGCTCGACAGCGGCCGCATCCGCAGCGGGAAGAAGGGGCGTTACGTGAGCGCCCAGCAACGGGACGAGGCCGAGGGCACCATCGATATCATCGGCAGCGGCGGCGGCTATGTGCGCCTCACCGGCGACGACAGCGGGGAGGATGTCTACATCCACCCCCGTAGTGTGGGCATGGCCCTTCACGGCGACACCGTCCGGGTGCGCATCTCCCAAGGCCGCGGCACACGTCCCGAAGGGGTGGTGACCGGCATCGTGAAGCGCCGGCGCACGGAATTCGTGGGGGTGGTGCACAAGCACCAGGGCCGGCTCGTGCTGGTGGCGGACGACCAGCGGGTGCAGCGCCCTTTCCTGATCCCCCCGGTGGACGCCAATGGGGCCACAGAGGGCGACAAGGCCATCATCGAACTGGGTGAATGGCGCGACGCCCGCGACCTGCCCCGCGGACGGGTGTCGCGTGTGCTGGGCCGGGCCGGAGAGCACCAGGTGGAGATGCACGCCATCCTGGCCGAGTTCGGGCTGCCGCTGGAGTTCCCCGAAAGCGTGCTGAAGGCCTCCGAGACCATCCCCAACGGCTGCACCCCGGAGGAGATCGCCGCCCGGCGTGACGTGCGCGCAATTCCCACTCTCACCATCGACCCCGACGATGCCAAGGACCTGGACGATGCGCTCAGCGTGCGCCGGCTGGAGAACGGCAACTGGGAGATCGGCATCCACATCGCCGATGTGAGCCATTACGTGCGCCCGAACACCGTGGTGGACATGGAGGCCGCGGCACGGGCGACCAGTGTATACCTCGTGGACCGCGTGGTGCCCATGCTACCCGAGCGCCTGAGCAACGGGCTCTGCTCCCTGCACCCCGGCGAGGACAAGCTCACCTTCAGTGCCATCTTCGAGCTCGACGACCAGGCACGCATCCGGGGGGAGTGGTTCGGCCGCACCGTGATGCACAGCGACCGCCGCTTCGCTTACCAGGAGGCCCAGGCGATCATCGACGGAGGCGATGGGACCATGAAGGACGAGGTGCTCACGTTGCACCGCCTGGCCCAGGTCCTGCGCAAGGAGCGCATCGGCGCCGGCGCCCTTGAGATCGGGGGCAACGAGGTGAAGTTCAAGCTCGATGAGAAGGGCCGGCCCATCGGCCTGTACGAGAAGGTGATGGGCCCCGCCAACTGGCTCATCGAGGAGTTCATGCTGCTCGCCAACAAGCGCGTGGCCGCCTGGGTCGGCCGGCAGAAGAAGGGAGGCGTTCCGCCATTCGTGTACCGCGTGCACGACCTGCCCGACCCGGAGAAGGTGGCGCAGCTGCGCTCCCTGGCGAAGAGCTTCGGGCACGAGCTGGTGGTGCACCGCGAGGACGACCTGCCACATGCCATCAACCGGCTGCTGAAGGCCATCCAGGGCACCGAGGAGGAGAAGCTGATCAAGCAGTTCACCATCCGCAGCATGGCCAAGGCCATCTACAGCACCGAGAACATCGGGCATTACGGGCTGGCCTTCGAGCACTACACGCACTTCACCTCCCCCATCCGCCGCTACCCCGACCTGCTGGTGCACCGCGCCATGGCGCACTACCTGGCCGGCGGCCGCCACCTCGACCGGGAAAAGCTCGAGCTGAGCTGCAAGCACAGCAGCGACCAGGAGAAGCGGGCCTCCGACGCCGAGCGAGCGAGCATCCGGTACAAGCAGGCCGAGTACCTGCTGGCGCGCATCGGCGAGACCTTCGAGGGCAGCGTGAGCGGGCTCACCAGCTGGGGGGTGTACGTGGAGCTGGTTGGCAACCACTGCGAGGGCATGATCGCCCTGCGCGACCTGCCGGGCGATCACTACAAGTTCGATCAGGAGCGGTACGTGGTGGCCGGCCAGCGCACCGGCCGCAAGATCCGGCTGGGCGAGGAGCTCACCGTGAAGGTGCGGGCCGTGGACATGGACAAGCGCACGGTGGACCTGGCGCTGGTGGCCATCGGTGGACAAGCCGCCACGGGGGCGCCGATCGGCCAATGGAAGGAACTGGAGCGCAAGCGCGAGGCCGCCAAGGCCCAGGAAAGGGCCCGTCGCTCGAAGGGAAAGGGGAAACGGCGCTGAGCGCCGGGGATCAGACGAGGTTCAGGCGCTTGCCGAGCTCGTCCTTGTAGCTGCCGCCGATGGGAATGACCTTCTTGTCGTTCTCCAGGATCAGGTTCGGCTGCTCAATGGCCACGATCTTGTCGATGCGCACGATGAAGGAGCGGTGCACCCGGAGGAACTCGCTCTCGGGCAGCTTGGCCTCGATGTCCTTCATGGTGCTGTGGATCGTGTAACGCGTGTTCAGCGTGTTGATCACCACGTAATCCTTCCGCGCCTCGATGTAGTAGATGTCGCTCATCTTGAGCTTCACCAGGCGGCTGTTGCTCTTCACGAAGAGCAGGTCCTTGGTGGCGCCCTGGCTCTCCACCAGGTTGAAGAGCAGGTCGCGCTCCTTGAGCACCTCGGCCTCCTTCTTGTGCTTGTACAGCGCCATCTCGATCGACGTGTGGATGTCGATCTCCTTGAACGGCTTGATGATGTAGCCGTAGGGCTGGGTGACCTTGGCCTTGTTCAGCGTGCTCTCGTCGGCGTAGGCCGTGAGGAAGATCACCGGGATGTTGGTCTCGGTGCGGATCTGCGTGGCGGCCTCGATGCCGTTCATCTCCCCCTTGAGCATGATGTCCATGAGGATGATGTCGGGCTGGGTCTCCACGGCCAGTTTCACGGCCTGTTCCCCGGTGGCGGCAGCGCCCACGACATTGTAGCCCAGCTTCTTCAGACTGTGCTGGATGTCCTTGCTCACAATGCTCTCGTCCTCAACGACAAGTACGTTCGTCTGCGCCATGACCACGTCACTTGGGTAGTTCAAAAGTAATCAAATACGCTACCCCGGTCCCGTTCATACGCTGGATGCGGCCATCAAGTTGCCCGATGAGCGTATCCACGAGCTGAAGGCCGAGGTTCGCATCACGCTCTTCATCGAAGCCCTGCGGGAGGCCTTTTCCATTGTCGGACACCGTGATGTGCACCGTGCGCTGGTCGAGCCGGAGCCCGAGCTCGATCCGCCCTTCTCCGCCGCCGGGGAAGGCGTGCTTGAGGGCGTTGCTGATGAGCTCGTTGAGCACCAGGCCGCAGGGAATGGCCTGGTCGAGGCCCAGTTGCACATGCTCCAGGCGCTTCACCAGCTCCACCCGCCCGTGCAGGCTGTAGCTGTGCATGAGGTTGCGGCTCAACCCGTCGATGTAATCGGCCAGGTCGATGCTGCTGAAGTTGGTGTTCTGGTACAGGCTCTCATGGATGAACGACATGCTGCGGATGCGCCCCTGGCTTTCGCGGAGCAGCTCGAGCATGCGCGGGTCGTCGTCGACATAGCCGCCCTGGAGGTTGAGGATGCTGCTGATGATCTGCAGGTTGTTCTTCACCCGGTGATGGACCTCCTTGAGCAGCACCTCCTTCTCGTGCAGGCTCTCCAGCAGTTTTCGCTGGGCCTCCTTCTTGTCGGTGATGCCGTGGGCCAGGCAGCTCACCTCCACCACCTCCCCGTTCACGCGGATCGGGTTGAGGAAGTTCTCCACCCACAGCGGCCTGCCCGAGCGGTTGCGGAGCTCGACCTCGAACTGCTGCGGTTCGCCCCGCAAGGCGGCCCTGTAACGCTCCACGAAGGGCTCGTAGCGCGCATCGGCCACCCGCCCCATCATGGCCGCGATGAAATCGTCCCCCATGCGCACCTCTAGCTCCATGCCGCGCAGCAAGGACTGTTGGAAGTGCTCGTTCATGGAGGTGATCCGGAATCCGCGGTCGAGCGTCCAGATCATCATGTTCGCACTGCTCTCGAAGATGGCCTGCAGGCGGGCGGTCTGCTCGCGCACCATTTCCTCGGCCTCCTTCTGCTCGGTGACCTCGTGGCCGACACCGAAGACCTCGGTGACCCGGCCCTGCGCATCGAACACGGGGCTCAGGAAGATCTCATTGCACACACGCTCGCCCCGTTGGTCGCGCAGGTCGGTCTCGAAGCGCAGGGCACGGCCGCTGAAGGCCTCGGCGTACTTGGCCTCCCAGAAACCGTGGTACGAATCGCTCGCGAAGCGCTTACGCGGCTGGTCCAGGTCGGTGTTCACCTCGGGCCGCACGCCATGCAAGCGCTCGATCATGTCCGCATAGCCCTTGTTGAAGCTGGTGAGCGCCACACGGTGATCGACGGTCCAGAACATGTGGTCGCCGCTTTCGAAGAGCGCACGCAGCTTGGCCTCCTGCTTGCGTGCACTGGCCTGTGCCTCCACCATGCCTGTGATGTCGCGGAAGATGCTGCGTGTGGCCACGGCACGACCGTCGACGACACGCACCGAGCTGCTGCCTTCCACGTGCACCACACGACCATCGCGCGCCACGAAACGCGCCCGGATGGGACCGGGTTCCTGCCCCCCAAGCAGCTGTCCCCGCCACACCATGTATCGCTCCAGGTCCTCGGGATGCACCACATCGCGCAGGTGCAGCGATAGCACCTCCTTCTTCTCGCGACCGAGCGTGCTGCACCACATGGCGTTCGCGTACTGGAACATGCCACCTTCATCAACGCTCTGGATGAGGTCGGTGGCGTTCTCGAACAGGTCGCGATAACGCTCTTCGCTCGCCCTGAGCGCTTCCTCGTCGCGGCGGGCCCTTGTGATGTCGCGGCTCACGCCCATGCTCCCGAGCAGCACACCATCCTCGTCGTACTGGCGCGATGCCGTGAGGAAGGAGGTGAAGACTTCGCCGTTGCGGTCGATGTTGCGGACATCACCGGCGAAGGCCCCGTGTGCGTCGAGCTCGCGCTTGATGCGCAGGTGCTCATCGGTGCCGGCGTAGAGCGTGCTGGCCGGCCGGCCGAGCACATCCTCCGGCTCGTAACCGAAGCGGACGCTGGCCGCCGGATTGAACTCGGTGATGAGCCCATCGCGGTCCACGGCGATGATCATGTCCAGCGAACTGTCGATGAGGCTTCGTGCGAACCGGCGGCTTCTCCGCAGCTCATCCTGCGTGCGCCGGTGCTCCTGGATCTCCGAACGCAATACCCGGTTGATCTCCTCGGCCATCCTGGACCGGGTACGCTCCTCCCGCAGGGAGGCATCGTCAGCCTCCTCCCTCACCAGCCACTGGACCACATCCTTCCCCGCCAGCGCCAAGGGAACACTGGTGATCCGCACCGGCCGGCCTTGTACGAACGAAGCTGTTTCCACCTGCGCATCGACCGCACCAGCGACCCGCTGGGCCAGTTCGCCGAAGGAAGGGTCCGTGAACAGGTCCGCCAAGCGAGCACCGGTAAGGTCCGTTCCACCGGATAGCGCGGTGAAAGCATTGTTCTGCAGGAGCACGCGGCCTTGTGCCACCACCAGCACCGCATCATGCACCGGTGCAAGGGCGTACCGAAGCAGCTCCAGCCAGGCCTGTCCGGTCGTTCCGGTGATCTCCATGCCTTGGTCAACCACGGGCCGAACTTAACCCGCGGATCGCACCATTGTCAGGGCTGCTCGTCCTCCCCCCCGCCGGGCTCGTAGGGGGGCGGCACCTTTTCCCCATCGATGCGCACCTCGTGGTCGTCCTTGTAGCGGATGGTGATCGTGGGGTTGCCGTTCACATCGAACCAGGTGAAATCGCCCTGGCGCAGGCCCATGCTGTAGGTGCCCTGGGCCATCAACCCCCCTTCGGACCAGTACCAGCGGTGCCGGCCATCAGGCTCACCGTTCACATAGGTGCCCGTGAAGCTCTTGCGGCCATTGTCGTAGGTATGCACCCACGGACCATCCTTCAATCCGTCCTTGTAGGATCCCTCTTCGCGGTGATCGCCGACGTGGTACACCCACTTCCCATCGCGCAACCCATCGATGTACTCGCCCTGGGTGATCACATTGCCGGTGTCATCGTACTCCACGGAGGCACCATCCTCCTTCCCCTTGCGGTAGTTCTCCTCGCGGTGACGGGCACCGTTCTCGTAGTACCAGACCCATAGGCCCTGCGCCTGACCGTTCTGGTAGCGTCCCTTCTGCTCAACGGCCCCACTGCGGTGGAAATAGGTCCAATCACCCTCGCGTCGGCCCGCCTTGTACTCGCCCTCTGCCCGTTTCTCGCCGGTGTTGTAATACTCCGTCCATCGACCTTCCAAGGCGCCCTGTTCGTTCACGGAACCCTCGCTCATGCGCTTGTCGCCCTGGTAGATCGCCGCGCCACTGACGCGTCCCTGCTCATCGTAGTAGCGGAACAGGCCCTCCTTGCGACCGTCGGCGGAATAACTGCCAAGGCTGCTCACCTTGCCGTTGGCGTGGTAGGTGTTGCGGATCTTCAACAGCACCGTCTCCTGCGCACCGACCTGAACCTGGTCCTGATCATACTTCACCATGTTCTTCAGGTTGCCGGTGGCGTCGTACTCCTTGAAGATGCCCTGGCGCTTGTCATCCACGAAGCTCCCCTCCCACTTGATCTTCCCGTTGGGATGGAACTCCTTCCACAGCCCCTGCCGGAGGCCGGCCTTATCGCGCCGGTTGATCTCCTCGCGCCGCTGCAGCACGCCTGCGCGATAGGTGATGATGGAGATCAACCTCCCGTCGGTCGCGTACTCGAAAGCCTTGCCGTCCTCCCGCCCATCCTTGAACGGAACCACTTTCTCGACGGTGCCATCAGGGTGGAAGAACCGGGTATCGCCCTGTTTCAGGTCGTTCACAAAGAGCTCCTCGGAGACGAGCACCCCGCTGGTGTCGTACTTGCGTAGCGCGCCGTTCTTGCGATCATCACGGTACTCGATCGTGGAACGCAGCATCCCCTCGGGGCCATAGAACCGCCACACGCTGTCCAGCTTGTGGTCCAGGCGGTTGCCTTCGCTCTTGAGCACGCCGTTCTCATGGTAGGCTTTCCAATAACCCTCGGGTCTGCCGTTCGCCAGGTAGCCTTCGCTGGCCACCTTTCCGTTGGGGTGAAAGTACTGCTTGAACCCGTCCTCGCCCTGCGCCAACACACCCACTGGGAGCATGCTCAACACACAGAACATGCATTGAATGATGTTCTTTAAAAGAAGGTGTTGATATGATAAGGGCTGTTGATCGTGTTGATGATCGGCCCGTGCGGTGCTTGACATTGTGGGATATCAAAAGTACTCAACGTGTTGTCAACGATCGGTGATATCCGTGGAGTACAACAAGGACCGGATGAAGCTGGATTACGACCGGTCGATCCCACGATCGTGGATGCACAGGCTGGTGGGTCGTGGTGCATAGTTCGAGGTACCCATGCACCGCTCCCGATCGTTCGATCCCCGTGGGAATTTGCTGATGATGGATCCTTGTCCGGATCGGCCGATCGATCAAGGGAAGAGGACATGGATCGGAGCCCGATGCATCATCAATAGTTATCCACGGGAAAACACAGTGATCAACGATCGGCCGGTTGGATCCGTTGACGGGGGTATCTTTGAAGCGCGAAAGCCGCTGAAGGCTTGGCACTTGTGCGAATGCGGATCTCGATCGGAAGCGACCACGCTGGCGTGGACCTGAAGCATGTGGTGAAGGACCACCTGAAGGCGGCCGGCCACGACGTGAAGGATGAAGGCACCCACGTGCGCGACAGTGTGGACTACCCTGACTTCGCGCATGCAGTGGCCCGTACCGTGGCCGGGCATGGCAGTGACCTCGGCATCGTGATCTGCGGCAGCGGGAACGGTGTCAACATCACCGCGAACAAGCATGCGGGTGTACGCGGTGCGCTCGCATGGAACGCGGAGGTGGCCGCACTCGCCCGGCAGCACAACGATGCCAACGTGCTGGCCCTTCCTGCACGGTTCATCGGCGTGGAGGAGGCCCTGGCCATCGTGGACGCCTTCCTGGCCGCCACCTTTGAAGGGGGGCGTCACGCCCGCCGTGTCGAGAAGATCGAGCCGGCCGGGGCGTCGAACCATTGACGTGCATGCGAACCATCGTTCATCTCCGCAGCTTCGTGCTGCTCACCATCGTCCTGTGCAGCTGGCAGTTGCAGGCCCAGCGCGATACGCTGGTCGACCATTACCTGCGTACCATCACCCAGGCCGACCTGCGGCAGCACCTGGAGGTGCTCGCCAGCGATGCCTATGAAGGACGCGAGACCGGCTTCAAGGGGCAGAAGATGGCAGCCGAGTACCTGCGAGGCTCCTTCAGCTCCTTCGGCATTGGACCGGTGCCACAATGGGAGCAGCGGGGGCTGCTGAGCCCCGGGTACGAGCAACCCTTCCACGTGGTGCTCACACGTCCCGGCGGCATCCAGCTCACCGTGGACGGAACGCCGGCCGTCTTCATGGAGGACCAGTTCTATTTCAGCGAGAAGGTCCGGGGAGAGCTGACGGCCAGCGAAGTGATGTACATGGGCGATGGGCTGGTGGCCCGGAAAGGGGATCCGTACAAGCTGGTGGATGCGAAGGGCAGGGTGGTGCTGGCCATGGCACCGGCCGTGACCGGGGATGATGGGGCGAGCGCGTTCTTCACGGCCATGTCCTTGCGGGCCATGGCGGCCAAGCGGGCTGGTGTGAAGGTGTTGCTGCTGGCCACACCCGATGCGGACCGACTGATGAAGGAGATGGGCCATTACATCGGTTCATCGCGCATGCGGTTGAAGGAGGCGGCCAAGGAGGAGGCTCCTGCCGCGGACCTGCAGGTGGTGGTGATCGACGAAGGCGTGGCCACGCGGATCCTGGCCAAAGGCGGCATCACCTGGAAGAAAGCGATCAAGGGGAAGGTGAAGGAGGGCACCCTGCTCCCCTGCCCCATCACGCTTCAGTACAAGCCCAACGAGCAGGAGCTCCAGGCCGAGAACGTGCTCGGCTATGTCGAGGGCACGGACCTGAAGGATGAGCTGGTGGTGGTGACCGCCCACTACGACCATATCGGGATGGAAGGTGGCGAGGTCTACAACGGTGCCGATGATGATGGCTCGGGCACCGTGGCCTTGCTGGAGATGGCGCAGGCCTTCGCCAAGGCGCGAGCGAGCGGCCATGGTCCTCGCCGCAGCGTGCTCTTCATGCCGGTATCGGGCGAAGAGAAGGGTCTGCTGGGATCGGAGCACTACAGCGAGCATCCGGTGTTCCCGCTCGAGAACACCGTGGCCGACCTCAACATCGACATGATCGGACGCTTCGACACCGCGCACAAGGATGCGAAGCCCTATGTGTACATCATCGGAAGTGACCGCATCAGCACGGAGCTCCATCGGATCAACGAGGAGGTGAACAGCACTCACGTGGGGCTTGAACTGGATTACACCTTCAACGCCGCCAACGATCCCAACCGGTTCTACTACCGCAGCGATCACTACAATTTCGCCCGCAAGGGAGTGCCGGTGATCTTCTACTTCAGCGGCGTGCACGATGATTATCACCAACCCGGGGACGAGGTGGACAAGATCCGCTTCGACCTGCTCGAACAGCGTACGAAACTGGTGTTCGCCACGGCATGGGAGCTGGCCAACCGCCCCACGCGCATCGTGGTGGACAAGCCGGTGAAGAAGGAGTGATCAGCCCGCCTCTCCCACGGGCTCCTCGAGCAATTGGAGGATGAAGTCCTCCAGGCTCCGCTTGAAGTGCTGGTAGTGCTCCCCGGTGCCAGGGCCATAGAACCCTGTGCGGATCCGGCGGACCTTGCCCGACCTGTCGATCAGGATGCAGGTGGGGTAGCTCATCAGGTGGTCCAGGAAGGGCAGTTGCTGGGCGGTGTTCTCCTTGCTCGCCTGGCCGGCATAAGCGATCGGGTAGCGCACACCGAGCTCATCGCGGAAGCGACGTAGTGCCTGCAGGGCCTTCTCGTCCTCCTCGTACTTCTCGAAGGCGATGGCCATCACTTCCAGGCCGCGGTCGTTGTACTTGGTATACAGCTCGTTAAGGAGCACGGTCTCATCCACACAGTTGGGGCACCAGCTGCCCATCACCTGCACCAGCAAGGGGCGCCCGTTGTTGCGTGGTCCCGCCGGTGACGCCTTGCCCCCGTCGATCGTGGGCATCTCGAAGTCGATCATCTCATGGCCCTCCTTCAGGAAGGTCAGGGAATCGGGGTTTCTGAGCTGGAAGCCGGGGTTGCGCACCGCGATCCAGGGCTCTGTCCAGTGGATCCCGCTCCAATAGCGACCGATCAGGCTGTCGTTGCGCAGCGCCGCGGTGAACAGGAAGGCGTGGGAGCCGTCGAAGGCGGAGAGCTTCAGCGAATCACCGTCCACCACCCCTTCCAGGAAGCGGTAATCGCCCGTTTCAGTGCCGAAGGTCCCGGTGACCGTGCCGCCGTGCTGTTCAAAGATGCCGATGGCGGAATAGGCATCCTCGGTGCCTGCACTGAAATGGGCCTCCCAATGGCCGCTTAGATCGCTCCGTTCGGCTGCGCCGGACGTGGCGAATCGTGGCGACGGGTCCGTCCGTGCCGTGAACGGGATGCGGTAGTCAGGGCCTTTGAGGTAGTTGACCCAATGACCGGTAAGGACGCTGTCGCCCTGACGCAAGGCCATGAACTCCGAGTCGAACAGGGGCATGCGGATGCGCACCGAATCACCGTTGACATGCACGTCACGCACCTCGATGCGCTCCTCGCCGTTGTGGATCACCAGGCGGAAGGCGGAGCTGTCCTTCACGACCTCGAACTGGACCGGAAGTGCGTGGCCCTTGAGGTCCAGGACTAGGCGCCAGGCGCCGGTGCGAAGGGTGCTTTCCCGCACCGGGCGCGGAGCCTGGCCGCAGGCACCCAGGAACAAGGCGATGACAAGTCCGATGGTCGCGGGCCTCATGGGAACGTGCAAGATATCCGTTGGCACCGAACGCACGAAGCGCGGGTGCCAAGCCAGCGTCACAGATCGAACTTGATGCCTTGGGCGAGCGGCAGCTTCGTGCCGTAATTGATCGTGTTGGTCTGGCGGCGCATGTAGGCCTTCCACGCGTCGCTTCCGCTCTCGCGGCCGCCGCCGGTCTCCTTCTCGCCGCCGAAGGCGCCCCCGATCTCGGCGCCGCTGGTGCCGATGTTCACGTTCGCGATGCCGCAATCGCTGCCCGCGGCACACAGGAAACGTTCCGCTTCACGCAGGTCGAGCGTCATGATCGCGCTGCTCAGCCCTTGCTTCACGTTGTTCTGGATGGCGATGGCCTCGTGCACATCACCGCTGTAACGAAGCAGGTACAGGATCGGCGCGAAGGTCTCTTCCTGCACGATGGCCATGTCGGGCGTGGCCTCGACCACGGCGGGTTTCACGTAGCAACCGCTCTCGAATCCTGCGCCATTGAGAACGCCGCCTTCGACGAGGATGCGTCCGCCCTGTTGCTTCGCGGCCTGCAGGGCGTGCTCGTACATGCGAACGGCCGCAGTGTCGATCAGCGGGCCCACGTGGTTCTGCTCGTTCAACGGGTCGCCGATGCGCAGCTGCTTGTAGGCGTTCACGAGCTTCTGTTTGAACGCATCGTACACCTTGTCGTGGATGATCAGGCGGCGCGTACTGGTGCAGCGCTGGCCGGCGGTGCCGACCGCACCGAACACACAACCGATCAGGGCCATGTCCAGGTCGGCCTTGTCGCTGATGATGATGGCGTTGTTGCCGCCGAGCTCCAGCAAGGAGCGACCGAGACGCTCGCCGACCGCCGCGCCCACGGCCTTGCCCATGCGGGTGCTGCCCGTGGCGCTCACCAGGGGGATGCGGCCATCTTGGCTCATCCACTCCCCTACCTCGCGGCCGCCGTTGACGATGCAGCTGACGCCTTCGGGCACGCCGTTGCGCTTGAACACCTCGGCCGTGATGTGCTGGCAGGCGATGCTGCATAGCGGGGTCTTTTCACTGGGCTTCCACAGCGTTACATCGCCACAGACCCAGGCCAGCGCGGTGTTCCAGCTCCATACGGCCACCGGGAAGTTGAAGGCGGTGATCACGCCCACCAGGCCGAACGGATGCCACTGCTCGTACATGCGGTGATCGGGACGCTCGCTGTGCATCGTGAGACCATGCAGTTGCCGGCTAAGACCCACGGCGAAGTCGCAGATGTCGATCATCTCCTGCACCTCACCGAGGCCCTCCTGGTAGCTCTTGCCCATTTCGTAGCTCACGAGCTTGCCCAGGTCGGCCTTGTGCTTCCGCAGCTCTTCGCCCAGCTGGCGGACCACCTCCCCGCGCTTGGGGGCGGGCCATGCGCGCCATTCAGCGAAACCCCGCTGTGCGGTCGCGATGACCTGTTCGTACTCGCTCTTATCGGCGGATCGGACCGCACCGATCAATGCCCCGTCCACGGGGCTGTGGCTTTCCAGCACCGCACCCGAACCCTCCAACCAGACCTGCCCAGTGGAAACACCGCTGTTGGTCTCGTTCACCCCGAGGTTCCGTAGGATCTCGGTCAGGCGGCCCGGTGCCGCGGTCAAGGTCGTGCTCATGCGTTTGGAATGGACCGCAAAAGTAAGACCGACCGAACGGGGGCCGATATGGCGCACAACGTCTTCAGGAGGGGTTGCACGGCGTGTATGGACGCCCCGACCCCTTTGGAATCATAATCAACTGATAATCAGCACAATATGAATGGCCTCTAATTTCTTTGGAGCTGCGTTTGCTGCGCGCCGGAGGGGTGGAGTACTGCCCGGAGTGGGTTAGGCGCTCTGGGGGCTGAATAACGGCCTTCCTAGGGCTCCTGCTTCTGCGCGATGTAGAGCGAGCTGGATGTCGGGCGGTCCGAGGCAAGGGCAAGGAGGTTGGACCAGGCTCCTACTAGGGTGCCTTTGAGCAGTGCGGTGATCGGTCCTGCGCCGCGATGTTGTTCGGTGAGCATGCTGATGTAGGGTGCGTCGAACCACATGGGGCGCACCGCTTTCAAAGCGAAGCCATGTTCTTGGAAGAGCCGATTCATGTCGCTCCTGCGCAGGTGGTTCAAATGCCTGGGTACGTCGAGTGCGGCCCAGTCGGATCCGTAGTGTGTGGCATCCCAGCTCTCGCGGTCCGGTACCGCGATGAACAGGAAGCCCCTGTCCGCCATCACGCTGTAGAGCTTTTTGAGGGTGCGACGCAGGTCTGGAACGTGTTCGAGCACGTGCCACATGGTCACCACGTGGAATTGCTCAGCGGAGGGTATCTGGTCGAGGTTGGGCAGCACTTCGGCGGCTTGGTCGGCTATGGCTTGACCGCGTGCGCCGGTGTCTGGCTCCACTCCTGTTACGAGGTAGCCATGTGCTTTCATGTGGCCAATGAACTGGCCTGTGCCACATCCCACATCGAGCAGACGGCCGTTGGGGCGGTACCTGGAAATGAGTTTGCGCTTCGCCTCCAGCGCTCGACGACGCACCACTTGGTAGAGCTTGTCCTGGAATGTGGCCGATGCGTTGGTGTGGGAGATGTAGCTGTTTGACCGATAGTAGCTTCCGATGCTGTTCTGGTCCGGTCGCGGGTTGGTGAACCACGCCTTGCAGTCAGGACATTCGGCAATGGTGAAAGTCTCCTGGCTCACGGTGTGGTCTCTCGCCCGGAGTACAGGTTGGAGCGGACTGGCGCCACAGATGGCGCAGCTGGTGATGCTTTCGAGTACGGTGTGTTCCACGTGGAACGATCGGTTTTTTCAGCGGCCGAGGTAGACCATCAGAACGCTCAGGTCGGCGGGTGATACCCCGCTGATCCGGGATGCCTGGCCAAGGGTGGCGGGACGGATCTTATTGAGCTTTTGGCGGGCCTCGATGCTGAGTGAGGTGAGTTTCTCGTAGTCGGTTTCAAGATCAAGCGGTACCTCGTCAAGGCGAGTGAGTCGCTCTGCGAGCTCTCGTTCCTTGGAAAGGTACCCTTCGTATTTGACGTTGATCTCGATCTGTTCGCAGACCTCGTTCTTAAGGTCTCCGATGGCGGCAAGTGCGGTTTCTGTTTGGGGTGCCAGGGCCAGTATCGCATGCATGTCGAGCTGCGGCCGTGTGAGCAGTTCGTAGGCGCGCACCTTCTGGCGTACGGGGGTTGTTCCACGTGGAACGATCAGTTCATTGGCGCTTTCTGGGCTTACGCTTTCGTGCTGCAGGGCGTTGACGATGGCGTGGATGTGCTGGTTCTTCGACTCGACCCGGGCCATGCGTTCGTCGCTGGCCAGGCCGATGGTGTGGGCTCTGGGTGTAAGTCGGAGGTCGGCGTTATCCTGGCGAAGCAGGATCCGGAATTCCGCCCTGCTGGTGAACATCCGGTAAGGCTCCTCCGTGCCCTTGGTGATGAGGTCGTCGATGAGCACGCCGATGTACGCCTCGTCGCGGCCAAGAATGAGGGGTTCCTTCTCCTTGAGCTTCAGGCTGGCGTTGATGCCGGCCATGAGCCCTTGGCATGCCGCTTCCTCATAGCCGGTGGTGCCGTTGATCTGCCCTGCGAAATAGAGGTTCTCTACAAGCTTTGTCTCCAGGGTGTGCTTGAGCTGGGTGGGGGGGAAGTAGTCGTACTCCACTGCATAGCCCGGCCTGAACATGCGCGCATTGGCGAAGCCCGGAATCCTGCGCAGGGCTGCGAGTTGCACCTCTTCGGGCAGGCTTGTGCTGAATCCGTTGATGTAGGTTTCGACGGTGTTCCAGCCCTCCGGCTCTACGAAGACCTGGTGGCGGTCCTTGTCGGCGAAGCGGTCGATCTTGTCCTCTATGCTCGGGCAATAGCGCGGTCCAAGGCCCCTGATGCGTCCATTGAACATCGGGCTCCTGTCGAAGCCGGTCCGGAGAATATCGTGGACCTCGGGCGAGGTGTAGGTCATCCAGCAGCTGAGCTGGCGCTCAAGCGGTCGGGTGGTGGGGGAGAAGCTGAACTTGCCTGGGTTGGTGTCTCCGGGCTGCTCTTCCATCTGGCTGTAGTCCAAGCTACGCCCGTCCACTCTGGGGGGTGTCCCGGTCTTCATGCGGCCGGCCTGAAAGCCGAGCTCGGTGAGCTGCTCGGTGATGCCATGGCTGGCTTTCTCGCCAGCCCTGCCTCCCCCGATCTGCCGCTCGCCGATGTGCATCACCCCGTTCATGAAGGTGCCGCTTGTGAGCACAACCGCGCGACCGGGGATGGTGTTGCCCAGGCTGGTGCGGACCCCTACGACCTGGTTGTTCCTGACCACGATGCCGGTAACGTTGTCCTGCCAGAAATGGACGTTGGGCGTTCGCTCCAACATCAGGCGCCATTCATGGGCGAAGAGGTTGCGGTCGTTCTGGGTGCGGGGGCTCCACATGGCGGGGCCCTTGCTCCGGTTCAGCATCCGGAACTGGATGGCGCTCCGGTCGCTCACGATGCCTGAGTAGCCCCCTAGGGCGTCGATCTCCCGTACGATCTGCCCCTTGGCCACGCCCCCCATGGCGGGGTTGCAGCTCATCTGCCCGATGACTCCCATGTTCATGGTGATCATCAGTACGCGGCTACCCAGGTTGGCTGCTGCCGCTGCTGCCTCGTTGCCTGCGTGGCCCCCGCCGACGATGATCACATCATAGGCCTCGTGCATGCTCATGGTTGACTCCTTGTTTCGTTGTGTTCCACGTGGAACCTTGGCGCGGATCCTTGATCTTCAGGAGATTAACTCGTTCCTGTAGGTGTAGGTTCCATGGACGCAGCAAAGTTAGTGGTCATGTTGCAGGTACTTCGATGCTTCGGCCCAATGGCGAGCTCTTCGAACACCTTATCAAGGATCCATTCACAGCCTGCTCCCAGTGTTCCACACATGCGACGCCAAGGTTGGCATGGCTTGCAAGGCCATTTTCCCGCCGGTTGGATAGTTTTCCACCATGCAGCGCAGATCCCGGTCGTTGATAGCCATTTGGGCCCTGATGGGAGCCTTGTTCTCCGTTCTCACCGCCTGTGGTCCGGGCGGTGCCCACAAGGGAGCCGGCTCGGCGCCCCCAGAGCCCTCGGGGCCCGATAACCTGGCCTACCGCTGGGCATCGGTTGTGCTGGAAGGAACGGCCAACGACACGGAGCGCAACCGGCCGCGGCCTCCGGTGAACAGCCGCATGGTGGCCCTGCCCATGATCGCCATGTTCGATGCGTGGAGCCGCTTCGACAGCGTGGCCGTGCCCGTGTACTTGCGGAATGTGGAACGGCGGCCCTTGCCGGAGCGGTTACTTCGCGGCAAGGAAGCGGCCATCAGCTATGCGGCCTGCCGGGTGCTGCAGGAGGTATACCCTGCCGACTCGGCCCTGTTCGCCCAGCGGCTGAAGGAGTTCGGCTTCGACCCCACCGACCGCTCCACCGACCCCTCCACCGCCGTGGGCATCGGCAACCTGGCGGCGAGGGCCGTGCTCGATGCGCGGCACCACGATGGCAGCAACATGTACGGTGACGAGCCCGGTGCTGATACCCTGTACGGGGACTACACCCACTACAAGCCGGTGAATCCACCTGAGCGCATCAACGACATCGACCGCTGGCAGCCGAAGTACTTCGTGAGGGAGAAGGATGGCCATCGGTTCGCACCGGGTTGCCTGGCCCCGCACTGGGGCCACGTGCGGCCCTTCGCCCTGGACAGTGCCGCTCAGTTCCGGCCCCCGCCGCCGCCCCGCATGGGCGATACCCTGCTGGAACGGGAGGTGCGTCAGGTGGTGGCCCTGCAGGCCGCGCTCACCAACGAGCAGAAGGCGCTGGTGGAGTTCATGCGCGATGGTCCGCGCAGCGTCCAGCAGGCGGGCCACTGGCTCATTTTCAGCCGCGATGTGAGCGTGCGCGACAAGCACACCTTGGACCAGGACGTGCAGATGTACTTCGTGGTCACCACCACGGCCATGGACTGCTTCATCGCCTGCTGGGACGCCAAGATGTTCTACGACAACAGCCGCCCGTACCAGCAGGTGCATGCCTTGATGGGGGAGGAGGACATCGTGGGGTGGGGTGGTCCGCACAAGGGCATGGTGAAGATGAAGGGCAGGCAATGGCGCCCCTACTCCCCTGACAGTTTCCTGTGCCCACCGTTCCCGGCTTATCCCAGCGGGCACAGCACGGTGAGCGGAGGATGCAGCAGGGCGCTGGAGCTGTTCACGGGGAGCGATGCGTACGGCGTGAACGTACGCTTACTGCCCGGCTGGCTCACCGAGCCCGGCATCACCCAGGACAGCGTCACGCTCAGCTTCCCCACCTTCAGCTCAACGGCCGAACAGGCCGGATGGAGCCGGGTGCTCGGCGGCTATCACATCCAGACGGACAATGTGGCCGGGCTGGAACTGGGCCGGCGCGTGGCCGATGTGGTGTACGCCAAGTGCCGGGCGCACATCGATGGCACGGTGGAGCCGCACTGACCGCGCTCGCTCCTGTTCCGCAGCGGGCGCTGTATCTTTCAGCGTTCGATCGCGTACCACGCCCATATTCACCGGACCATGGAGGTAAAGAAGGTCGATGCGTCGGAGATCACTCCGGAGCAGTTCTACGAGGAGCATTGGAAGCCCGGCATCCCGCTGGTGTTCAAGAACGCCACCAAAGTGTGGGGTGCCTACAATACGTGGACGCCGGATTTCTTCCGGTCGCGTTTCGGCGATCGCCGCACGGTGGTCGATGGCAAGGAGTACACCATGCGCGAGATCTTCGACCTGGTGGAGGGCAAGGACACGAGCCGCCCCGTTCCATACCCGTGCAAGTACCACATCCCCACCCAACTGCCCGAACTGGTGGACATGGTGAAGCCCGTGAACCTGGGGTTCGCCCAGCCCAACTGGCTGGAGAGCTCGTGGTTCAAGCGGGGCTACTGGGGCAGCGCACTGGAGCTGTTCATCGGCGGTCCCGGCGGCAAGTTCCCCTATGTGCACATCGACTACTACCACCTTAGCGCCTGGGTGAACCAGCTCTACGGCCACAAGCAGTTCACGGTGTGGCCGCGCGGCCAGGACGAGTGCATGTACCCCGAGCCGGGCGACCGCTGGAAGAGCTCGATCCCCGACATCGAGAACGTCGACCTGAACAAGTACCCGAAGTACCGCAACGCCACACCGATCACCTTCGTGGTGGGGCCGGGCGAGACCCTCTACATCCCCGTGGGCATCTGGCATACAGCCAAGAACCTGGAGCCCACCATCTCGGTGGCCTTCGACCTGCTGAACGCGGAGAACTTCCCGGCCTTCCTGAAGGACGTCTGGGGCTTCAAGCGGCGGGAAAGCCTGGGAAAGGCCATCGCGGCCACGGGATACGCGGCCGTGGGTGGGGCGCTATGCCGGATGGGCGATGCCTTCGGCGTGAAGCGCGACCCGATGCACAACTGACCCCTCAGTAGCGGGCGAGGTACTTGTCCTCCAGGGCCTGCATGGCCGCGCGCTTGGCCTTGCTCTTGTCGCTATGCCCCAGCAGGTGCAGCAGGCCATGCACCATCACGCGCCGCAGCTCGTGCTGGGCGCTGACACCGTAGGTGGCCGCGTTCTCGCGGATGCGGTCGAGGCTCATGAGCACATCGCCGCTCACCCCGTTGTTGCTCTCCACCGGGAAGGTGATCACGTCCGTGTAGTCGTCATGCTGCAGGAAATCGCGGTTGTAGCGCAGCAGCGCCTTGTCGCTCATGAGCACGAAGGACACGGTGTCGATGCGCGTGCCATGGTCCTGGGCCACGCGGAAGAGCCAGGTGCGCAACCGCTCGCGATCGCGGAACACGTTGGGGACCTCCTGCACGATGAAACCGATGGTGCCGGAGGTGGGCATGGGACTACTCCTTGACGGGTTGAAGGCTGAACGCCATGGCCACCGTGGCCCCGTTGTCGCTGAACTCCACGCTGTCCGCCAGCGCGCGCATGAGGAACACGCCGCGGCCGTGGGGCTTCTCGATGTTCTCCGGATCGGTGGGGTCGGGCAGGCTGTTGAAATCGAAGCCCGGACCCTGATCGCTCACCACGAACACGATCTTCTCGCCCTTCACCTCGTAGCCGAGGGTCACCTGCTTGGAGGGGTCGAGGCGGTTGCCGTGGTGGATGGCATTGTTCACCGCCTCGGTGAGGGCGATGAGGATGTTGCCGTAATGCGACTCGTGCACGTTGTGCTTCTGGCAGGCCTCATCGATGAGCTTTTCCGCGAGGGCGATGTTCTCGGCCTTGGCGGGGAACTCGATGCGCTGCGTGAACTGTACGTCCTCGATCAGGGCTCCCATCAGCGTTCTCAGGGTCGGTCAAATGTATCGAAATACTCGTTGACCCGCTCCTTGTAGTACGGCTTCAATCCGGCGGGGACGGTTCGCAGCAGTTCCGTTTCGCGCTGCTTGGTGCGGTGGTGCTCGAAGAAGCGTGCGGGATCCTCGTGCGGCACATCGCGCCCTTCGGTGCTCTGGCGCTTCTGGTCGAGCTCCCGTTCGCGCTCGGCCTTTTCGGCCTCCAGCAGGCGCACCATGATGTCCTGCTGCCGCCGCAGGGTCTCTGGCGTGATGTTCTTGTTCACGATGTCCTTCTCGTTCTTCTCCATCTCCTCGGCGAGCTTGTTGAGCCCATTGCCCGAGCCGCTCCCGTCCTTGTTGAGCTCCTGGGCCATGCGCTGCATCTCCTTGCGGATGGCGGCCTGTTGCGCGGCGAGCTGGGCCAGCTGCTGGCTCATGCCAGGTCCCATGCCGCCCGGGTTCTTCTCACCCGGCTTGGGCCCCTGTTGCTTGCCGCCCTTCTCCATGGCCTTCCTCATCTCCTCCAGCTGCTTCTGAAGGGCCTGTTGCTGGGCCTTCATCTTGGCCATGCTCGGCTTCTTGCCGCTGCCCATGCCGCTTCCGCCGGGCTTGTTACAGGAGCCGCTGCCGGGCTTGCCGCTCTGCTGTTGCTGCTGCTGCATCTGGCGCAGGGCCTCCTCCAACAGCAGGGCCAGGTTGTTCAGGCTGGTCATGGCGCGCTGCTGCTTGTCGGCGGCCACGGGCTTCTCCCGCTCGTTGGCGCGGCTGCCGTTGATGCGCTCCATGGCCTCGTCCATGTTGGCGTTCACGGCGTTCATCTCGCGGTTCACCGTGGCCTGCAGCTGCGGAACGCGCTTGCTGAGGGCGAAGAGCGAGTCCTCGACCACGCGGGCATCGTCGCGCAGTTTCTTCTGGGTGCGGCCCAGGTCCACCAGGTGGGGGTCGCGCGCGCCGGTGCGCTGCAGGTCGGCCATGGTGGCCTCCTGCTCCAGGCTCAGGTGCACGATGTTCTCCAGCAGCTGACGCAGGGCGTCCATGTCCTCCTCGGCCTGCTCCTGCTGGTCCTGTTGCATGGCGCTCTTCATCTGGAAGGCCATCTGCTCCATCTGCTCGCCGGCCTTCTTCTGGCTGTCGCCGGCCTTCTGCTTCTGGTCCTTCTGCAGCTGCTCACTGCTCTGCTGCTGCTGTTGTTGGATGTCCTGCTCCTGCTGCTCGGTCTTGGGCAGCTCCATGGGGTCCTGCAGCTCCTCGTTCTTCTTCTCCAGCTCGTCCAGCTCCTTCCGCACGTCCTCGAAGGCCTTGTTCAGTTCCTCCTGTTTCTTCTGCAGCTCTTCCTTGGGGGTATCGCCGGCCTTGGTCTCCTCGGATAGTTTCTTCTGCTCCTCGGCGAGCTTCTCCAGCTGGTCGGCGATGTCTTGGGCCTTCTGCTCCACCTCCATCTGCTTGAACTGCTCCAGCGCACGGTCCAGCTCCTTCTCGATGTCCTCCTGGCCGAGCTTCATGTCCTTCATCTGCTCCTGGAGCTTCTCCTTGTCGAGCTTCTCGAGCATCTCCTGCACCTGCTTGTAGAGCTCCTTCATCTCCTCGTTGAGCACGTTCTCGAAGAGCTCCTGCACCTGTTGCTGCTTCTCGAGCAGGCGCTCGTCCATCTGGCGGTACTCCTGCTGTTCGGTGCGCTGCTGCTCGAGCTTCTGCGTGGTGTTCTCGATGCGCTGCTGCAGCTGCTTCTGCCGGTCGAGCACGTTCTGCAGCTTCTGCTGGTCCTGCCAGTTGAGCTCCTTTTTGTCGAGCATCTCGCGGCGCAGCTTGTCGAGCTCGCGTTGCAGGTCCTGCGCCTCGCGGATGCCCTGTTCGAGCTCCTTCTTGATCTGCTCGCCCTGCTGGTCCTGCTTCTCGGACAGCTCCTTGAGGGTGGGGGCCTCGAACACCTGCAGGCCGCTGCGCGCGCTCTTGCTGCCGTTCACGCCGTCGTTGTCCCACACCTCGAACCAGTACTCCAACCGGTCGCCCGGCGCGAGGGTGAGCGTGGAGATGTCCCAGCCGTGGAAGAACTGCTGCCGGGTGTTGCGCGGGTCGATGCCCAGCTCGACCGTGCGTTCGCGCGCATCAGCCGCCACGCTGTCACCGCCCTGCGCGAAGCGGTAGTGGAAGAGCAGGCGCTTGAAGCCGTGGTCGTCGCCGATGTCGCCCTTGAAGTACAGGCGCTTGGGCGCGGTGCTGTCGGCCTTCTGCTCCACCAGGATGGTGGGGTGCAGGTCGGGCACCACGTCGATGTGGTACTGCAGCGGAGCGCTGGCCTGGCGGTCGCCCTTGGCGGGGACCATGCGGTAGGTGCGGCTCTGCAACAGGCGCCGGCTGGCGGTGAAGCGGTCCTCGCCCTGGGGCCGCAGGCTGTAGGTGGTGTCGTCGAACGCGAGCTCGAGCACATCGGCGCTGCGCGTGGTGGCCGTCCAGGTGATGCGCGTGCCGGCGGGCACCTGGGCATCGCCGGTGTTGCCGCGCTGCTCGGTGGGCATGCCCAAGTAGGCCGGGTACTCGAGCTTCATGGCCAGGTCGAGCACCAGGGGGTCGGGCACGGTGATCAGGGTGCGCTCCACCGATCGGAACCCTTCAGCCTCCAGGTGGAAGGTGATGGGGTCGTGCACGTTGCGGAAGCGGTGGGTGAAGCGCGTGGCGTCCTGCTTCACCAGGGGTACACGCACGCCGTCCACCACCACCTCGGCCTGTTGCGGCACCACGGCGCCCCTGAGCTCCACCTGCAGCTCGAAGTCCTGGTCCTCGGGCACGGCGAGCGTGTCGTTGAGCACCACGAAGTCGAAGGGGGCCTCGGGGGCGAACTCGCGGGTGTGGGCGAGCAGGCGCTCCGTGGGCCCGGTGATGAGGCTGGGCGCCGCGAAGAGCAGCACCACGAGCACGGCCAGCGGAGGCAGGGCGTAGCGCAGGTAGCGGGTGTTGCGCCGCAGGTCGATGGCGTTGCCGAAGGGCACCGGCTTGAGCTCGCGGCTGCGCTGGGCGATGGAGGCCTCGATGAGCTCGCGCCGCGCGGGGTCCTGTTCCGCCTGCTCACGGAGCTGGAGCGTGTTGAGGAGCTTGTCCTTCACCTCGGTGAAGTGCGTGCCGATGATGCGCGCGGCCTCGGCGTGGCCGATCACCGGGCCCAGGCGGAACAGCTTCACCAAGGGCACCACGATGAAACGCCCGAGCACGAAGGCCGCCGCGGCGATGTACGACCAGAAGAGCACGGTGCGCGCGGTGGTGCCGAAGCGCCCGATGGCCTCGCCGATGGACACCAGCAGGAAGAAGGCCACGAGCAGGCCCACGCTGTAAAGCACCCCGCGGATCAGCCGGTCCTTGTAGTACCGGCGGATGAACGCGTCGAGCTTGGCGATCAGCAGGGCGTAATCGGAGGACATCGCATCAACAACGCCGCGGTGTCGCGCGCATTGCGGGTTAAAGGTAGGGCGGTGAGGCGGCGGGGGGCCACGCCTTCGGTACACGCCGGGGTGTTAAAAGGATCGAAGGGAGTGAGTGCTTTTCAGGGCTTTTCGCGCCTCAACGCGCGCAGCGCACCGAAGGCCGCCAGCCCGCCCACCACGAGCATGGCCACCCACACCCACCACTGTGACAGGTCGAAGGGCTTGTGGGCTGCGGCGCGGGGCACCGGGATAAGGGCGCCCAGGACCAATGTGTCCAGCGGTGTGGGCAGGCTGTCCTGGAAGTGCGTGAGGTCGAAGCGTGGTGCTGAGGCCGCGGGGTCGCCGGTGGTGAGCGTGTAGGTGACCCCGGCCTGGAGGTTGGCGAGCAGCGCGCGTTCAAGCTGGAGCACCTCGAGGCGGGTGATCCGCAAAGGCCTGTCATCGCCGTTCTCGAGGGCCAGGAACAGGGTGTCCACCGCGACCCCTGGTCCGGTGATCACAGGTCGTGCGTACGAGGCGATGGTGCCGGCGCCGAGCTCCTCGGTCCAGCGGTGCATCACCTTGCGCCGGCGCTCCTGACGTTCTTCCTGGCGGTACGTGTACAGCCGGTAGTGACGCAGGTAAGGCACGGTATCCGCCACGGCGAACCGGAGGCGATCGATCACCAGCGGGTGGTCGGCGGTGATGCGTACCAGCGTGCGACCCTTTACCTCGATGCGGTCCCACCGTGCGGTGGTGATGGTCTGGTAACGGCCTTCGCTGCGGGCCTGTACGGTGTGTCCCACCGAAAGCACCTGCACGGGCGCGGTGAGCGAGTCGTTCAGCTCGATGCGGTAGTAGCGGTGGTCGCTCAGGGGCAGGTCCACCCAACGCAGGCTGCGTGCCTCCTCATCGCCGGAGAGGCTCAGGTGATCGTCCTTCACCATGAACCAGTGGCGGCGGTCGTCGCTGCCGGTGATGCGGGCGCTCTTGCCCACCTCGGCGTTTCGGATGCCCAGCGTGAAGCCGTCCATGAGCGTTCCCTGGGGGACCTCGAACTCCACCACGGTGCGCCGGCCTTCGCGGTCGTTGCGCAGCATGGTGAAGGCTACCGCATGGGCCTCGCTCACCTGGGCCGGTGCCGTGCGCACCACGAAGGGCACCAGGGTGGAATCGGGTGCAAGGAGGCGCACGTCGTTCAGGGTGCCCTGCGAGCGGCCCACCACTTCGGGGGAAAGGCGCACGGCGTGCGGTCCGGTGCGCGCCGCGGGACCCACGGTGGTACGCCAGCCGGGTCGTTGGGCGATCGCGGCCAGGCCCAGCAGCAGGGCGATCAGGCTAGTTCGCAGGCGCATCGGTGTCGTCCTTGAGCAGGGCCTTGAGCTTCTGGTACAGGAAGCTCACCACCAGCAGCAGCACGCCCAGGCTGATGAACGCGGCCACGCGTCCGCCCTGCGAGGCGCTGCGGATATCGAACAGGAAGAGCTTCACCAGGGTGAGGCCGAAGAGGGTGAGCGCGATGATGCGCACGGTGCGGATGCGTGCGCGCATGCCGTAGGCCATGAACAGGAAGCTGCCGATGCCCCACAGGATCGGGTAACCGGCGGTGCGGGCCTTGTGCAGCGCGCGCATCGCCTCATACGGCTCCGGGGTGGGCGGCTGGTTGGCCAGCAGCAGGTGGTCGAGCTCCTGGCTGGCGATCACCACCAGCAGGGTGCAGAGGACCCAGGCGTAGGTGTTCCACTGCGGGGAGCGGAGCACGAGCAGTTCGCGCGACCAGCGCATCACGCGCGTCACCAGGGTCACCACCAGCCCGAAGGCGAAGGCATGGAGCAGCACATGCCCATCCCATTCGCCACCGGCGAGGTGCTCGCGCAGCTGGCGCATGCCCATCTCGTAGTGCCAGGTGATGTAGAGCAGGAAGGCGAAGGCGAAGAGCGGACCGAAGGCCCAGCGTGTAAGGCGCCCAGCATGGCTGGTGAGCATGTCGGCCACGATGAGGTACAGCAGCGTCCACGCCATGCCGGCCATGGCCACGGAGCCTTCGGGCAGCATGCGGCCGAGCTGGTAGTTGAGCTCCAGCAGGCCCACGAGGTAGCCCAGCCCCGCGGCCGCCGTGGCGAGCACGCCCCGCCACACCGAGCGGTGCAGGCCCGGAAGCACCTCATGGTCGACCGGCCACTTCGCCCACAGGCGGAACTGCAACGCGAGCGACAGCACCACGGCCGCGCCGGCGATGAACACGCGGTTCAGCAGGGGCATCATCAGCTTGTGCTGCGGCGCGGAATACAGCCCCAGGTCCATGATGAGGCTGATGACCATGAGCGCGCTCACCGCCAGGCTGGCGCGTTCCACCAGGCGGATGCCGGAGCGGTGCGCGAACCACACGAGCAGCACGCCCTCGGCCGCCCAGAAGAGCGTGATGTGGTCCCCCTCCAGTTGCACGGGCGCGGCCAGGCTGATGAAGGTGAGCACGATGCCGATGAGCAGGTGCACGAGGTTGCGCGGCACGCGCTCGTCGCGGTAAAAGCGCAGCGCGAACACCACGTTCACCGCGGCGAGCAGCACGCACAGCAGGCCGCCCACGCGCACGTCGAGGTCGGTTAGGAAGTGCATGCCCGTGCCGAAGTACACCGCCGTGTTGAGCAGGAAGAGCGAATAGTCCAGCGGGGTGAAGGCGGTGCGGTGGCGCAGGTCGTACCAGAGCACCATGGCGAAGAACACGGCGTAGAACGCGGTGGCGAAGGCGAAGGCGGTCCACACCGGTCGCGGGTCGAGGTCGGTGTACCCGCTCATCGACCAGGCCACGAAGAGCAGCCAGGAGAGCGCGAAGGAGAGGATGTTGAGGATGCTCCACTTCTTGTAGTTCGCGAGCACCAGCATGCCCGCGTCGAGGATCAGCAGGTAGGAGAAGAGCACCTTGTAGTTGCCTTCGCCGGTGCTCACCATGAAGGGGGTGGCGAAGCCGCCGAGCAGCGCGATCACGGCCAGCTCGCGGCGGTCGTACAGCAGCGTGAAGAGCACCCCGAGCGCGGTGATGCCCACCATGATCGCGAAGGCTGCGGTCTGCCCCAGGATGTGGTAGTCCTGGAAGGCGATGGCGATGCTGAAGTAGAGCACGCTGAGGCCGCCGCCCACGAGCACGGAGCTGAAGGCGCGGAAGCTCTCGCGAAGGCGGTGCGCGAACAGCAGCAGCACCGCACCGCTGCCGATGCCGATGAGCGTGCGCGCGGTTTCGCCGATGAAGCCCTTGCCGATGGCGTATTGCAGCAACAGGCCCAGGCCGATCACCAGGATGGCGATGCCGATCTTGTTGATGAGGTTCTCCCCGATGAACTTCTCCAGGTCGGGGTTGCGCTCGAGGAAGGTGGGCTTGCGGGGTGGAGGAGGAACAGGAGCGGGAACAGGAACAGGGGCAGGGGCAGGGGCCATGCCTTCGCCAGAGACTACGGCAGGCAACACAGGGGATTCCCCTGGGGTTTCGGCGTACGAAGGAGCGCCTTCGCCGGGAACTTCGGCGTGCGAGGCGGGCGGTGGTGTGATGATCGGCGGGTGTTCCGCGGTACCGGTGAAGCGTTCGTGCTCCTGCGGGATGCCGCTTGGAACGATGGGTGGTGCCGGAGCGGGCTCGGGTCGTGCTTCCGGTGCCTTGGTCGCGGCCGCGGGTGGCGGCGGTTCTCCGGCCACGCGCTTCGCCAGGGCCTTCATAAGCTCCTGCATCTGCAGGCGGTTCACCTGCAGCTCGCGCTCCACCGCGGCCATGCGGTTCTTGAAGCCGATCACCAGGATCAGGATGGCGATGAGCAGGATCAGCAGGAGTCCGTCCATGGGGAGGGGTTCAGCGCCAAGCTAGCGGTTCGGACAGGAATGCTGAAGCCCGAAGGCCTTGCTATGAGTGGCGAGTGGTGAGTTGCGAGTGGCGAGTCTGGCACGAAGTAGGTCGTGCGCCGACTCACCCCTCACCCCTCGCCGCTCACCCCTACGCGATCAAGGCGTCTTCTCGTACCGCGTGGTGTTCGGGTGGAAGGTGCGCCAGCTGTGCCAGTACTCCTGGTAGGCGGGGATCGGCGATCCGATCACGACCTGCGAGGAATCACCCACGGGAAAAATGAAGGGTGCATACCAGTTGTCCAGAACGGATACGATCTCTCTGACCGTTGAGTCTTCCAAGAAGGGTACAGGCGCCGAGAGCTTACCCCACACGAGAAAATTACTTGAGCGCGGCGGGGCGATCAGCTGGATCTCGATACCACCCAGCGTGTCTCGAATGCCGCCTCGGTCGCGGAGCTCATTCCAATCATACGCCCTTGCCATGCCGTTGTGCACCACGCCCACCACCCAGCTCTTCGGCTGCCAGCTGGCGGTGTCGCGGCCTTCGAGCGAGGAGACCATGGTGCCCTCATCGTATTCCTTCAACCCTTCATAGGCCTTCGCGAACGCGGGGTCGGGCTGAAGCACCAGGCCCTGCGGATGCAGTCGGGCGAACTTCGCGCGGGTGAGCTGTGTGGACGATACCTCCGGCAAAGCCTGTCCCTTCAGCGGACCGGCGATGCACTCGCCCGTGGCCTGCCGCCACCAGCTCCCCGTTCGGCTGTCCTCGAACATGGCGTTGAAGTGGTCCATGCCCACCAGGCGGAAGGTCTCGGCCTGGCCGTTCACCACGGGGCTGTAAGCGCGGCCCGTGCGGCACACGGTGCAGTAGGTCACCATCACCGCCTCGCCGCCTATGGTGTCGAGCACTTGGTGGTGGTAGCCGATCAGCTCGATGGGGTAGGCGCGCGCCTCGCCGTTCCGTTCCACCGCGATCACCAGGTCGTTCGCGCCGCCACTGTCCTTCGTCACCGCGGCCATCACCTTGTGCTCCACCGGCAGGAACATCTTGTCGGCCATGAACTTGAAATTGAACAGGTAGAACACCGTGGCGGCCAGGGCCAGCGGCAACAGCACACCGATGCGCTTCAGCCAGCCGCCGTTGCGCAGGTAGTGGAGCGCGGGCCCCACCACCAACGCCAGCCCCAACAGCCGCAGCCACCACACGTTGTGGTGCAGCCAATAAGCGAGGTCCACCTGCCGCAGGTCGGTGGCCACATCCTCCTGGCTGCCGGGGAAGGGCATGATGTAGTACACCCGCAGCACCTCGGGAACGATGAGGAGGAGGAGGCCGAGCAGGAAGCCGGTGATGCGCATGGTGCCAAGCTAGCGTGATGGCCATCGGGCCTGTTGGTCGATCATGCGGATGGGCGTTCCCGCGCTGCGGGCGCCCCCTTCATTCCCGCGACCGGCCTACCTTCGCGCCTCATTTCCAGCGACCAGGGATCGATACAGATCACTGGATCGCCTGCACACCCGATCGACATGTCCGTACGCGTCCGTTTCGCCCCCAGCCCCACCGGCCCCCTGCACATGGGCGGTGTGCGCACAGCCCTGTACAACTACCTCTTCGCCAGGAAGCACGGCGGCACCTTCCTGCTGCGCATCGAGGACACCGACCAGGCGCGCTTCGT